>JAJDCF010000100.1 GCA_029260955.1 Patescibacteria group bacterium | reverse complement strand
CACCCTCGCCTTCACCCTCGCCTTCACCCTCGCCTTCACCCTCGCCTTCACCCTCGCCTTCACCCTCGCCTTCACCCTCGCCTTCACCCTCGCCTTCACCCTCGCCTTCACCCTCGCCTTCACCCTCGCCTTCACCACCTTCTGTTGGTTCATCTTCTATTGTTGGCTCAGGTTCAGTCGGCTCAGGCACTACAGGTGCAGGTTCAGTTGGCACTGGTTTTTCACCAGCAGCTACGATCAGAATACTCACGTCGCCACTTAGGCCACTGGTTCCACTGATGTCATCAGAATAATGAGTGTTAAAAGTAATCACTTGTCCAGGCACAGCAGAGTTGTTGACGGCAATTTTACTTCCCGAAAAGCTGCCGGGGCCGCCCACAAGGTTATATGTGGTTGTACCATCAGCTGAATTATCAGGAGTGGGGCACGAGAAACAAGAGGTAATATTTTCATTTGGTCTGTCATTTGTATAGTAGGCCTTAGAAACTATTTGTACGCTGTCCCCAGGCTCAGCAACGTCAGAAAGGGGGCTGGTCAGAATATAAGATATTGCCGTATCGCCAATAGGAGCAGGTTCATCT
Organism: Patescibacteria group bacterium; assembly: GCA_029260955.1. Lineage (GTDB taxonomy): Bacteria > Patescibacteriota > Gracilibacteria > UM-FILTER-43-11 > UM-FILTER-43-11 > JAFGTE01. The sequence continues at coordinate 19,569 of JAJDCF010000100.1, read as the reverse complement.
TCCGTGGGCTCGTCTCCAACAGGCTCTTCTGCCGCTACCGGTGGATCTTCCCATGTTGGAACATCGCCAGCAGGTACGTCAGGAGTTACAATTTTGGTATCACTGGCAGGTTCTTCCTTTTCGGGAGTGCTATCCTCTGTAGCTTCGCCCGATTCTTCCTCGCTATCTTGGGGTTTATCTCCCGCGATTGGAGTTGGTTCCTCAGAAAGGAATCCAAGGGCTACATTAACAGTAAGTCCAAGGCCAGTTCTATTTTCCACTTCTTGATCTTCGTTTATCACCTGCGCCTGACTAAAATTAAGTGCAGTACTTCCAACCTTATCAACATTGAGCGTAAAGTTACCAAGCGCCACTTGAGAAGTAACCGCCTTTCCCTCGGGAAGAGGTCCGGAAGCGGCCAGTAATTTAATGGTTCCAGATTCGGAAAGATCGATACATGTATCAAAAACATTGCAAGCAATACCGCTAACACTCGAGCTTGATGTAGGATAGACAATATGAGTTTCAGCTCCAAGAAGCCCCTGCCCCTCGTTATCAGCATCAACACAGACATAAAGAGTAAGGTTGTCATTTACACCAGCATTCAAAGTTGTTACAGCGCTAGCACAACCGGAAGAATTCGATAAAAAGAATGTCGGATTGTCCGCTTTTACCGGTGTAAGGCTGAAGATTGCCAGAGCTCCAATGGCTGTAAGCCCCAAAAGCCCAATGGCTAGTTTTTTCAAAGAATCATTTAGCACGCTTTTGATTTGCATCGTTTTTGTTTTAAATTTATCTGTATATTATATCATTTTTTCATGTTTAAAACAAGTCCTATGTCTTCACTTTGCCTCAGATATGCCCATATAGAAAAAAGCAATATTAACCCACTAATAGTGGAATAATATTGGGCTAATAGTCGGCTAATATTACTAAAAAGAAGTATATCTACTCTCGCAGAGATTTCATCATATCAATGCGGGACTGAATAAGCTCTGCCGTTCCAATATCTTCACGATAAAAAACCGGGCCACTCACTGATTCAACTCCTTTTTGCGCTAACTGCTCAGCTTCATCTATGTTATCTGCAATGCCAACAAAAGCGATTGCGCGAGAGCCTAGCATATAAAGTCCGTCTTCACGTTGATCCACCGAAGCCAAATAGTAGCGCAGTCCCTCTGGGAGTTCGCCTATTTCAATCTTATCGCCTTTTCGCGAATTAGTTGGGTAGCCCTCTGGCACCACATACTTACAAACGGCAGCTTTTTTCGAAAACCTGATATCAAGTTGGTCCAATGTTCCATCGATCGTTGCCGTGCAGACATCCACAAAGTCCGTTTCGAGCAAGCTCAACGCGTTCATCGCTTCCGGATCACCAAATCGAGCGTTGTATTCAATCAACCGCACGCCGCCCTTCACGGCAATAAAACCTCCATACATGATCCCTTTAAATGGTGCGCCCAGTTCCTCTTTTAGGGCTGCAGCCGTCTTGACCGTTATTTCATGAGCCTCTTTCAAGTCCTGCTTGGTCAAAAATGGAAGATTTTCGGCGTAGTTGTAGCTACCCATACCACCTGTATTTGGGCCGGTATCACCAACAAAAGCTCGTTTGTGGTCCTGAATTGGCGGCATATCGACTACATGCTCCCCATCCACAAAACTCATCAAGCTAAACTCCTGGCCGATGAACTTTTCCTCTATAACTACATAACCATCAGATTCAATGAATTTTTTGGCAGCTTCAACACCTTCTTCAGCCTCTTTAAAATGATCGCCTTGAACCAGCACACCCTTTCCGCCATGTAGACCATCTGCTTTTACCACAAATTCACCTAAACTTTTTGCATATTCCAGCATGCCTTCATCCGACTCAAAAGTTCGAAAATATGGATTCCCAGGAATATGATATTTATCCAATAAATTGCGGGTAAAAGCCTTAGAGCTTTCCAGTTGTCCCAGTTTTTTGGTAGGGGACGCGCAGGGTACACCCGCGGCTTCAAGCTCGTCCACAACTCCTGCAGCAATCGGATTTTCGGGGCCGATAATGGCAAAGTCAGGCTTATTTTGCTCCGCAAATTCACGTACTGCCTGCACATCATTTATGTCGCCCACATGGTATGTACTTGCCAAATTTTCAATGGCAGGATTAAGGGCGCTAGCAAAAACTATCAGCTCATCGCACTTGGGCGACTCAGCCAGCTTTTCGGCAATAATATGTTCCCGGGCACCGTTTCCAACGAGTAGTATTTTCATTTTTTCTTTAAAAATTCAGTTCTAAGTACAATAGCGGTTTTGCCAAAGCGACATTCCACTTCATCGGGATTATCGGTCAGGCGAATGTTTTTAGCAACAGTTCCTTGCTTATAAACCTGGTTAGTTCCTCTTAGCGGCAGGTCTTTAATCAAAAAAACGTCATCACCATTTTCAAGAACAGTCCCATTTGAGTCTTTTGTAACAACTCCTCCCCCATGTTTTCCATCTTCACAATTACAATCTTCAAGTAATTCGTACTGTTTGTCGCAGCCATCGGTTACGCACACACCCTCTTCTTCCGAAGCGCCATGACAACTGCCGGTGCAAATATAATGTTCCATAATAATGAGTTAGAGTAGCGGCATTTGATCGCCATCCGTGGCGCTTCCCTGAGTTTGGTAGGCAAAACGCTCTTCCTCAACACGTTTCAATACTGCTTCGGTAATATTGCCAGCAGGGTAAGGGCCGCCCATTGATGACCAGCAAAAGTTCTTGATCTTCTTGTTTCCCTCGTGAGCACAATCCAACAAGTCCTCGATCTTTTGATAATAGAGTTTATCGACTCCAATGGATTTGGCGATTTGCGGAATGCTCAGGCGACCGGCAATCAGTTCTGCGCGGGTTGGCATATCGATGCCATATACATCCGGGTTCACAATCGGAGGAGCTGCAGAGGCAAAATAAACTTTATTAGCGCCAGCCTCTCGCACCATTTCTACAATCTTACGGCTGGTATTTCCGCGAACAATACTATCATCTACCAAAAGCACATTCTTTCCTTTGAATTCAAGTGGAATAGGATTGAGTTTGTAGCGAATAGACTTCTGACGCAGATGCTGGGACGGCATAATAAAAGTTCGTCCGATGTATCTGTTCTTTACAAAGCCTTCCCTGAATCTCACTTTCAAAACTTCTGACATCGCCAGGGCAATTGGGCGGCTGGTTTCCGGAACGGGAATAATCACATCAATCTTCGGCATGTTTTTATCCTCCTTAATCTGCTTGGCCAGTTTTTGCCCCATGCGGATCCTGGTTTTATAAACACTGATTCCATCAATCAGGCTATCGGGTCGGGCCAAGTAAACAAACTCAAAAATACAGGGGGTCGGGTCAGCTTTTACACACTGCTTGCTGTATAACTTATGGTTTTTTTGATCTATATAAACTGCTTCACCTGGTTGAACATCTCGCAGAACCTTGAAGCCCATGCTCTGAACCGCCACACTTTCGGAGGCCAAAATGTATTCCATTTTTTTACCACTGCTTTTGCGTGTTCCAATAATTAGTGGGCGAATACCATTTGGGTCACGAAATGCCAGTATACCGTGCCCAGCAATCATAGACATAACAGCATATCCACCTTCGATCCTCTTGTAAACATGCTTAACGGCATCAAAGATTTGATCGGGGGTAAGGTGTCTTTTAGGCTTTTGCTGAATGAGCTCATGAGCCAGTACGTTCAAAAGAAGTTCAGAATCCGACGTGGTGTTCAGGTGCCTCATATCTTTATCTATCACATCCTTTTTTACCTTTTCATAATTCGTCAGATTGCCATTGTGACCCAAAACAATTCCGAACGGCGCATTTACGTAAAATGGCTGTGCCTCCTCTTCTGTGTAGCAACCAGCAGTTGGGTAGCGAACATGTCCAATGCCAATATTCCCCTTCAAGCGAATCATATTCTTGGTACGAAAGACATCTCGAACCAATCCATTTCCTTTTTTAATGTGAATCTGGTTGCCGTCATGAGTGGCAAGGCCAGCCGCATCCTGACCACGGTGTTGAAGGACTATAAGCCCATCATACAGGTCTTGGACAACGGGTTGGTTGGCGACCATTCCTAGTATTCCACACATGATTGAAAAGGTTAGGGGCTAAACTTTATTCTGTCTTTCGGTGGCACGAATCGTATTTAAAATAAGGGCAGCGACTGTCATTGGCCCAACTCCGCCAGGAACAGGAGTAATAAAACTGGCTTTTTCGCTGATTGCATCAAAATCGACATCTCCGCAAAGCTTTCCTTCCTCATTTCGGTTAATCCCTACATCAATTACTACTACATCATCCTTCACCATATCTGCCGTGATCAACTTTTCTTTGCCGACGGCAACAATCAAAATATCCGCCCTTTTAGTATGAGCGGATAAATCTTTGGTATGAATATGGCAGGTGGTAACGGTCGCGTTCCGGTTGAGCATCATCATGCTGATCGGCTTTCCAACAATATTACTGTGCCCAACCACCACAACCTCTTGTCCTTGAATGGGAATATTATAGTGATCCAAAAGCTTCACAATGCCTAGCGGGGTCGCTGGTGGCAGGTCCTCAAATTCAGGGCTCAAAAACATCTTTCCGATGTTATAAGCATGAAAACCATCTACATCTTTTGCAGGTGCCACCGCCTTGATCACTTCCGGCACATAAATCTGATCAGGAAGGGGGAGTTGAACAATCAAGCCATTCACCGAATCGTCTAGGTTGAGTTCCTCAATCTTCTGTAGCAAAGATTCTTGAGTGATGCTATCTGGGTATTTAAACTCACGATACTCGATACCAGCTTTCTCACAGGCCCGCTTTTTATTGCGAACGTAAGCCATGGAAGCGGGATTTTCGCCTACCAAAATAACGGCCAGCGTCGGACTCAATTCTTCTGCCTTCTTTTTGACAGAATCGATGAGCTGTTCCGACAGTGCCTTGCCGTCGAGTATGGCCATACGGGAGGGGAATAAAAAATAGCCCCGAGGGGTAAATCGATTATAAGGTTTTTTTTGAAAAAGGCAACATAAATTTGACAAAATATTGATTTGTGCAATAATTGGGCTCAATATATTAAGTTACACGAGTATGAGTGAAGAAAAGCTAAGTATAGTCAATGAAGGTACAACTAGAATGCGAAAATTTTTGAGTTTACTCACAGATGAACAGAGGGCCATGCTCAGAAATGAGTGTTCAGGTGATGGATTGGGGCTTCTTGGGGGCTTCTTTAATACCTCCGAGGCTGCGGACTACTCTTTTGGAGCGCTGAGTGAGAAACATAAGGGGAGGTTTGATGATATGCTAGAGAGTCTCAGAAGTTTTTTATCCACAATAGAGGGCCATGACTTTGCCAAGGGAGCCCTGTTTTTGGGTGCATTGCAAAATGGTAATGAAAAAGAGCTCAAGCCTCATGAGGTAGCCCGAGAGGCTGTCGATGATCTTGTAGGAGGCGTTGTTATATCGGTAGACGCAGACACCTCTTCTCGCGCAAATACCATCCAATCAACTAGATCACCCATCTTAATGGAAGAGCCTTCTAGTTTAGATAAGCTTTGTAGTGGGTATTCCGACGAAGAGTGGGGGATTCTTAAGAGATGCATACTCGACGAAGAGGTGGGGCTAACCTTTTCCCCGATTGCTGTAGGGTTTATCAAGGCTGTGGGTGACTGTAATATTATAGATGTCAGAGAGGCACTCAAAAAGAGGTTGCCAGAGCGCTTTCGTCCAACAGTGATAGTCAAAGATCCACGAAGGCAAAAAACAATCCTAAGCGCTAAACAAAAAGAGGTACCAAGCACTCCCCAGAAAGGGATACTAGCTGGCTTTGCTCGCTTTTTTGGAATCAAGCGCTAATTTGTTTGACTAAAGTTTAATTTATGCAATTCTTGGATACTACTATGTAAGTTGCATAATTATGAGTAAAGAAAAGTTAAATACCCTTGGGGCCCTTCAGAAAAAAGCACAAGTATTTGTAGGCGAAATTTCACCCGTGGAAAGAAAAATAATCGAAAGGCTTTTAAGCTGCGAAGATGACCAGGTCATACAGGTCAATAATGAATTGGAAGTCGAATATGGGGAGGTACTTGGATTGACGAAGAAAAGAATGCGGGACTTTTTTGCTACGCTGGAATGTAGCAAATATGCCAAGCCAGGTTTACTCTTGGGTGCATTGCAAAGCTATGCAGCAGAGGAACCTGAGACCGAAGAGATTGTCCGCGGGGCGGTTGCAGATGTTATGGAGACAACAGTACCAGCATTGCAATTACAGGATCCTATCGCTCAATTTCTGAGTAGTCTCACTAGAAATGAAATAGATGCCATCGAAATAAGAAGGAACTTTGACCTTGAACAATGTAATCATGGTTCTGCAGATATGGAAGCATTAGACAGCTTTGATCGCAAATTACGTGCAAGCGGTCTTACTTATGATGTAGTAATAGCAAGAGTACTGGGCACGGATAATCCAGCACTTGAAGAAACAGCTCCTATTCCAGTACAACAACAAGATCCTGTTGCAGAAGGCTTTAGCGCAAAAGCAATAAGAGGAAGAAAGATGACAGCTTCTCCATGGGGTGGACGTCTTCAGGCTCCCAGTCCGGCTCAACCAGTTCACCAGTCCGTAACAATTATTCAAAAACCTGGTACAGCGGCCTTCAGCGCAAAAGGGGCAATAAGAGGAAGGCAGATGACATTTTCTCCATGGCAGGGTGAGGTTGGGGATCAGTTACTAGAGGTTGTCACCCCATTTTTTAAAAATTTCATCAAAACAGCTGAAGATAGGAATGTTCTTATAGCAGTTCTGTGTATGGAAAACCCCAATGACCCCAAAGAACTGGAGAGGCTGATTAGGGAGAATGCAAGGCCTGATGCCCCAGATGCATTCATGCGAATGAATTTTAATATTACTTCCTTTATAAAAAGACTGGGTCGTCCGGCAGAGGAAGTAAGGAAGGCTATGTGGCTAAAGCTGGGGGGAGGTATGGCACTACCTGCTGATGATCGCCCTCAAAAAGACGGCGTAAGCTCAAGGAATCAGCTAACCATTCCAAGTGCCAATACTAAAAGAGGCGCACTTGCTCGTATTCTTGGCCCAAAAAGAAAAGGAAGAAGAAAGAAGTAACCAGTACTTCTTCAAAATCCTCCAAGTGCTTTTTTGTGAATAAATGGTTGACAAAATATAGATTTGTGCAATTATGAAGGCTAACATAATAAGTTGCATATTATGCCATCAGATTCCAAGTCTCCAGTGGGTCCTAAGTCACCGTATAGCTCCGAGCCTCCAATTAGCGGTGGTACAGAGATACCTGAAGTTGAGATGGTAAGGAGAGTTGATCTGTTTATCACAGACCTTTTGAGCGAAAAACAAGTGGACGAAGAGCTAGCTATACTTTCTAGAGACAAAAGGCTTTCTATTCTTTCAAAATATATGAATATTGGGGGAGCAGATTATAGAAGAGCTCTAATTTTGAGAGCGATGCATGGCGAGGCTTTTAATCTAGTTGCAGCTAAAGTACAGAACCTAATAGATGAATGCAATTCTTCTTTTGACGAAATATGTGTGGTAATTATGGAGAGGTTAGAAGTACTAAAGACGGCCTCAGAAAGTGCTCCCAAAGCTCCAACCGCTGTTCGCGAAGAGGTAAAGCAGGTGATCGTTTCACCAGAATCAGAAGTGGTATCTCCGGATGCAGACACAGTGTTTTCGAGCAGGCCACCAGAATCAGCTTCCAACCTGCTACTGTCAGAAATAGATGCATTGCTAGATAAACTTTCGGATGATGAACGGCACGCTCTACTAAATTGCAAGACGCTAGACGATATGATGGTGCACGATTCCATTGATCTGGAATCCGCAATGGATCTTCAGTTGGATATTCGTAGTTTGATGGGTGAATATGAGCTCACTGAAGAAAAAATAAGACAGTTAATTTCTGAGAGGCATCAGGCCGCCAAAGCAATTGACGAACGCAAAAAAGCCATCATTTCGCATACACCCCTCAGCAGTGAAATGAGCAATGAAAAATTCGTGGCTAGCCTCACCGATGAAGGCAGACAAATGGCAGACGAGCTCTTGCTTTTGGACTTGAACGAAAACTGGGACATTAGAAATGCAGGGGATGTACAAGCCTTGGAAGAGCAGCATGGAAAAGAGGGTTATGTGAGATTGTCAATGCATGTGATCGACCGCATAAGTTCCGCTGAATCTAAAAAAGAGCTTTGTGAGGCATTGAAGGGGGATGATGGGAAGGGTGCTGCACATACAGAAAAAGAGGAGGGGGATGACATGACACTTTCCCCATGGGATACCAGACAGTCAGCAGAGGAAGTCAGCAGTGCCTCAAAGCCAAGCTTGGCTCAGTTGCTCGATAAGCTTCCAGAAGAGAGCTTGAGGATCCTTGAAAGAGATATGCTCGAAAACGAAGACGGACAGCCGGGAGCAGCCACAGCAAGATTCTTTCAACAAATGATCAACAATGGATTGAATCCAAACACTCATTTTGATGAGCTAAGAGAGCTGCTTATAGAAAGGGCAATAAATGTTGAAGCACCAGAGATCATAAAGGGATTTGTAGAAACAGTCCTTGCAGATGATAAGATGGAAGTGCTTAAAGCTTGCGTTAAAGTGAACGGAAATGATAGAAGCGCGGTAAATAAACTCGGTGTCAAATATGGCCCAGATTTTTGGGGAATGTCGAATAGACTACGAAAACTTCAAAAGAAACTAGGGTGTTCAGAAGGTTATCTACGAAATGCGCTCAAGATACATCTTAAAGGTGGTGTTATTGTCTCTGAGCAGGATGACTCCCGAGAAAAGGATGCAGTTCCAAGTTCCACTGGTGTAAAAGCAGTCACTGGTGCAAGTGCAGCCATTGCAAAACTTCGCCTTCGCCTTGTAAAAAAGAACGGAAATAGCTAGAGCTTTTTCACCTTATTATGTAATAATGATATCTTAGATTAAAGTTGTCCTATGGCAAAAGAATGTAACCAACCATCACAGGGTGATTATGGCCCCATAGCTGTCGAATCCACTGTTGAGTGGGCTACTTTGTCAATCGGGCTGCTTAGCCCTGAAGAGTTGGCAAAAGGGGTTACAGAGGAGGAGAGGGCAAGGCTAAAAAAAATCATACAGCTGGACAATCTTAAAGACGGGGATGCAGTGATGGCTTTGGCAGAGGGTGATGAAAAGCTTAAAGCATCTTTTGTAGGCTTGGCAGAAGACGTGGATAGGCTGCAAGGTGACCCTGATGAGAACAAAGGTAGGGTCATGGTAGCATTGATCCTAATAGAAGAAGCGTCCAAGGCTGCTGATCTTGCCATACAAAAAGCAGAGAGTGATAGCCAAAGAAACACAGTTGATTGGTCGTCAGAGGGTACGGTTGAAAGTGCCAGAGGTGCTGATATGGAAGTAGAGCCTGTGTCCCGCAAAACAATGACATATAAAGATGGCATGGGATATCTCACTAAACGGTCAGCTCCTCCAGCACCTGAATCTGACAATGCCGTCGAACTTGTTGAAAGTGAGCCAGCTCCCGCTAGCCAAGAAGTTCTTCCCAAGGCAGTCATATTTGAGGCGCTTCCTCCTCCAGGTACGAGCTCCCAGGAACTCATCAACGACTACCTCACTGATGAGGGCATGGATATGCTGAAAATCCTCCTAACCAGGAGCGATGAAGATATAAGGAGTCAAAAGATTTTGACAGAGCTGGATAAAGAATACGGGAAGAGAGGCTTTATGACACTGGCTACTTGTATTCTGAATACACGCGAGATGAGACAGCTAGTAGCTCCGTTTTCAAGTGGACGCAAGAGTCCAGTTTCCCCATGGATGACGACCAGGACAGTAGCAAGCTCCAATAAGCCAGGTAATTTTTCTGCAGGCATGGTTGTTGGCGCGGTCAGCTTGAAGGCAAGGGCGGTAGCGCCAGTACCAGAAAGGCGCCCATCAGTGATCATCAAACAAGCTAGAGACACTCAATCTAGCGCCGTTACACGCGAAAAAACAAAGAAACCATTAAGCGGCTTATACGGTGGTGCACTTTTTGGAAAAAGGAATAAGAAAAGACCCACTCCACAGGCTGAGATCAATGATTAGATTTTCCCCAAAACCACCTTCCAAATCTCATCTGCAATTTCTTCAATAGATTTTGTTGCATCAATCACCTGAATGTCTGGCGATTCTTCGGCAATTTTTTCGTAATTCTCCCAAATTTTAGCCAGTTTTTCAGCTTTTTCGAACAGCTCATAATCACTTCCACGGCCAGCAATTCGTTTGATGCATTCTTCGGGACTCAGTTTAAACAAAAAAGTGATGTCGGGCAGGCGAAAACTTTTATTAAGAGCCTTCAGCCATTCCATATCCACATTCATGCCACCGTAAGCTAGGGTGGAATAAAGATATCTATCAGTAATCACCACCTGGCCGCCATCAAGGGCAGGTTCAATTTCATTCTTTAGATGTTCAGCGCGATCTGCAGAAAACAAAAGCTGAAGGCCCTCAGGCGAAGCGCTCCATTTGTGCTGCAAAATCTCACGTATCATCTTCCCAATAGGTGAATCAGAGGTTGGTTCTTTGGTTAAAAGCGAAGGCTTGCCATTCTTTTCAAGTCGCTGAGCAAGCAATCTAGACTGAGTAGATGAACCGGAGCCATCTAGCCCCTCAAAAGCAATAAACATAGTAAGAAGATTAGCTTATTGCCACATTAACATGGTTTTCACTTCAGTGGAATTTTGATGCGAGCTACGGTATAATTTGTCCACTGTAATTTAGAAAGAATGAAGAAACTCTATATTTATCTCATCGCTGTTTTACTTCTGCCCCTAGTTTTACTTGCGGGTTGCGGCAATAACGGACGACCTAGCCTGGACGATAGAATTGGTGAAGTAGGCCAAGAGTACAGTGGTTCTTACGAGGGGATCATAGAAAAGCTGGAAAGCCTGGATGTATACCAGCAGGGGACTCACAAGCTGGTCACAGAAGATCAGGGAATCATAATACTTCAGAGTCCATCGATCGACCTAAACCGTTATCTAGACGATGAAGTTATGGTGAAAGGCCTGTTAGAAAAGGGTATCGGTAATGCAGAAGACGTTTTTACAGTCGGTGAGATTTCTTATATGGACGAATCGCGATCGGCTGAATCAACTGACTACGAAAACAAGCTATTCGGCTTTAAATTCAGCCATCCATCTACCTGGATTATGGATGAAGGACAGGGTGACCTTGGAATGAAATTTGAAGAGAATGAGGTTGTCAGCATGGGCATCTTCTCCGATAAAACTGATCTAGACGCTTTTGCGGCCAGTCGTGAAGATGGTGAGGCCACCGAAGTAACGATCGGTGCCCAAAGAGCCCTGCGCTATGTTTACGGTACACAGCTTGGTTTTTATGTCCCAAATCCTCCTAAAAAGAAGATATATCTGATCAAATACGTTCCAAGTATCAATTCAGTGGATGACAAAAAGGCAGCTGATGCCCAGCGTGAACTTTTTTACGATCTTTTAGATAGTTTCGAGTTGATCTTTTTGAGTCAGGCTCAAGGTGCAAAGTGTGGCGGACTCAAGCAGGTCGAGTGCCCGGAAGAAAACATCTGCCAGCTAGAAAGTGACGGCAAATATGCCGAGGGTGTATGTGTAGCAGTTGGTGGTGGATCCGCCCAATCTAGTTGTCCATATATCGCACCACCAACAAGCTGTCAGCAATACCGCATTTCTGAGTACAGCTTAAAGGGTTGCCCGGCTCGCTACGAATGTGTTGGGGGAGGTGCCGCTGCCGCTTCCGCCTCATTCCGTGACCTGAATACGGTCGATGCAGGCAAAGCTCCGGAAGGTTTCGAAAATCAGGCAGACGAAGTCATTGAGGATGACACTGATGATAAACCCCTAGATGACAAAACCGAATTGGGCGAAGCAACAAAAGACAGCACTGACGAAAAATCTTACGACGTACCAGATGTTTCTGCGGTGACCACTCTTTACGTAAACGATCGAAAAGGCTTCAGCTTGTTAATGCCTAAAAGCTGGTATTACGCTAGTTTTGGACCAGTCGATGGTACCTTGTGGAAGGTTGGATTTGCTGACTTTGGGATGGAAGAGCCGGAGGACGGAATCATTACCTTAAGCCTTATGGAAGAGGCCGGAGGAAGCGCATACAAAAAGATTGATGACCTCTACTACACACTTGATGGACCGGCTGATTTGAAGGAGGTTATGAAAAAGATGGCTGATACGATTGAGCCCTCCTAATAATCTTAGCTTTACACTCAGGCTACCTTTTGCTAGTCTTTTCGAGCTTGTGAAAGCAATAAACTTCACGATTTTATGCATTTAAACGAAATGGCCAGAGAGCTTCAAATTACGACGCAAGAACTGCGGCGAGAGCTTGCTAAAACCAATTTCGGCATTAGTGCGGGGGCACACGAAATAGATGACAACCTTTCGATGGGTGTCATTCGTTTTTTGAAGGGAAGAATCAAGCCTACTCTCAAAAATAGGCGAGTCGCCGTCATTATGAAGGATGGAACAGTATCCAAAAAGAGTGAGGACGGAGAAGGTGATGAAGAGAAGGGTGAAGAAGAAAAGAAGAAAAAGCCCCAGCAGCGCGCCATGACAAAGAAGGAAAAGGAGGCGATAGAGGAAAGAAAACGTCGTGAGGAGGAAGAGGCAGCGGAGAAGCTAAGGCCAAAGCCTAAGGTTGACCGAAGTTACGTTCCAAAAAACGCTCCAAGAGCTGTTTCGGACAGTGGAAAGGCAGCTCATGTATCAAGGCGTATCGAAGTTGGCACCACGGAAAAAAAGAAGGAGGAATCTAAGAGTGATTCTCCGCGAACATACTATAAAAGTAAGAAGAAGAAACGAGGAAAGGGGCGCAACCAGCAAAGAGATGAACTCGAAATTATCAGTCGACACCCAGGGCGTAAGATTAAAATTGCCAGAGTGGATTATCAGGAAGAAATGGCAGATGAGCTGAGTGCCGAGGAAATCGAGGTAATGAAGGAGCAGGATCGTGAAGCTTTCAAGGCACAAAAAAAGAACCGTGCGTCTGGTCAAAAGCGAGGCCCCAAGGCACAGCCTCAGATTAAGGCCAAAACAGGTGTGATTGAAATACCTTCAATTTTGAGCCTAAAGGAATTTGCAGAAAAAACAGGTCTGCCAGTGGCAGAAGTAATAGCCACTTTGTTCAAAAACGGTGTAATGGCTACTATAAACCAAAAATTGGACTTCGATACTGCAGAAATTGTGGCAGTTGAGCTCGGCGTAGAGATCAAGAAGATAGAGGAAGAGGCCGATGTAGAAGATCTGTTTGAAGGCGACCTTTCAAAACTACTATCCGATGACAAGAGAAATCTAAAAAACAGACCGCCCATCATTAGTATTATGGGGCACGTTGATCACGGTAAAACTAAATTACTCGATTACATACGCAAGGCTAATGTGGTGGCCGGAGAAGCTGGTGGAATCACTCAGCATATTGGGGCTTACCAGGTAGAAAAAAACGGTCAGTTGATTACCTTCCTGGATACACCAGGACACGAAGCTTTCACTAGTATGCGTGCTCGTGGAGCAAAAGCTACCGATATCGCGATTTTGGTGGTGGCAGCCGATGAGGGGGTAAAGCCACAGACCATCGAAGCCATCAATCACGGAAAAGAAGCAGGAATTCCAATCATTGTAGCCATCAACAAGATGGACAAGCCCAATGCCAATCCAGACAAGGTGAAGGGTGAATTGGTAGAACATGGTCTGCAATCTGAGGACTGGGGTGGAAAAGTAATTATGGTGCCAGTATCGGCGCATACGGGTGATGGAATAGACACTTTGTTAGAAATGATCCTTTTGGTAGCGGAGGTTGAAGATCTAAAGGCCAATCCAAACAGGCAAGCAGTAGGAACAGTCGTCGAATCGCACCTTGATAAAGCTCTTGGGCCAGTAGCCACAGTTTTGGTAAATACCGGAACATTAAAGGTCGGGGACAGCTTGGTCGTAGGTACTTCTGTAGGTAAGGTAAAAGCCATGCACGATCACACGGGCAAAAGCCTAAAAACGGCACCACCTTCAGCAGCTGCTAAGATTTCCGGACTGGCCAAGGTGCCTCAAGCTGGTGACATTTTGCAATCATTCAAATCCGACAAGGTTGCCAAGGAGCGCGCTGAAAAGCTAAAAGAAATGTTGGCTAATCGTGAAGAAAGAATGAGTGGTTCTATGGTAGAACGCCTAGTATCTGGAATTAGCTCAGGTGAAATCAACTTCCTTAAAATCGTTCTTAAGGCCGACACAAAGGGTAGTTTAGAGGCCATCATGCAGGCACTTCAGAAGATCAAAGGCATGGATGTAGCAGTTAAGGTGATTCACTTTGGCGTTGGTAATTTTGCCGACACTGACGTAATCATGGCTTCCGCCAGTCAGGCACTTTTGATCGGATTCCATGTGAAGTCAACTAATCACATCGATAAACTAGCCGAAAAAGAGCATGTCGACATCAAGAATTACAAAATCATCTACAAGCTTATCGAGGATATGAAGGCAATCCTTTCTGGTATGCTGACACCTGAAATCAATGTGATTGAGCTTGGTAAGATTGAGATTAAAGAAATCTTCCTCAACAAGAAGAAGTGGGTTATTGCCGGTGGTAAGGTGATCGACGGAAAAGCCCTGTCTGATTCTATGGTGCGCGTCATGCGTGGTGAGGAATTGCTTTTTGAAACCAAGCTTGAATCCCTGAAGCATGTAAAACAAGACGTTACAGAACTCGAAAAAGGCTCTGATTGTGGAATAAAGATATCCACTCCAAAACCAGTTGAGCCGGGTGATGTTCTGGAGATGTTTAAGGTCGAAAAAATCGAGAGGACTTTGGACTAGGGAATTCATCGGGGGGCAGGCGTGTATAAATTAGCCCTTGGTTTTTTTAGAAATACTGTAAGCCCCAACGCTTGCATAGTCTTTCAGAATATGCTATAATTATACAATATCTTTGATCTTTAATATTGTAGCATTCAACGTGAGTGATGTGGGCAGTGCTGATGTCGACAGGGGTAATCCTACCTCTGCGACGGTGCTGTAAACATCTTCTCATTTTGAAGCTGGACTTAGGAGGTCTAAATGCCGCACACGATGTCTCTCGCCAAGCTTGTCTTGGTAGTTCCTGGTTTTCTCGCGATGCTGGGAGTGGTCCTGGGTCTCACCCTGGGCCTTCTCGCGCCGAGCCTCGCCGGGTCGGCTGCCGGTGGCTGTTTCCACTACGGTGGGCTGGCCCTCGCTGCCATTTGGCGAAACTACTGGGAGCTCTGGTACCTTACGGTGCCAGTGACAGCCTTCGTGCTCTGGGCAGACTTCATCGAGTCCAAGTCTTGATCATGTAGGGGATGCCCGCACCCAAGGGCGGTCTTCGGACCGCCCTTCTGCTTATATTGACATTTTTGGAATAAATGTTAGAATTATAACCTTTTTTAAACGTGTCAAAAATATATGTCATCAAATCGAGATCCCTTCAGAATAAATCGTTATGATTTTTCGCCAAATGCTGTAGATGATTTAATATATCTGGTGCGATATTCATATTCTCGCATTCGAACTCTTCTTGGTGGTACCAGTTCTGCTTCTGAATTAGAAATCCACAATGGAATTTGTGAGCTAGTTATAGAGCTTCGTCGCAAGATGGCTAATTTGGGTGCTGTATATCAATTGAGGCGTAGGCTTTCTCTGCATACGGATCCAAGCAGTTCAGAAAGTTATTGTGAGGCTGCGAAGGCAAAATTCCTGGAGATTCTTAAGGCCGGTCATCCAGGTTCAGCGCATGAATTTTATGAGGAGTTTGAAAAAGGAATTGATTTTAGTGATGAGATTAAGGAGGGTTTTCTTCATCTTTGTACTGAACCGATGCCTGCTCTTTATATCACCCGTATTCAGGGTGATCTCGAGACCGAAGAACTGCTGACCCCTGAACACTGGGACACAAGCTATGCTCTCAAGGTCTATAGTGCTTTTAGAGGTCATATCGATTTTCAGCCTCTATGCCAAGAAGCCATAGCCCACTTGCAAAAAGACGGTCGTCACGAAGATGTCCAGGTATTATATAATGCGTTCAAAAATAAAGTTCAACTACCCAAAAGTCCAAGCAAATAGCTCAACTCCAGCTTCATCAAAGATGAGCTCTATTTCATGAGTGCCGTACTTACCGTCGAAGTCAGTCAGCTCATATAGCCTTTCGCCATCAAGTGTCAAAACGCCACCTACAACATCAGCACCGGCGTTTTCGGTAGTGGCTCGCTGGCCATCGATCTTCACCGTAGCAGATCCTGTGCCACCCATCACCAGATTAGCCTTGGTAGCCGTAAATCGCATACGAATAGATGTACCGGGCATGGTAGTAACCGCCCTTTCACCATCCGACTCCCAGTCGCCGCTCAGAGTCCATTCATTGTTCCTAAGTTTAGCCTCAGAGTCCTTCACAAAGTGCTCTTGGCGACTAAGGCCAATGTAAGTTTCTGGGGTGCCAATTTTTCTGAAATCCACCTCCTGAGCTTCCACATCAGTAGCAACCATGTCAGCATTAAGAAGTTCGGCAATGTACTCCTCTGTTTCCTCGTATTCTCCTTCGCCAAAGTGGGTGTAGCGCACTATTCCATTCTGATCAATCAGATACTTGGCGGGCCAGTAGCGGTTTTGGTAGGCGCGCCATGTTTTAAAGTCATTATCTTGTACAACCGCATAGGTTAGCCCAAAATCATCAACAGCTTTCTGAACATTTTCAGGTTTTTGTTCAAATTGAAATTCAGGTGTGTGAACTCCTATGATTACAAGCCCATCATCCGCGTACTTTTCATGCCAGGATTGCAGATAGGGGAGTGTGCGAATACAATTTATGCAGGAATAGGTCCAAAAATCGATCAACACCACCTTACCCCGCAGTTCTTCCAATGAATTGATAGGCACAGTGTTGATCCAGTTTTCCAGGCCAGTAAACTCTGGTGCATTGAAAAGTTTAGGCAGGCTACTTTCTTTCTCGTCAGAGTCATCTTTTCCAGCTTCATCTACAGTTTTAGTTTCTTCTATTTTTTCTTGCTTCGCCTCATCTGCACTCTGGGAATCAAGGGGTTTATCCATATCCTCCAGTAGCCTGGTTTCAAGCTGGGTAACTCCAAATCCTGCATCCAAAATAGCTATTTCAACCTTTTTGTCGTAACCGGTGATCACGGCCAGGCCAACAAGTATTAACAGAACCCCCAGACCCTTTTTAAACAGACCATTAGGATCAGCTGCCCAGCCAAGCTTGGCAGTGAGTCTTTGGCCAAAGAAGGCTATCAAGCCAAGCATCAAAGCTAGACCGATACCATATATAATCAAATAAAATAGTCCGGTAACAAAGCTTACCGGCAGAACCGTGGCCAGAATCACAAAATAGGTAGGGCTACAGCTAGAAAAGACGGGGCCTAAAGCACCCCCCATCAAAACCGCACCCCAGTTGGACTCCACCTGCCCAGCCTTAGAAAGGCCCGCCTGTGACTTACCCAGTATATTGGTTTTGGTAGAAATAAGCTCCCAAGCCTTTGGGAATAGCCAAATCAGGCCAAAAATAAGAACGATACCTCCCGACACAATCTTCCAAAAGCTCTGAGGAATATCGATTAGCAGTGTAGATGCCTTTAGAAGCAAGGTAAAAAGAATAACACTCGTCGAAAGTGACGTAACAAGTATAAAAGGATACCAGCGATTTCTACTGCCAGCCGCGCCACCTACAATCACAGGAAGCAAAGGGAGTACGCAGGGAGCTAAAATGGTCAAAACACCCGCCAAAAAGGATGTGGAAACAAGTAGTGGATCAAACATATACATTTGTCTATATTTATTGAATATTACAGCGCCACTATATCATCAATCGTATTGCGACAAGAAGCAGATCATGTTACATTTGCTACAAGTTATAAGTAAAAATAAAATCATGCGGAAGTTCTATTTAGTAAGTGCAGTCATCGTTACGATCCTCATTCTGATTATTGCTGCTGCACAATTTGGCGCAACATGTGTTTGGTATTTGATCCCTACAAATTCAAGTCCTGTTTTTGTGTTAATTCAAGTGGCCGGTTTGGGTGCAGTCGTTGGTGGACTTCTTATGTCATGGTGGAAGATGCCTAAGCCAGGAGCAGGCGATGGTGATGACGAGGGTGATGATGAAGGTGATGTAGAAGGGGCTGCTGAATAAAAATTGTGTTCAAGAGTTAGAACAAATAAATTGCCCATGAGCAAAAATTGGATTCTATTTATGAAATAGAATAATTTTTAGTCAACCATAAATGATGGCTGTAGTAAGTCATTTATTTAATTTATCGTTAAAAATGGATTTTATTAACTTGCAAATGAAAAGTTAGCTATGTATAAATTATGTGCTCGAAAGGGTACAAAAACATACGGACAATAAAAAAACGAACAATTCACCTTTGTCAAAAAGTATTTCGTCCTTTTTTTATCTCTCCATTTTATGCTCAAGCCATTATTTAGCTCCGGTGCACGGGTCAAGTTGCTCAAGATATTCCTGTTGAATCCTGATGAAGAATTCTTCATACGTGAACTTACCCGAAAGCTAGACGAACAGATCAACTCTATAAGACGCGAGCTAGACAACCTTAAAAAGATTGGCCTGCTAAAGAGTCGTGTTCGTAACCGAAAAAAGTACTTCCATGTTAATAAGGACTTTCTTATTTTTAATGAGTTGCGTGACATTTTTGTGAAAGCCGGAACCAATGACGAGCAAATGGGACGGGCAATTTCAAAAATGGGTGAGGTGCACTTCTTGCTCCTTTCAGGCAAATTTGTAAACAAGCCTTCCTCTGTCGATCTTCTATTGGTAGGTGAAGTAGACAAAAAGAAGCTTCAGAAATATCTGGATGAGAAGGTTAAGGGTAAAAAGGATATTAAGTTTACAATCATTTCCAAAAAGGACTTCCTGTATCGTCTAGAGTGTCATGACAAGTTTGTTAAAGAGATTCTGGCTGGAGAAGGGAATATGGTTCTGATTAACAAGCTAAAAAAGGAACTTGGAAAGCTGTTAAAGTAAAAATCGCTTGCAAAAACCTATGAAGGAATCTAAAATACACAAGCTTTTTAAATTTGAATCAAATGCATCCGACTATTGAGGCCATACAAAAAGGTAACCTAAAGAAAGTTCCCGAGGTAAAAACGGGTTACACCGTGGAGGTTAGCCAGAAAGTTAAAGAAGGCGCAAAAGAGCGTGTTCAGAAGTTTAAAGGATTAGTTATTAAGGTTAGTCACGGTGCCGGAGTAGAAAAAACCTTTACTGTTCGCAAGATTGTCGAGGGAATTGGTGTAGAAAAAATCTTTCCGTTTCACTCTCCAAACATTACCAAGATTCACATTGTAAAGAAGGCTAAAGTCCGAAGACAGAAGCTTTACTACATGCGTCAGCGCTTTGGTAAGTCTGCCCGTCTTTCAGAAAGGCATGTAACTGATGAAGAAAGAGCTGCTGAAGAAACTAAGATGGAAGCTTTATACGCTGAAGCGGTTAAGGCTGATGAAAAGAAGAAGGCTGAAGAAGCTAAATTGGAAGAAGGAGAGACACCAGCTGAGGCA
>JAJDCF010000099.1 GCA_029260955.1 Patescibacteria group bacterium | reverse complement strand
TCTTTCTGGGTGGCCGGATTTGCATTTTTTATTGGTCATGCTAGTTTTTTGGCGCAGGTTGTTTTGTAAATTCATTTTTTCTTTTTATGTACGACGTGTATCTTTTTTTGTTTGCAAATTGGGGGATTTTTACCACTTAGCAGTGTCGGGTTATTCTCAAGCGATTTGGTTCTTTTAAAGCTGCCTGGAAAGGGCTGACTTCCGAAGACATTCGCGAGCTTAATGTTCGTGGCGAGAAGGCTTCACGCGTGATTGAAATTCGCGAAAGGATTTCTTTTGAGCAAATGATGAGCACTGTTAGTGAGCTTGGAATAAAAGTTTATTTTGTTGATGATGTGGATTATCCGATAACATTGAAACAAATGGAAAAGAAGCCGCCATTTTTGTTTGTGCGCGGCAAATTGCCTGACTTTCATAAGGCTATGGCAGTTGTTGGAACACGTAGTTGTACTGAGTATGGCAGGAATGTAACTAAAAGATTCACTGCGGATTTGGTTCGGCATGGTTTTGTCATTGTTAGCGGGCTTGCCATGGGAATCGACAGCGTTGCCCACAGAACAACCCTTCAGAACAATGGCACTACAGTGGCGGTTTTAGGATCTGGTGTCGATGTCATTACTCCTTCTTCCAATTATCGTTTGGCGCAGGACATAATCCAATCTGGTGGGGCAATTGTTTCGACATACCCATTGGGTACAAAGGCCTTAAGGCACCATTTTCCAGACAGGAACGTGATTATTGCTGGCCTGTGTCAGGGAACTTTAGTAACTGAAGGCGGTAAGCACTCTGGCGCACTTATAACTGCCAGGGAGGCCCATGAATTGAGTCGGGAAGTTTTTGCCGTACCAAACGACATCAATAAATATGCCCTGAGTGGTACCAATAGCTATATCCGTAATAGTAAGGCTAAGTTGGTCGACAGCATTGTGCACATCCTCGAGGATTTGAAAATGGAAACGAAGACGATGCGGCAGGCGCTCGATCTTTCTCATGATGAAAGAATTATAATGGAAAAACTCTCTAGTGGCGGAAAGGACATGGATGACCTATGCGATGAAACGACTTTCGATATTCCTCGTCTCTCTGAGCTTCTTTTGCACCTGCAACTCAAAAATGCCGTTGCTCAGCAGAACTGCAAGTGGGTAATTACTTAGGCCACTTTAACCAACACATTCACTTGTTGATATTTGGCAATTGTCGGTACAGTTTAGATCTCCACCATCGAATCCTAATTGTGCGCAGGATTTGCCACCAAAGTCAGTACCTTCACATTCTTCACCTGCTTCGATGACTCCGTTTTTGCAAGCGGAACCACTGATTTCGATAGGAACGGCGAGTTGCTGAGTCGGCCCATTTGTTTGCTTCAGGATTACCAGAACAGTTCTTGTTTCTCCTGCAGGAACAAGAGCAGTGTTAGCGGTAAGAGTTAGGTGCTTTGGTTTTCCTTCGGAAAATTCGCCAGGTTCACCATGAGCTGTCAAAAACTTGCGACCATCTATTGGGTCACAATTTTGAAGATTTGTGCAATCAAGTACAAAGTCTACAATTTCAGTTTTTCCAAGTTCTGATTGGCTTAGTTTATTAGGGCACCAAGTTTCATCATTCCAGCACAGCTGGTCGTCTAATGCTATGGTTTGATTTTCAGAATCGGCCACAAATTTATAACCATTTGTGCCAAAGCTATTAATAGGACGACTGAAATGATCATTAGTTTCCCCTTTGAATATGGGTACCTTTAGGAGGCCTACTACCTTGTCGTATTCATTGTTACATTTAACAGTAATTTTTTTCGTACCAGTTCGGCCGTAAACAAAGATCCTGTCTGGTGCTTTTTCTGTTTCTCCGCTAGCACCTCCACTACCAGCTGTTCCTCCTTCGTTTGCTCCACCTGTTCCACCTGTGCCTCCACCTCCACCGCTGCCTTCGTTGCATGGGTCGGTTGGCGTTTGACCACTGCCCCACTTTATAAAGTAGGCTGCGTCTTCATCGAGTATGCTTTGAGGTATTTTGTATTCCAATTTGCAGCCCTCCATTGGCTTATCTTCTTGGCCCAGTGGGTCTTGGGTAGTTACGGTAACGCAGGCTATCCCGCTGGCTGGGGCTTCTGGTTGTACTTCATCACCTTCACAGCCGGTAATGCTAATCGCAGCACCTGCTAAAGCGGCCATCAAAATATACCGATATTGGCCTGCTAAAGGCGATCGGGGAGTTGAATCTGATTGTTCAAATTTATTTGGAGTCATAATATAGTTTATATATTGGAGTTGACTATAAACTATTTATGTTTTGTTGTCAAGGGCGAAAGTTCTTAGACCTAGAATTCTTCTTCTTCGAACATCCCTGGGTCAAACTGACTGGAAGGCATACTCCATTCTTCGTATACCGTTGGTGCTTTCACGCTATTTTCCTTATTTAAATCAGATAACTTGTAGCGGTAGTTTAGCTCCAGGTTCTTCAGGGCATCAATATCTTTGAGTCTAAATCTAATCAGTAGATTGTCGATAACTTCATGAATATCGTCAATTCGGTATATTCCCGATAGGCTCACTTTGCTAAGTGCCGCACGAATCATTGTTTTATCGCCCGCGGTCATGTTTTCGTCAATCAGCTCGGCAGCTTTGCTCATAAGATTTATGATCGATGCTTTATTTAGATTGAAAAACTTAAAGTTTGTGTTTCGACCGGCAACAATGTCTCGTTCTGTGAACAGTTTTGTTTCAAGTATAAGCTCAATTCCATCAAGAAAATTATCTATCTGTTCTTCAGAAGAGCTCGAATTTGAATCCTGTAAAACAAGTTCAGCAAGTCCCATGATCGCCTCTTTTGGATCTTCTTTTAGCTGTTCTTCAAGGTCTATGTACTGCTTCACATCAATTATTTCTACATCCAGCTCATCGGTTGCTAGTTCATTTGCAGAGGTATGAAACCATGTTCCTCTGTATAAGTCTGCCATGGACATAGCATTTTCAATGTCTAACACGGCAAATGGTATTGGCTCTTTTAGGCTGATGTTAAAATTATTGAGCTTAAAATAAATGTCTTGTTGATTCTTGGTTATTACTTCGCCATTAGCCTGTACAGTCATTGTCTTAAAGGGGGTAGAATCTGTCGCTTCATTATGATTCGTGAATTTTATGTAGGCGCTTAGTCTGTTGAAGCTATCTGTTCTATTTCCGCCATCTGCAACGCTGCTAATACTGATTCTATATTTGGCACTTAGATGGTCACCGAATTCTTCTAGTTCTGCATCGCCATAGAATGCCTGGATTAATTTATAATCTTCGATTGTAGAAAGATTACCTATGGCTTCGAAAAAAGATACGGAGTCAGCCGCAGCCAAAAGCGGGCTAATTGGCATAATAAGCAGGGAGCAAAGAATTAGATAGGCAAAGAACTTTTTCATTGGTGACAATTAGTTTAATAAGTGCTTATCAGTTTACTCTACTTTCAAAATCTAATAAAATGGTTTCCTTGTTATGATTTTAATGCGCGAAATTCCTAAAATGATTGGTAGCCTACTTATTATTGCACTACTCTTAGCGCATGTATTTTTGATAGCTCTTTTTATTACTCCTGCCGATAAACTTCTTGGCCTTTTAATAAAGAGCGATGCTGGTTTTTTAGTAGCCGAGGAAGTACCAGAGAGCGTCTCAGCTTTTCTGGCTACAAATGGAGTGACCGTTAATGGAGATTATCAGCTAGGTTCAAGTAGTAGAGCAAGGCTTATTACTAGCATATTGCAGTTTAGAAAAAAACACTTTATGGCCGATTCTGAACGGTTAGCTCTTGATATGAATTTGCTTAATTATGGCGAAAACATTGTTGGCCTGAAGGCTGGTTCGAATTACTACTATAAAAAGCCACTTGATAAAGCGTCTGATAAAGAGTGGATTACTTTGGTGAATTTGCAGAAGATTTTTTCAAAAAAATAATTTCCTCATCTGTCAACAAGTTTTTAGTGGACAATTTGACTATGTTGGACAGATGTCTATAATGTATCAGCAAATTTGGCGCTTAATGATTGTGTTGTGGCTGCTATAGCGTTGTCTAAGAATGATCCGTCCATGGCGGATGCAAGCCTTTACTTCATCACAATTGTTTTCATATATGGCTAAAGTTAAAACTGCTCATAAGTTGACCATGAAGCCTACCAAGGTAATTAGTGGACGACATTATTTTAGTGAGGCTGAAGATAGTTTCAAACTTCCCCCACTGATTGAGATTCAACTGAATTCTTATCAATGGTTTTTGACAGAGGGTCTCAAGGAACTATTGCAAGAGATTTCTCCTATTACAGATTTCTCCGGTAAGAAGATGGAGCTTCATTTCTTGAGTCACTCATTAGATAAGCCAAAGCATGATCCGCTTACTGCCAAGCGAAAGAATCTGACTTACGAGGCATCTTTAAAGGCTCATGTTCAGCTGATCAACAAGGAAACAGGTGAAATTAAAGAGCAAGATATCTTCCTCGGATCTGTTCCACTGATGACTGATAAGGGTACATTCCTTATAAATGGTATCGAGCGTGTGGTGGTTAATCAGATTGTTCGAAGCCCAGGTGTTTTCTATTCTCGAAATGCAGCCGTTCCAAGATTTTTTAATGCTAAGATCATTCCTAAGCGTGGAGCTTGGCTTGAACTTGAAACTGACAAAAAGGGTGTAATTAACGTTAAGATTGACCGCAAACGAAAGATTCCTGTTACTCAGCTACTTCGAATTTTTGGTTTCGAAAAGGATTCTACTATGCTTGATGCCTTCAAAGATGTGAATGTCGATTTAAATAATGATTACATTCAGAACACTCTAGAAAAGGACGATGCTCATGGAGTTGGTGATGCATACCAATCTATATACAAAAAAATTCGCCCGGGTGATCTGGCTACTCCAGAAAATGCTAAACAGCTTATCGAAGGACTTTTCTTTGATTTTAAGCGCTATGACATGGGGCTGATTGCTCGCTATAAGCTCAACAAGCGTTTTGGAACGAATATTCCTTCTGGTATGAAGCACAGAGTGTTTCAGACAGATGATTTTGTGAATATTGTTAAAACTTTGATTGAACTTAATAACGGTGAGGGTGAGGCAGATGACATCGATCACCTTTCTAATCGTCGTATTCGCTCTGTTGGTGAACTCGTTCAAAACAAGTTCCGCATGGGTCTACTTCGAACCGATCGTATCGCGAAAGACCGCATGACTATCATGGATTTAGAGACAGCTACCCCTACTCAGTTAATCAACTGTCGTCCGATTACAGCAGCGCTTCGTGAGTTCTTTGCTAGCTCGCAATTGTCACAGTTTATGGATCAGACCAACCCGCTTTCTGAATTGGCGCACAAGCGCCGTATTTCTGCTATGGGTCCTGGTGGATTATCCCGTGAACGTGCTTCCTTTGACGTTCGTGATGTGCATGCCTCTCACTATGGTCGTATTTGTCCGATCGCTACTCCTGAAGGTCCGAATATTGGACTTGTTGTACACCTGGCTACCTATGGTCGTGTGAATCAGTATGGCTTTGTTGAGACGCCTTACAGAAGGGTTGAGCACTTCAAGCAGCCGAATGTTTCTGAAATTACGGGACTTATTATCGATGAAGAGGTAAAAGATGGTCGCAAGATTGTTGCCAAGGTTGGTGACAGGCTTACAAAGGAACAAGCAAGTGCGGTGGCCAAAATCAAGAAGGCTATCAAGAATGCAGTTCCAGAAACGATCAAAGACCCTGTGATATCTCAATTATTTGATAAATTGGCAGCTCAGGACATCAAGATTGGTCGAAAAGTATTGCTTAAGAAGGGGGGAGAAATTGGTATGGAGTTAGCCAAGCAAATTGTTGCTGACAAAAAAACGACTTCTATTAAAGTCCAAGATAAGCCTCAGAACTTGGTTAATATTAGGGCTTTTGCGACAGAAGATATTAACTACTACGATGCCGATACCGAGAAAGATTTTGTAGTGGCGGAAACCAATGCCGAAATAGATGATAAGAATCAGTTTGTTACATCTCGTGTAGCAGCCAGAAAACGAGGTGAGCCCAATTTGGTTCACGTCCGTGACCTGACTCACATCGATATTGCTCCTAAGCAAATTGTTTCTGTTACGACTTCTTTGATTCCTTTCTTAGAGCACGATGATAATACGCGTGCGTCTATGGGTTCTAACATGCAACGTCAGGCTGTATCATTGCTTAGGCCTGAGACACCTATTGTTGGTACAGGTATGGAAGCTCTGACTGCGGAAAGTTCCGGGCAGGCTCTTGTGGCTCGTGCCAGTGGAACTGTAGATGCAAGTGATGCAGATCATGTAGTTGTTAAATACGCCGATGGGAAAAAAGAGGAATATCCAATTCTCAGTTTTCAGCGTTCCAACCAAGCTACTGCTGTCAATATGCGACCTACTGTTATTAAGGGCGATAAGGTGAAAAAAGGAGATGTTTTGGTTGATGGTGCTGCTGTGCAAGAAGGTGAGCTGGCTCTTGGTCGCAATCTAATGGTCGCTTACATGTCATGGGGTGGCTACAACTATGAAGATGCCATCATTATTTCTGATCGTGTAGCAAGAAATGGGCTTTACGATTCTGTGCACATTGAGTCCTTTACGGTAGATGTACGTGATACAAAGCTTGGGCCTGAGATTGTTACTCGTGATATTCCGAATGTTGGTGAGATTCGTCTGAAAGATTTAGATGTCGATGGTATTGTTCGAATCGGTGCCACGGTGCACGAAGGAGACATTATGGTTGGTAAGATTACCCCTAAGGGTGAAACCGAACTTACCGCTGAAGAAAGGCTTCTTCAAGCCATTTTTGGTGATAAAGCTAAAGACGTAAAAGATACTTCTCTTCGGCTTCCCGGAGGAGAAGGAGGAAAGGTTGTTGACGTTCAGATTTTCAGTCGTCAAGCAGGTGATGAATTATCTACTGGTGTTATTCGCCAGATTAAAGTTTATGTTTCTCAGACTCGTAAGATTCAGGTTGGTGATAAAATGGCTGGTCGTCATGGTAATAAGGGTGTGATTTCCAGAATAGTTCCATCTGAAGATATGCCATTTATGGCTGATGGCACTCCCGTTGATATCATTCTTAATCCGCTTGGTGTGTCCAGTCGTATGAACATCGGGCAGATCCTTGAAACTCACCTAGGGTGGGCGGCCGATGAGCTTGGAATTAAAGTCGCAACTCCTGCTCTGAATGGTATGGAGCTTAGCCAAATCTCTGAGCTCATGAAAGAGGCAGACCTTCCCGCTGATGGCAAGCTTCAGCTTTTTGATGGCCGTACTGGTGAGCCATTCCAATACCCAACGGTGGTTGGAAAGGTTTATATGCTCAAACTCCTTCACTTAGTCGAAGACAAACTACATGCCAGAAGTGTGGGCCCTTATTCTCTTGTTACTCAGCAACCGCTTGGTGGTAAGGCGCAGCATGGTGGGCAAAGATTCGGAGAAATGGAGGTGTGGGCACTGGAAGCTTACGGAGCTGCCTACACGCTTCAAGAAATGCTCACGGTCAAATCCGATGATGTCGTCGGTCGTGCCAAAGCTTACGAATCTATTGTTAAGGGTGAATCCATCAAAACTCCTAGTGTGCCGGAATCCTTCAACGTTCTTGTAAAAGAATTGAAGAGCCTATGTCTTGATGTAGAGCTTCTTAAATCCAAAGGCGATAAGGTCGAAGAGGTTGAACTCGAAGAGGTGATCGATCATGAAGATGATGACCAGGCTATTATTCCTGATGCTGATAAAATCAGTGATTTGAAAGAAGGCCAAGAGTCAGAGAAGCAGATTGAAGCTGAAATTGAGGGCAAAAATACAGGCAAAAAAGAGGCCATCGAAGAATTGGAAGATGAGCTAACAGACGATGGTGGATCTGATGCTGTTGTGTCAGATAAAGAGATCGATGCCATTGAAGATGCTGTTGAAAAAGGGAAAAGCCCGAAGAAATAAGTAATTTTGATTTATGAGAAGTGTTAATAAAGTAATTTTGGTAGGGAATCTCACTCGTGATCCCGAGCTAAAGCAGACCACTGGTGGTCAATCAATCGTTACATTCGGATTGGCAACGAACCGGGAATGGGTGGCTGGTAGCGAGAAGAAATCACTTGCTGAGTATCACAACATTGCTGCCTGGGGAACCTTGGCCGAAATCTGTGGCAAATACCTCAAAAAAGGAAAGCTCGTTTACGTTGAGGGTTACCTTAAAACGCGTTCGTGGGATTCACCGGAAGGTGTAAAAATCTTTCGAACCGAAATTGTAGCTACAGACATGATCATGCTCGACAAGAAGCCCAAAGAAGATGATGAAGAGGGGTTTGCTGATTTCCTACCTGGTGGTGATCAAAATATGTTCAGTCCAGAAGCTGACACAAGTAAATAATTAAGAAATAAAGAGTTTATCTCTAACTAAACTAATATGACTCAATTAAAAGGTCCAAGAAGGCATGAAGACTTCGATTCTATAAGTCTTTCAGTTGCCAGTCCTGATGCAGTATTGGCATGGTCTCATGGTGAGGTCACCAAGCCAGAAACCATCAATTATCGTACTCAGAAACCTGAGCGAGACGGACTTTTCTGTGAAAAAATATTTGGACCTACCAAGAACTGGGAATGTTATTGTGGTAAGTACAAAAGAATTCGCTACAAAGGTGTGGTTTGTGAAAAATGTGGCGTTGAAGTAACTCGTTCCATTGTTCGTCGTGAACGTATGGCTCATATCAGTTTGGCAGTACCTGTTACTCATATTTGGTTTTTGCGCTCTACGCCTAGTCGTCTTGGTTTGATTTTGAATTTGCCTATTAAAGCGATTGAGCAGGTCATTTATTTTGCTGCTTACATCATTACCAGTGTTGATGAAGATGCAAAAAAAGAGGCTTTGGAGAATCTCGATAAGGATTTTCAGATGTATAAAAAGCAAATTCAGGAGGAGTTCAAAAGTAAGTCAAATGACCTTAAAATTAAGGCTCGTTCTAAGAAGAAGAAAAAACCTGAGCTTACAGAAGATCAAATTGAAGAATTGGTTGAAGATGATACTGATGTAGATGATTTGGTTTTGGCAGAAGATTCTTATGCGCAAAAAGTAGAGGAACTAACTATGCAGCACAACCAAGCGAAGGATGATCTTCAAACTTTGTCTTCCGGAAAGGTAATCGGAGAAATCGAGTACCGAGATCTGTCTATGAAATTCGGTCATGTCTTTCATGCAGGAACTGGCGCTGAGTCCATCCGAAAGATCCTTGAGGACCTTGATATCAAGGTTTTCATCAAGCAACTCGAAGAAGAACGCAAGAAGAGCACAGGTCAAAAATACAAGAAGCTACTACGCCGAATCCGTCTTGCTTCAGCCCTGCTGAAGGCAGAAATCCGTCCTGAATGGATGGTGGTTAAGCAGCTTCCCGTGATTCCACCTGACTTGCGACCTATGGTACAGCTAGATGGTGGACGTTTTGCGGCTTCTGATCTGAATGACCTTTATCGTCGTGTAATCAATCGTAACAATCGTCTAAAAAGACTTATGGCCATTGGTGCTCCAGAAGTGATCTGCCGAAATGAAAAGAGAATGCTCCAGGAAGCTGTCGATACCTTGTTTAACAATGCTGCCCGTGCGGGTCGTGCTGTGTTCACCGCTGGTGACAAACGTAAACTTCGATCTCTTTCTGACATGCTTAAGGGTAAGCAGGGTCGCTTCCGTCAAAATCTGCTCGGTAAACGTGTGGACTACTCTGGGCGTTCAGTTATTGTGGTAGGCCCGCAGCTCAAACTATCCGAATGCGGGATTCCCAAAGAAATGGCCCTAAAGCTATTTAAGCCTTTCGTGGTTGGTGAACTTATTCGCCAAGAAATGGCTCATAATGTTAAAGGTGCCGAACGTTTAATCGACGAAGCTAAAAAGGAAGTTTGGGATATTCTTGAAAACGAAACTTCTAAACGTCTTGTACTTCTCAATCGTGCGCCTACGCTTCACCGTCTTGGTATTCAGGCCTTTAAGCCAGTTTTGATTGATGGTAAGGCTATTCAAATTCACCCACTTGTTTGTGCGGCGTTTAATGCCGACTTCGATGGTGACCAAATGGCGGTTCACCTGCCTCTTTCTGAAAGAGCTCAAAAGGAAGCTCGTGAACTTATGCTTGCTACCACTAACTTGCTTAAGCCATCTGCTGGTGAGCCTATTATTACTCCTTCTCAAGACATGGTTCTGGGAGTTTACTACCTCACACGAGGATTCAAGGGCAAAAAGGGCGAGGGAATGGTTTTTGCAGATGTGAACGAAGCTATCAATGCTTATCGTCAAGGTTTTGTTGATCTTCAGGCTTTAATTTCTGGGCGTACTAAGGGTAGCATTCAGGAAGATACAACCGTTGGTCGTATAATCTTTAATACCTTTCTGCCTGATGAAATTGGGTATGTGAATGAAACTGTTGGAAAAAATGGCCTGAAGGCTCTTCTTGCTCAGATTCTTGATACCTGTGGACCGGAAACAACTGCCAAAGTAGCTGATGAGTTCAAGCGAGTTGGTTTCAAATTTGCATCGAAGTCAGGTATTACTATTTCTGTTTTCGACATGCTGGTTCCTGAAGAACGCGAAGATCTGATTGCCGCAGCTGATGAAACAGTTCGCAAGATCAACAATCAATACTGGAAGGGGTGGATCACTGAGGATGAAAGATACCATCATGCGATTCGCTTGTGGTCATCTTTGAAGGGAAATATCACTAGTAAGATGATTGAGAAATTCGATAAAAGCCCTGAAAACAATATCTTCTACATGATCGATTCGGGTGCTCGTGGTAACTGGGGGCAAATCACTCAGCTCTGTGGAATGAAGGGGCTTGTGGCTAATCCGTCTGGTAAAACTATTGAGTTGCCTATTAAATCCAATCTTAAAGGCGGTTTCTCGATTCTGGAGTACTTTATTGCGACGCATGGTGGACGTAAAGGTAAATCCGATACGGCGCTTAAAACTGCTGAAGCTGGTTATCTAACTCGTCGTTTGGTAGATGCGGTTCAGGATATTGTCATCAAAGAAATCAATTGTGGCAATGTTCAAGAGCATTCCGTAACGCGAGAAGAAAGTAATAAAATCGGTGAAGATTTCGAAAAACGTATCTTCGGACGTACTCTGGCGGCTCACATCACTGATCCAAAAACAGGTGAAGTCCTTGCTAAGAAAGGTGTTCAGATCGATAACGATATTTCTGCCGCAGTTAAGTCTAGTCAGGTAGAAGAGGTTAAAGTACGTACAATCATGACTTGTAAGGTTGAGAATGGTATCTGTCAGCAGTGTTATGGTTTTGATTTGGGTACGAATCACATTGTTGATCTTGGTACGGCTGTTGGTATCATCGCTGCTCAAAGTATCGGTGAGCCTGGCACGCAGCTAACTATGCGTACCTTCCACATGGGAGGGGTAGCCGAAGGTGGCGATATCACTCAGGGTCTTACCCGTGTAGAAGAGCTATTTGAAGCCCGAAATCCTAAAGGCGCTGCGGTTCTTGCGGAGATTTCCGGAAAAGCTACCATTAAGACTCAAAAAGGCCAAACTGAACTGATTTTGACTGCTCAGGAACTTGGTGAAGACAGTTATCCTGTTCCACCTGACTTTGCACCAGTCGTGAAGAAGGGGGATACAATCAAGTTGAAGCAAATCATTGCTCGTTCAAAGACGGAGAAGCACTCTATGAAGGCAACTGATGAGGGTGTAGTGATAAAGGTGACACCTTCTGTAATTATTACCAAGCATACCGAAAAACATGAAAAAGCATACAGCTTTGGTGCTAAGGAGAAACTTCTGATCAAAAATAATGACCTGGTTGCTAAGGGTACACCAATTAATAGGGGGCATTTGAACATCAGAGAGCTGATGGAGTCAACAGATGCATATACGTCCCAAAAGTATATTATGACCGAGGTGCAGCATATTTATGCGTCTCAGGGGCAAACAATTAACGATAAGCACATTGAAATTATCGTGAAGCAGATGTTCTCTAAGGTTCGTATCGTCAATCCTGGTGATTCTGACTTCCTTCCTGGTGAGTTAGTAAATGCCGAGCAGTTTGGAAATGCCAATGATGTTCTCAAGAAGGCCAAAAAAGAAATTGCCCATGGAGACCGCTTGCTACTGGGCATCTCGCGTGTTGCCATCACTACAAATAGCTGGCTTTCTGCCGCTTCCTTTCAAGAAACCATTCGTGTGCTTGTAGAGGCTGCGACTACACGAAAGATCGATCATCTAAAGGGCTTGAAAGAAAATGTAATTATTGGTAAACTCATTCCCGCTGGCCATATTTTCAAGGCTAATTACGAAAAGAAAAACGCAGAATAAAGCCATTTAATAGTTTTTTAAGACTTCAATTTCTATGCCAACAATCAATCAGTTAGTTCGCAAATCAAGGCGTAACCAAAAAAAGAAGAGCAAGGCTCCAGCGTTGCAGTATACCTTTAATTCTCTTAAGGGTAAGGCTGTAACCTTGAAAAAAGGTGCTCCTCAAAAGCGTGGTGTTTGCGTTAAGGTAACCACTATTACCCCCAAAAAGCCTAATTCGGCTTTGCGTAAAATTGCTCGTGTACGCCTAACCAATGGTAAAGAGGTAAATGCTTACATCATGGGTGAGGGTCACAATCTTCAGGAGCACTCAGTGGTTACTATCTATGGTGGAAGAGTTAAGGATCTGCCTGGTGTGCCTTATCATATTGTACGTGGTGTCCTTGATTGTCAGGGTGTTCAGGACCGCAGGCAGGGGCGTAGTCGTTATGGAGCTAAGAAACCGAAGTCATAATTTCCAAATTCTAAATAATGAGTAAAGCTAAAGTTATATACATTCCAGAGGGATCCACTGCGATCCAAGAAAAGTTTATCAACTGCATGATGCATGGTGGTAAAAAATCAATTTCTAGAACTATTTTCAGTAATGCCATGAAGATCATGCGTGATCAGGGAATCAAAACCCCAGAAGAGATCTTTGAGAAGGCGGTTCTTAATGTTATGCCTAACATGGAAGTTCGTGCCAAGCGTGTGGGTGGTAGTATTTACCAAATTCCTGTGGAGGTTAAGCCAAAACGTCAGCTTGCTCTTTCTATTCGATGGATCATCGGTGCTTGTCGTTCTAAAAAGGGTAAAACCATGGCTGAAAAACTATCTGCTGAGCTTTTGGAAGCTAGCAAGGATTCTGGTGCTGCCTTCAAGAAGCGTGAGGATGTTCACAGAATGGCAGCTGCCAATAAGGCATTTGCTCACTTGGCTCGCTACAACAGACGATAGAACTTGCGATAACTAGGTAAAAGTGCTATGCTTTTTCCACAAAATAAAAAAAATAAAAATGATTACTAAGAAGCGAAAAATAGCTTATTTAAAAAAGATTAGCTCTCTACTTGCGGTGCTTATCTTCTTTGGCGTTGGTGCACCTTTGGCTTCAGCTGAAACAGTAGCTTCAACTTCATCTGGTAGCCAAATAATCAGTACAGGCTTTAGTGATGTTAATCGAACACATCCTAATTACACAGCTATTACCTATTTGAGCCAAAAAGGTGTTATAGGAGGCTATGCTGATGGGACTTTTAAGCCTGAAAGTGCAATTAACAGAGCGGAAGTTCTTAAGATCATTCTTAAGGGGTCCGATATTGAGTCTGATGAGGTTTTTGGTGAGCATTTTCCGGATGTCGCAGAAGGGGATTGGTTTGCTCCGTTCGTGATGAAGGCACGAGCGCTTGGCTTTGTAGAGGGAAATGATGACGATGGTACTTTTACTCCAGGACGTCAGGTTAATACGGCGGAGTTCCTTAAAATGCTGCTTGTTGCAAATAACATAGATGTGTCCGCATTCGAGGGTAAAGAAGTGGCACCAAATATTCCTTTAGATGCTTGGTACGCGAACTATGTAAATTACGCAGTAGTGCTTGGCATAGCTGCTCGTGATGCTGACGGGAATGTAGATGCCGCCAAACCCCTGACTCGCGGTGAGGTGATGGATATGATGTATTTACTTTCCATTATTTTGAATGGCAAGGATACGCAATTTTTGTTAAGCAGGGCTGAAGCA
This sequence comes from Patescibacteria group bacterium, assembly GCA_029260955.1. Lineage (GTDB taxonomy): Bacteria > Patescibacteriota > Gracilibacteria > UM-FILTER-43-11 > UM-FILTER-43-11 > JAFGTE01. Next base: position 21,697 of record JAJDCF010000099.1, on the reverse strand, counting down.
GAAATGGCTCAAATTGAAGTATATATAGCGGCAAATATAGTGGCTTATGCTAAGAACTCTTCCGATCTTGCCGTTGATTTGACTCAGCAGGCTTACAAAAATATGCCTGATAACAATGTTGTTCTAGGCGCTGCCAAGATTGCCAGGGCTTATGATTGGTTAGTTGATTCCTTTGTTCTTGGTATTAAAGGAGACAATGAAGCTGCAGCTAAGGTAGCAAACGATGCAATTGATAAGGCAACTGAGGCTTGGGAAGCCAATAATGCGACCCAGCCTATTGCAAAACACATCAAAGAAAGAGCTCGTGAAATCTTGGTACAGGTAGATGGAGCTGAGGACTAAATAGTCAAATAGGTAGAATTGCCTTTTCTAAGCTATAAAACCTTTATTTTTGTGCTTGTTTATGCTATAATATAGGGATTTAATTATAAAGAAATCCCAATTATGCCTAAGCCTTCAAAGAAGACGCAGAAGAAAGGGGCAACTTCTAAAAAACAGAGGGTCAAAAAGGAAGCTTCTTTGTTTAAGGCTAAGCCTCTTGAGGACAAGGGTCTAGAGGATGATGCGAAAGCGGATAGCACTGATGTGAAGAAGCTTGATAAACAAGAAGTTAGTGAAGATGACAAAGGCATAGAGAAGAAAGTGGAAGAAGGAAGTGAGATTGAATCAGAAGAGAGCGAAGATCCTACGTGGACTGTCAGGCGATTTGGTGACGAAAGTTCTCATTATGATTCAGATCTTAATAAGAAGATTCTAACTCATCTTGAGGGATTAGGCCTTCTTACTGCCGATCAGAATAAGCAAATACTTGATCTTAATCAGAAGCAGGGCGAGAACATCATTGATGCCATTGTGCATTTGGATATTATGAAGTTTTTTGAGGTGGGAAGAGTTGTAGCGGATTTCTTTGAAACTTCTTATGTTAACCTCAAAAATACCAGAGCTTCCTCGGATATTACCCTTTTAATTCCAGAGGAGGTTTCGAAAAACGAAGGTGTACTTGCCTATCAAGAGGATGAAAATGGGATTTATTTAGCCATGATCAACCCCATTGATCTACATTTTTTGCATTTGTTCGAAAAGAAGACCGGCAAGAAAGCGATTGCGATGTACAGTACCCCCGGAGAAATTAGGGAAGCACAACGTATATATCGTCAAGATAGCCTAAGTGGCTTTCAGCACCTGATTGAGCGAGCGACTGTAGATATAGGCAAGTTGGATACCTTGAATAATATTTCGACCATTTTCGATACGATAGTCTTGATGGCTTATTACAGAAAAGCGTCAGATATTCATATTGAACCATTTGAAGACGAGATTCGAATTAGATTGCGTATCGATGGGGTTTTGGGGAATGTCGCTAAACTTCCGATGAACTTTCTTGAAACCATGGTCAATCATGTTAAGGTGCTTTCTAAGTTGCGCACAGACGAGCATAGCTCATCACAAGATGGGCGTTTTAAGGTCACGTATGACAATAGTGTAATTAACTTTCGTGTATCTATTCTACCCTCGTATTACGGCGAAAAAATGGTTCTGCGCCTTCTGAGTTCAGAGTCTCAAGAAATGACACTGGAAGAATTAGGATACAGCGCAAAAGATATCGAAGTCATTCAAAAGAACATCCAAAAAACTCAGGGAATGAATTTGGTTACAGGGCCAACAGGTAGCGGTAAAACGACTACTCTATACTCTTTGTTAACGAGTTTAAATAAAGAGCATGTAAATATTTCAACCATTGAAGATCCTATTGAATACGGTCTTTTTGGGCTCAATCAGGTTCAGGTTAATCCAAAAACTAATCTTAATTTTGCCGATGGCCTGAGGTCACTTTTGCGTCAGGATCCTGACATTATTATGATTGGTGAAATTCGTGATTTAGATACAGCTAAAATTTCTGCTCATGCCGCCCTTACTGGTCATTTGATTTTTTCTACCTTACATACTAGTAGCGCAGCTTTGGCTCCTTTGCGTTTAATTCAGATGGGTTTGGACCCCTATTCAATTGTTTCTACGTTAAATTTGATTGTTGCGCAGCGACTTACCAGAATGATATGTAATGCATGTAGGGTGACCTATCAGCTCACCGAGAAAGAGCTCAAGGAAATTGAAAGTACGTTTATCAATACAAAAGAGAAACTCGATATATTTAGGAAGCGTTTCTTTTCGGAGGGTGGATCTACTTTAAGACTCTTCAAAGGGAAGGGGTGTAAAGAGTGTGGAGGCTCTGGCTATAAAGGAAGAACAGTAGTTGCGGAAGTCATGGAAATCAATAAGGCCCTTAGGGATTTAATTGTAGCTGAGGCTTCGCAGGAAGCGATTGAGAAAGCGGCTGTAGCTAATGGAATGGTAACGATCTTAGAAGATGGCTTAAACAAAGTTTTTGAAGGAAAAACAACGCTCAACGAATTTTTCCGAGTGATAAATCAATAAAATTTTTCGTGCTTAATAAACAAACTGGAAAACTAGGCAGTAAAGAAATTATTATTGGAGGTATAAGTTTCAAGGAGCGTCTTTTGCTGGTGGAACAGCTTCATGCGGGTATTAAGGCTGGATACAGCATTACAGATACGCTGCAGCTAGCTTTGTCTCAGTCTAGTGGTCGAATGAAACAAGTTCTAACCGATGTCGTTGGAATGGTAAATAATGGTGCTTACCTTTTTGAAGCTTTTTCAAAATATCCAAAGTACTTTTCGATTTTCTTTTTGAATATTATCAAAACCGGTGAGCTTTCAGCATCGCTGGAAGAAAGTCTGTTAGAGCTTCATGATTCCCTGAAAAGGGAAGCCGAGTTTAGCCAAAAATTACGGGCTGCACTCACTTATCCAACATTTGTTTTTATCGCAATAATTGGCTTAGGGCTGTCGGTTTCATTCTTTGTGTTGCCGAATCTGTTGCCACTTTTTCAGAGTTTAAAGACAGAATTACCCATGTCTACCAAGATTCTTCTTTGGTTTGCGCAGTCATTTAAGGAGTATGGCAAAGAAATCTTTTGGGGAATGGTTTTGTTTATTGCTTCCTTTACTTGGTTTGTAAGAAGAAAGTTTTCTCGCCCTTTGACCCATTGGGTTTTGCTCCATATTCCTATTTTTGGAAAACTGTATAAAAAAATAATTATGGCTCACTTTGCAAGGGTCATGTACTCACTTTTGAAAAGTGGAGTGACCATCGACCAAAGCTTGGAATATGCGGAAGGTGTTATGACTAACATATATTACCGCAGAGCTATGCGCTCAATTATACCTCTTATTTCTAAGGGGGAGACCCTTTCAGATTCCCTGCAAGATTACCCGGGGCTCTTTGACAGTCTATTTTTGCGAATGTTGGCACTTGGTGAGAGAACAGCATCTTTTGAAGAGTCATTTAACAATATTTCTGATTCATATGAGCGCGAGGTTGATAATCAAACCAAGAATTTAATGACTGCCTTGGAACCACTTCTACTTATTTTTGTGGGTTTGATTGTTGGCTTTGTAGCCATTTCTATTCTGGGGCCAATTTATTCAATATCCGGAAGCATCAGATAGATGAAAAAAAGAATAGGCAAAACAGAGGGTTTTACACTGATTGAGCTCATTCTGGTTATTGTAGTCCTGAGCTTAACTTTTGCCATGGCAGCCGTAGCCTTCGGTAATTTGATTGGACGAAATAATCTTAAGTACAACGGTTATCAGATTGTTCAAAATCTTCGTGAGGCCAGATCGAATTCAGTTATTCAAAAGAATGATGCCTCATGGGGTTTATATTTTGATGATTTATCTGTATTACATGGGTATACATTCTTTCAGGGTAGTAGTTATGGTGGAAGAGACACAGCCTTTGATCTTGTTTTTGAATTTCCGAATTCACTCACCTTTAGTCAGCTAAATTTTGGAGGTCCAAGAGAGATTGTTTTCAGTAAATCTGATGGCACACCTTCTTCTATCGGTAATTTGGTTATGACGGCAGAAGATTTAACATACACCATTACTATTAACGCGTTGGGCTTGGTTGATTATAGTTCTTAATTCTTATGAATCTTAAGCAAAATAAAACAGAGGGTTTTACGCTTCTAGAGCTAATAGTGGCCATTGCTTTGTTTATGATTTTTGCTGCTGGCTTATCTGGAACAGCAATTGGGGGTTATTTGACTAGCCTAGAAAATGCCAAAGCAGTAAGTGCTAACGCTTTGTTGGTCGAGAGTTGGGAGGCAGTTAAATCAATTCGAAACAACAATTGGTCTAGCCTTACGAATGGCACCCATGGCTTTAGTGATACCAATGGTTATTGGGAGTTTGTCGGAAGTTCAGATACTTACAATGGTTTTACCAGGGTGGTAACAGTAGCAGATGTTTTGCGAGATAATTCAGGGAATATTGTTACTAGTAGCGCTGATGTTGATCCAGATATAAAACAGGTTACCATTGATCTTTCTTGGACACCTTCTGATTCTCAGGCTAGGACATTGCAAATGGATAATTACGTAACAAACTATGTTAATCCGGCTGTATGGCCAACCCCACCACCTGAGCCACCACCTGAATAATAATAAACAATTTGAAATCTAAATTTCCTAAAAACAGTGGTTTTACATTGGTCGAAATGATCATATACATAGCTATTTTCTCGATTCTTTTTACGATCACTTTGAGTCTTTTTTGGAGGATTCAGCTTTCAGGAAGTCGCTTGCAGATTGCAAATGAGGTTACTGAGAATTCCTCGCAGGTTTTGCAACTTGCTACCTCTGTTATGCGAGAAGGGGAATCTCTGCACACTGATTCAGTTTATGGTTCGCACCCTGGCAAGCTTGTCGTAAATGATAGTACAGTTATGACCTTCGACACCTACACGAAGAATGTAAATACTGGTGGTCGTTCTGTTAGTATTCGCAAATTGCGCCTGACTCAAGGGGGCAATCCAGCTGTCGATATAACTTCAGATCATGTTAATGTGACCAATTTTGTAGTGACAGATATAACTCAGGGTGGTAATCCTGAGATGGTTCAAATTGAATTGGATATTTCCAGTATCAATCCAGATAATGACCTTAATTTTGACAATACTCTTTCAACAAGAACCAGTATTTCTGTTCGAAAAGAATCTTAATATTTAATGACTTCTTATTTTTAATTTCCAAGCAAAAAGAAAGGGCGCGATTGCATTGACTACTATTATTGTCTTTGGATCAGTAATAACTTTGATTATTGTATCTATGACCTTGCTAGGAATATCCAGTAGGAATAATACTTTTCATAGAACTCAGTCTGAAATTACCTTTATTAAGGCAGAGGGTTGCCTTGAGGAGGCATTGATTCAATTGAGTCGTGATAATGATTATACTGGTGATGTTTATACTGTTGATGAGCTGAGTTGCAATGTGATCGTGAATGGCTCAGGTAATGAGCGCACAGTTGAGTTGGCTGGTGTGGATGGTGATTATGTTCATAATTTTACCGTGCAAATTCAGGTTCTTCCTTCATTTGCTATACTTGATTTTAGTTATTAAAAAATTTCTTTTGGGTTTATTTTCTTTTTTAAAACAAACGGCAAAAACCATTCTTGTTTTGCACGATGATGCTTTACAGGTATTGCAGTTTGATTTGAAAAACGGGGATCTCACCATGGTGGCATTCAACGAGCTTTCTCTTATCCAAGGCACAATGAACAAAGGGGAAATAATAAGCATGGATGATTTTAAGAGTGTTTTGACTGAGCTTTTTGCTCAGGCTCAACCTAAGGCTATTCGAACAAAAAAGCTGTATATGAACATTCCATATCATCTGCTTTATACTTTTGTTGAAGATTTTTCTCATAAGGCTTCAGAGTCTTCACTTAAAGAGTCAATCTTGGCGACAGTTGGGGGGCATTGTCCCATTTCAATCGACGATTTGATTTTGGACTTTGCTATGACTGAGAAGGAGCACAAAATCAGCTATGCAGCTTATGCTTTTCCGAAGAAATGGCAGCAGCGACTCATTAAAGTGTGCAAAGAGTTAGGCATTGACTCAATTGAATTCATTCCTGAACCGATTAGTCATTTGGCTTTAAATGAGGTTTCAGTGTTGGAAGATGCCGCACTTTTCTCTAGTCATAAGGAGAAAATATATCTTTCACTTTTTCGTAATGGCTTGCTATATGACAGTTATCTTTTGGGTCAATTTGATGATAATGGCCTTATGAATTGTGATGTTTGCCTTGCTGAATTCGACAAGGCTCAAAGAGCATTTGCAGATCAATTTGAAAGTGAGATGAAATCTCTTTATTTCATTGGTTTTACGGATGAAAATCAGAAGAATATTGAAAAAAGTTTTAAATCGGCGGATAACTCCGTGATTTTTATTGATGCAAAGCATGCTGCATTGTCCAAATTAATTCCTTATGAATTTGATAAGACTACTCTGTTTGGCATATTCGATGTTGTGACCCCTGATGAAGACGTGAATTCTAAGCCCAAACAGTCAAAAGATGAGTGAAAAAGGAGTTAGTGGCTTCACGCTTGTGGAGTTGATCATAGTTATCGCCATTATCGCTATTTTAGCTGGGGCTATTTTCGTTGCCATCGACCCTGCCCGTCGCTTACACGAAACACGTAACGCGCGACGTTTATCAGATGTGGGTACTATCGTAGATGCGATTCGCAAATATCAAGTAGATAACGACGGAGAGCATTATCTCGAAGTAGAAAATGCGATTGAGGATGACTATCATTTGATTGATCGAGATGTAATTTTTTGCGATACGACTTGTGCCGATCTTGTGGGTAGTGGAATTACTGGCAGTACAGATTGTGTTGATTTAAGAGATATAGGTTCGAATTATCTAAATGAGATTCCTATTGATCCTAAGACGGGAGATGGTGATTTTACTGACTATTATATAATTAAAGATGTGAATGGCGCAGTTACAGTTGGCGCATGTCAACCTGAGGGTGAGGGCGCAGGTGGAGGTGGAACACCTCCCGAGATTAAGGTGGTTCGTTAAATTTTTGTCTGTATATTTTTGCAAAAAAAAGTTAGTATTATCACGAATTGGGCGTAAAACATAAGCAATGAGAAAGAAAATACAAAAAGAACGTGCAAACCGGCAGGCAGGATTCACACTTGTGGAGCTAATCATTGTTATTGCCATTATAGCTATTCTAGCTGGGGCTATTTTTGTTGCTATTGACCCTGCTCGTCGTTTGAACGAAACGCGTAATGCTCGTCGTAACAGTGATGTTGCTACTATTTTGGATGCCATCAAAAAGTACCAGGGAGATAATGCCGGTGTTCACTACGCTACCGTGGTCAGTATGGCGGCCGATACTTATTACCAGCTTGGTACGGCATCGAGTGGCTGTGGTGTTACTTGTGGCCTGAATACGACGCAGACAGGGTGTGTCGATTTATCTAATATTGGCACTAACTATTTAGCGGTTGTTCCTTTAGACCCTAACGGTGGAACCAGTGCAAAGACTGCTTATGCGATTGAAAGGGATAGTAATGGTGCAATTACCATTCAGGCCTGTAATGCTGAAGGAGAAGGGCCAGGTGGTGCCGGGTCAGCGCCTACAATTTCAATTACAAGGTAGCGATCAATTGCTTTGCCAAATTTTATAAAATGAACAACAGGAAATCCGGTTTTACACTTGTGGAGCTAATCATTGTTATTGCCATTATAGCTATTCTAGCTGGGGCTATTTTTGTGGCGATTGACCCTGCTCGTCGCTTGAACGAAACCCGTAATTCTCGCAGACAAAGCGATGTTTCAACTATTTTAGATGCAATTCGAAAATACCAGGTGGACAATGATGGCACTCATCACAATGAAGTTTCCAGTATGGTTGCTGATACGTGGTATTTGGCTGGAGATGGTGTATTTGATTGCGATATTGCCTGTGGAACGGGTGTTACAACAAATTCAGCCTGTGTTGATTTATCTCAATTTGGGTCAAATTACTTGGCTAAAGTGCCGTTAGACCCAAAAACAGGAACCGATGCTGTGACTAGCTATGGACTAAAAATGGACTCGAATGGTGCAGTTACCGTTCGGGCTTGTGGTGCAGAGGGGGAGGGGGCTGGTGGCTCAGGAACTGCTCCTACTATCGAAATTACCAGGTAACGCGTTATCGAATTTTTTCAATAATAAGCCGAGTGTTGTCAGCCAAGGTGCGGAAGTTGGTCGTGCCATTAACGCGATCTGCTCGTACGCGAATGATATCGGTTGCTGCAAAGCTTCTTGCTATAGTTAGATTACAACTATAGGTATTAGATAGCTCTATCGCAATACATCCGGTAACTGAGTTTGCTATGTCTACAAAGCCAGCTCCAACATTTTCTTGTAATTTTATTATCCATCCTGCAACTGTACTACCTCCTAAATTAGTGGTTTCAGCACCTACATCTAGGGTGATTTGGTAAACGCCCGTTTCATTAATGGTTACCTGGTCTGTGGCAAGTGAATAGTTGGCATCGGCGAAATCCGTTGTATCTATATTTATAGTGATCTCTGTTGCGTTGATTGTCTGACCACCTGTTGCATCGTAGCCAAAGAATATATTTGCTCCTTGAATAGCATTGAATGTCGCGGAGCCATTGTTACTTATTTCCCATCTGGTATTTGCTGCATTGTAGCGAATAGTGCCATCATTCCCAGACCCCTGATTTGCCACAAGATCTAGGTTTACTCCAGCGCCTGCATTATCTTCGTCTAGTGTGAATATTGTACCGTAAGTACCGTCATTAACTATATGGTTCCAGACTGCTGCACCCAAACCACTGGCTGCCATAATAAAGCTTTCATCGGTGGATGTATTAATCCAGATTGTTCCAATGCCATAACCATCGCCTATATCATCGTTTATAGTTGGGTCGGTGGTTGCGCGATGCTGAGATACTCCATTTTTAGTTGCGGTTCCCACATCTGTTAGCCATGTGGTGACATTTGTGTATCGATTTCCACGAACCAAGTTGCCATCTTGAGTGGAGGCTTGCAGATGAACACCCGTGTCCCAAGCGTTTGAACCACCATAAATATCGTTGTTCGAAAATGTGTTTGTGTCAGCATTTCCACGTACTGTTATCGCAGTTGTCGTAGCTACAGAAGCGCCCCGAATTGTGTTGTTTTGGAATGAATTACGGTGAACTCCAGCATTCGTTGCATTACCAATCTGAAAGCCAACTGCAAAGCCAAGGCCACTTGCTCCTTCTCCATCAATTACATTGTTATTAAACAGTGAGTCGGTAACTTCCTTCAATACTCCTGGGTTAAATGGCTCAATTCCTACAGCGATCGAAGTGGTTGAAAGAGATCCTACAAATACATTGCCCGACATGTTAACGTTGGTTGCGTTGCCCATAAAAACACCATAGGCTGTTCCGCCCCCTGCTCCCATACGCGATGACCGATTGTTAAAAAGCGAGCTGTCATCTACCCCCACAAATACGTAAGTTGTTTCCCTTACGTAGTCCACCACATTTCCTTCTATAAGAGCGTTTAGTACTCCCTGGTCGTTCCCCCAGACTCCAGTGAATGTTCCATCGGAAGTTAAATGAATGCCATCAGTAAAATAATTACTACCCCCATTACCCAATATGACACTATTTGTAATTACAGGCCTTGTTAATTGGGTGGCTGTTCCATCAATAAATTGAATACCCATTCTTGCGGTGGCTCCTGTACCAGATGTACCAGATACTTTTTGTACCGTTATGTGATCTAGTATGTTGTCTGAGCCACCTGCAGCACGGATTCCATGAATGTCTGATCCTCCTGTACCTGTTACCTCTACCTTGAGATCCCGAATGGCAACTCCGTTGACAGGGGCTGTTCCATCAGCAGCGCCAATTTGTATAGCTGCTACTGTGTCGCCACCTGTAAATCCGCTGGCCGAAATAACTGAGGAGTCTCCATAGCCGGCAATCTCTATGTTGTCGTTGGTTATTACTATTGGGGCTGTAATACTATGAGTTCCCGGCAAAATTGTTATAGATCCGCCACTTGGCAAACTATTTACTGCACCTTGTAGGTACATACCCGGATACACAAATATGGTGTTAGCTGGAACGGTGGTAATGGTTCCTGTTGTATATACGTTACCTGCTCCTTCAATGGTTACGCCCCAGTCATCCATTAGGAGCAAATTATTACCTCGTGCGCTGGATATAAAAATTGTAGAAGATGCGTTTAGGTTACCTGTGGCTATTGTTTTTAGAATTGTTCCCGAACCCGCTGTTTCATTACATCCAATGAAGGTTAGTGATGAAGTAGGTGCTGAAACGGCATTACTGTCTATAAGTGAGTCGCCAGAGTCTAATATATCGAAATCTACTTGAGCAAAATGAAGCGAGCTAGAACCAGATTGCACATCAATCGCCATAGTATCTGTGATGGCATTAATATCCATGGTTAAGCCAGTGAACTTTGTGTCGAATGAGTCCATTTGTCCGGAGCCGGAGATCTGAATAGTCGTTTTTGTGGCATCTTTACCTATCATCCAGATATTTGTTAGGTCTACTGCGGCAGATACTGCGTGAGTTTCGGCTGAAAGCAATATAATACCTCCTGAAAGCGTGTTTAAATAAGTGGCTCCTGCAGCAATGGTTGTATAGTCGAGCCCCGTTCCAACAGTAATTACTTTAGTATTTGTGCTACTGGCTATGGGCGTTATATCCTCCCAAATGGCTCCTGTATAAATGTAGGTGTTTGTATCTCCAGTGTCATGGTAAATTTGTCCAGCAACAGGTGTAAGGGGTGCAGAGGCTAGGTTATCTATTGCTACATTTTTAAGCTGATTTTGCTCAAGGCTGAAATCATCACTTATATCAAACCACGAATTAGAATTATCCCATGTGAGGGTTTCGCCATTCGTTCCACCAAATTGCAGTGTAAGTGGGGTGGTTGCTGCATCGTCGTTACTACCAATTTCATAGGTTTCTGAGTCATTAACGAATACATCGTCTACAAAAAGAAGGCGTGCGTGAGCAGGTTGGCTGACGCTCAGAAGAAGCACTAAAGTTAGCAGTTTTCCGATGATGCTCTTTATTCTGTTTCCCAAGTGAATTAACTATTTAATTTAATCTCTATATTTTAGCATAAATTAGCCAAAAAGTTAAGGGATAAGGGGGTGGTTATGGCAGGTTTTAGTGTTAAGACAAGATGACTTAAATGATTCATTTTATAACAAAAAACCCCAATTTGATGACTGGGGTTTTTTAATGATTAATTTGGTCTAGCGGTTAACCAGGTAGTTATAAACCGCAATCACTATTTCAGTTCGAGTTAAATCATCTTCAGGATCGAGTTCATCATCCCTACCAGGGAAGAGTCCAAATGTGTTTGCTACTCCAGCATATGTTGCGTACCATGCATCCTCATCTACATCTTCGTAGTCGTAATCCAAGTCTCTTTCTAGGTCAAAAGTAAGGCTTAGTACCTTAAGGAATTCGGCTGTGTTTATGTTGTTATTTGGCCTGAAGGTGCCATTATCATATCCTTCTACTATATTTAGTTGTGAAGCTACAAGAATATAGTTTGTATACCATTGGCCATCTTGAACGTCAGAATAGTCGTCGACATAATCGACTGTCGGTATTTCATCAAATCGAACTTCAAGGGTCATTTTAATAGCTTCGGCACGGGTTGTTTTATTGTTGCCCATAAATTTGCCGTTAATTCCTGTAATAGCCCCTCTGTTATATAACTCGGCTGCAGCCATGCCTTCTAACTCATCTAAATCAGTGTCAGAGAATGGATTTTCATCGAATTCTTCTTCAACCTCTTCATCGAATTCTTCTGAGGTTAGCTCTTCTTCTTCGCCTTCAGAATTAGTGACAGAATCAGTATGATTATCGTCATGTGAATGAGTTTGACATGCTGATTCCTCATCGTCATCAACACCATCATTGTCATCATCGTCATCCTCATCGTCAGCAATGCCATCGTTGTCATCATCGTCATCCTCACAATCACTAATTCCATCATTGTCAAAATCATCATCTCCATCTCCTTCTTCACCATCATCTCCTTCTCCTCCTGCTACTTCTTCACCACCACCTGCATTCACTAATGCGCCTCCATGTTTTACATTCTCGGGGGCATCCTCCATGTCAGACCACTGATCTGACGAAACAGTGTACTTCCAGAAGTCTTTATGGTTATCACCTCTGAAGGCGTATATATCCACGCCAACACCAACAAGAGACCCACCATGCTGCACATTATCTGGAGTATCCTCCATTGAGCTCCATTGGTCAGCAGAAACATCGTACATCCAGAAGTCATCTTTGTTGAAACCACGGAAGGCATAAATGTCACCGCTTACATTAGTCATGGCTCCCCCTGCATTTACTTTCTCAGGTGCATCCTCCATTGAGCTCCATTGGTCAGCAGAAACATCGTACATCCAGAAGTCATCTTTGTTGTTCCCGCGGAAGGCATAGAGGTCACCGCTAACTTCTACAAGAGCCGCTCCGTCTTTTACTTTTTCAGGTGCATCCTCCATTGAGCTCCATTGGTCAGCAGAAACATCGTACATCCAGAAGTCATCTTTGTTGTCTCCACGGAAGGCGTAGATGTCACCACCGACACTAACAAGTGATCCACCATGTTTTACATTATTTGGTGCATCCTGTTTGCTGGTCCATTGGTCAGCAGAAACATCGTACATCCAGAAGTCATCATGATTGTCTCCACGGAAGGCATATATATTGCCTCCATCATCTTGATCACATTCTTCCTCTTCATCATCTTCGATTCCATCATTGTCATCGTCTATATCAATATCATCGGTAATTCCGTCGTTGTCATCATCATCATCAATATCATCGGTAATTCCGTCGTTATCATCATCGTCATCATCACAATTGTTGATTCCGTCATCGTCATAATCATCATCGTCATCATCCGTTGGCTGAGGACCTGTAAATGGGCAAAGACCCTGCTCCAAGTTCCTACTGCCACCTGTTACAACTGTAAAATCGCCAGCAGTTGTTCCGGCGCCAATTGATTCGGAGCAGCTGGTGTGATAAGAACCGTTTAGTACACCATTAACGTATATGAAAATCTTGGAGCCGAATGTTCCATTGTTGTCAGCACCTTGAAAACTAAATTGGCCGTTGGATGCAACTACTCCATTAAATACTTCAATATCATCCTTCTTCATAACAACAGTAATTGTTGCGGATGAAGCCCCATTGTACTGAAGTGTTAAATCATCCACTTTACCTGCACATCCGCAGCCACCACCACCACCAGTACCAACTGAGCCAGGGCAGTCGATTGCACCATCACAGTCATTGTCTAATCCATTACATATTTGATTTGCTCCTGGGAAAATGCCTATGGCTGCGTCATTACAGTCAATTTGACCACAAATTCCACCTTCATTGTAGTAATTGTCGCCATCAACATCGGTACATCCTAGATCGACTGCACAATCCAGTATTCCATCACAGTCATTGTCTAATCCATTACAAACTTGTTCGGCATCTGGGAATATATTCGCATCATTGTCATTACAATCTATTGGGCCACATGCACCACCTTCTGCAGAAAAGAAATCAGAGTCATTGTCCGTGCATGCACCACCAGCTTGACAGTCGATTACACCATCACAGTTGTTGTCAGCTCCGTTACATATTTCTTCTGTACCCGGAAATATTGCAGCATTCGTGTCGTTACAGTCAATTGGACCACAATCGCCTCCTTCTAAGGAATAAAAATCAAAGTCGTTATCTGTACAAATTAGCACGGTTACGCAATCAAGTACTGCGTCACAGTTGTAATCTACGTCGCTCTGAGTACATAAAAGAGGTGCTGTTGGGTAAATTGTGGCATCTCCATCGTTACAGTCTGCTGTGCCACATGCACCACCTTCTGCTGAATATGTATCTCCGTCTGCATCGGTACAGGTAGGGCCGGCAGGACAGTCCACTACCCCATCACAGTTGTAGTCAACATCGTTTAATACGCATGCCAAAGCCGCCCCTGGGTAAATGGTAGCGTTTCCGTCATTACAGTCTACCGTTCCACATGCACCCCCCTCTGTTGAAAAGGTGTCACTATCGCTGTCGGTACAGGTAGGGCCGGCCTCACAGGCGTCACCGATTCCGTTTGAATTGGAATCTGCCTGGTCTGCATTGGGTGTATTCGGACAGTTATCCAATGAATCAATTACACCGTCACTATCCGCATCAAGTTCGCCAACTACACCTAAAGCGTTGTTAGCATAAAAGCCACCACTAATCATCAGTACAATTGCAAATAGTGTTGCTAGATATGTTTTATTGTTCTTTTTAGGCATTTTTATTTATTTTTATTTTTTATATACCTAATTGTATATCTCAATAGCCCTCATATGTCAATTGAGATTTCCGCTTTTTATAGCGATTTTTCTAAAATTAGTGTTGTCACTCAATTCGAAACAAATTCAATTTTCTCGAATGTAGTGATTTAGGCTAATTTCAGGTGCTTCCCCCCTTATTCATAAGAACAAGGGGGGAAGGCACTATTAAGCCAATTGTTTAAACGAGTAAACTATCACCAACATCAAAGATTATTTAGTATAATTCCAAATAAGTTTTCCGACGTCAGCGTAGTCTGGTGCACCTACATTGTCTAAAAGTTTGATTTGCACTTCTACAATGTCTCCTGCATTCAATGCTGTACCACCCGTACAACCTGCGTTGATGGTGGCTGCACTGATAGTAGCAGTGGCCCAGGTACCAGCGGTACCATTAGTTAGGTCATTGCCGCACTCTTGTGTATTGGTTACATTGTACAGTCTTACTTCTACATCGTTGTCGGCTTCTGTGACTGATCCAGTACGATAACGGAAGGTGAAGTCACCTGTTGCGTTAAAGTCAGTTGGAAGAGGGAAGGCGAATCGGATGTCGATATCCTGAGTCGTTGCCCTACGAGATGTCCAGTTATAATAACCAGATTCCTCACCAGTGTCATAGAGACCTTCAAGTAGACCTCGGTTGTTCGAACCGTCTGCGTGAACTACTGCATCCGGGTATTCAGGGTAGAATGTTAGGTCTTCGAAGTTCTTTCCAATGTCACCGTAAAGTTCCTGCAAAGCACCCTCTACTGTAGTTTCAGTAGTGTATCCACCAGAATCTTCAATTCCTACAAGTGAAGCGCCTTCACCGTTAGCAGTGTTTCCAAGGTCACCCCATTTAAGGTCGAGCTTGTTTAACGCTGTGTAAACAGAATCATCGTCAGCTAAAACATTGTCTTCTGTGAAGTTGAAAGTGCTAGATGTAGTTGAACCGAACAAGGCTTCAATTTCATTCAAAGCTGTTTCGATTTCAGTACCGGTAAACCATGAACTTGCGTCCTGGATGCCCACATTACTTGCGCCATTACCAGCTGTGTTAAGGGTGAATGAGTTGATATTGTCGATAATACCATCGGTAGCAAAAGTTGCTGCCCAGTCTGAGTCGGTAACGCTCAATTGTACGATACCGGATAGCTGTGCATCATCGAAAAACAAATCATCACCAGCATTGATCGAAATATCGCTCGTACCAGTGGTGGTAATGTCAGAGTTTGCAGCACCCTGGAAGCTTAAAGCTCCAGCTGCATCAATGGTAACACCACCTGCGGTGGCGTTGATGTCTACAGCGTCAGTACCTGTACCAGATGAATTAACCACCACACTAGAATCAGTGGCGCCTGTTACAGCGATTGTCAAATCCTCGGCAGCAGCATCTGTAGCTACTGTTAAGTTAGATGACTCTGTGGCGTCAATGGTAATTCCATTGTCACCTGTGGCATCAATGTCGATGTCACCAGCAGTTGCGTTAATGTCGATTGCATCAGTACCTGTACCAGATGAACTAAGTACTACACTGGAATCAGTGGCACCAGTTACTTCTAAGGTAAGATCATCAGCAGCTCCGTCAGAAGCTACGGTGAAGTCAGATGCTGCACCGGTAGCTCCAATGCTTATGCCAGCGGATGAATCGATTCCAACAGCACCACCCGTAGCATTAATGTTAAATGCACCTGATGCAGTTAGCGTGTCGTCACCATCAGCTGCGTAAACAGCCTCAAAGTTTGGAGTGCCCGCGGACGAAAGCCCGGTCCACGTATTGGTGGAGGTACAAATACTAGTGACGTTGGTATTTGTGTTGTAGAACATTTCACCTTCTGTACAAGTTCCAGGATTAGCTGCTCCTTGATACAAAAGGAATGAAGTTGCTCCACTGAAATCAATTCCACCATTAACGTCCAGAATAGTACCGGCGTCAAAAGTAAGAGTTCCAGAAGTGTAGCTATCACTAGTGTCGCTTCTTAGGAATTGAGAAGATGTTAGTCCTCCGAGTGAACCTGCACTGATTCCTACCCAGGTACCTGGTGAACCGGTTGCTGTACAAATCTGAAGCTCGTTATCAGTAGTATCGATAATCACTTCATCTAATGTCGTACAAGTGGCGTTACTGGCCGGGTCTGAATCTTCACGAATGTGAAATTCATTTGATCCCTGCATAATTATGCCACCAGTTGTCTTTAGATCATCGTCAGAGAAATCGAAAGTGCCACCTGGTGTAGACAGTGTTAAATTCTGATTGTTTGGGTCATACGTGAATAGTGCATCAGTCGTATCATTGCCAAACTGTAAATCAACAGTGTCTCCGATTACACCACCTGCTAGGGTTGCGCCAGTGGCTACCAGTGTTCCAGCAGTAGAGGTGTCTCCAGCTGTGGTTGTGTAGTTATTGGCTGGATCTGCAACAGTTGCTGTTACAGTAACCGTGTTAAGACTGTAAGCTGCGTCTACAAGGTATCCAACTGTAAAATCTGCATCAATTGCAGCAGTTAGTCCTTGCAATACAGCAACGGTATCCGCGGCGTCATTACCGGCACAATTAGCTGTGGTTGCTGTATAAACTACAGCCGTACTATTAATGGTGGCTGTATAGGTTTCACCATTCAAACAAGCCGCATCGGCCATTGTATAGGTGTTTGTAGAGAGTGTTCCTGCATCTAAGTTGTTATTTTGATCCAGGATGATACCCTCCGATTGGACGTTGAAGTATTGGTCGTCTTCAAACAGGATTCGCGCAAAGGCGTTGCCTGAGAGACTTAGCACCATCACCAGAGCAGCCGTAAGGCCGGTGGTGCGACGCAACCAACTTCTCCATCTTGAGTATTTGGTATTCATTTTATTGAATTAGTATTAATAAAGTGTTTGAGTCCTTAGGGGTGGAACTCACTTCCCCGTTAGATCCCATTGGCGTAGGATCCCACTCCTTCCATTGCATGCCTTATTAGGGGTGCAAAGGGAGAAGGATGTTGGTGATAGTTATTCGATCACATAGGCTTAGGTGTTAGTTGATAATATTTGAGTCTTGTGGACTCGATGGTGATTCCGATGATAGAGTGATCGTGACTATTCACTCGTCTGCCGATCGAATGAGAGTCTCTCTATGTCAGAATCACCATTGAATTCACAATGGTGTTTTAAAGTTATGTGCCGTTATAGTTAAAGATCACATCGGATACACGTGCGTATCCGGTGTTGATTGTTTGAGGTTTAATAACCAGAGTTACTACATCACCTGCTGTGAATGTTGGTGCTCCTCCAAACGTAATACCTGCTGTAGCCCACGTTGCGCTTGCCAAATCAGTTCCACCGGTTAGTGATACTGCGGTTCCGGTTGTGTCATATAGAGCAACATCAATTTGATTGGTTGCCAGTACTGCGTCACTTGTTCGGTATAAAATGCTGAGCGGTGTGGCTGTAAAGCTCTGAAAATCTTCTGGTAGTCTAAATGAAATGGTTATGTCCACATCTTGTATTGCTGTCTTTCGGGTTGTCCATTCGTAATAGTTGTATTTGCTTGTACCGCCGGCATCAGCAAAGTAAGAACTCAAAAGCCCCTTATTATCTGCGCCGTCGCCTTGAATAGTAGAATCTTCGTATTCTGCATGAAAGACTTCTGTTTTTCCTTCTAATCCTCCGATTTGCAGCCATCCGGTATTGGTGGCTGTGCCAGAGTTTTTTATGTAGGCGTTACCACTGGTGCCGTCGATTGTAAGGTCGCCAATTGAGCCAGTTATACTTCCTTCAGGTGTTGCGTCATTACGGAAGAATTGAATGTCACCTGCCGTGTTTTCTAAGGTGGCAATGGCTGCTGTGTTGGCAGCATTTGAATCAACGTGGAATACGCTCAGAGGACTTGTATTTCCTATTCCCATATAGCCGCCGTCCGTGAATATGGCAAATGGTGTGCCGGCATCCTGAATCACAAAATCACCAGTACTTTGTAGGTCGAACACAATATCTCCGGCTACGGTTGATTCGAGCTCTAATCCAGATGCATTATCAATATCCAATTTTTTATCGGTGTCGTTGTCGTAGGCATCATCTAAGTCGCCTGTGTCTGTAATGTCCTCCCAGGCTGTGCCATTCCAAATGTAGGTGTTGTTATCTGTTGTGTTGTGATAAATCTGACCGACAACGGGTGTTCCTGGTGCTGCAGCCAGATTGTCGATGGCCACATTCTTGATTTCATTTTGCCCAAAATCTACATCATTGCTAAACGAGAACCAGTCATTGGTAATGTCGAATCGCAAGAATTCTGCCAGTAAGGTTCCAAAGATTATATCGATCGTACTTCCTGCACCTACAGTGTTATCTACGTCAATGGTCCATGAGTCTGAATTGGATCCACCAGGCATGTAGGCAATATCCCAAATTGCTCCTATTCCAAGTGTGGCTATGTCGCCAGCGGCTGTACCTATTTCTGCATTATCTATGTAATCAGCATTGTTTGTGTAAGGTGTTGAGCCAACAGTCTGGCGATCATCAGTATCTACTCCGGCATCTCCCGTTGGGTCCATAAGTTCGTAGCTGGTATCCAGTGCTCCAGAAGTCTTAATTTCCACCATCAAGTTCGTGTGGGTACTAAGTAACATATCCGGTAGTGCTGTTCCACTTCCGAGTTCTACAAAGAATGTTCCATCTACGTTTGGTGTGAGGGTAAAGGTGTCAAACCAACCACCATAAGCAGGAGCTGCAGCGTTGATGGCTCCTGCACCGGTTACATCACCAGCCACAAGGTCATCTGAACTCCAGAGCGAGAATCTGAATGTTTGTGCTGTGACAATCGGATTGTTTGCAGCATCTAATAGCTTACCCTCGTAAATAAACACTGCTGGAGTGGTCACTACGGCAAAAGCTGATTGTTGCATAACCATGCTGATAGCAAGTGCAATTGATAGCAGGCTTCTTATCTTGAAGCTTCTATCTTTTTTACTTTGCCTCAGCTGTTGTCCAGCTATAAAAATAATCAGAATGGCTAGTAAGATCCAAATATTCCTTTGCTTATCAGGATTGTGAATATCAAATACATAGCGTTTATTTCTCTGCACCTTGCCGTCTTCGTATACCTGCACCACGTGCATCAAATACGAGCCATCTTTGAGGTTTTTGGGTAGTTCTAGCTTGTAGTCGCCATGTTCATTTGCCTTGGTACTTATGTGTGTAATCTCGCTGACTTTCTTACCTTGTTTTTCGATTCTCTGAACGTAAGCGTGGTAAGTCGTATTTGGCTTGCCGTTTCCAGAAAAGTGATTAACTTCTTCGAAAACTCCCAAAGCAATGTATTCTCTGCTGAGCTCATCGTTCACAAGTAGATTGTCATGCAATCGGTACTTTCTATCTTCGATGGTGATGGTCCATGACTTGAACAGCTCACGGCTTTCATCAAATAGAGCGATGCCATATGTTGTGTAGTCCAAGAATGGAATGCCTTCAAACATCAGAACTCCATTTGGCGTACTCTTTACACCTTGTCTGGTTATCACATTCTCATCTTCGTCAAAGATGATCATTTCATAAATTGTATTTGGTTCAGCTTCGGTAACTACGAATGGTGTTTCGTCTAGCACAGTAACCTTTGTCCCTGGTCCGTAATTATCAAAGTGATAGTCATAGGCACTTAGTATTCCGGTATCGACTACTTCTGGTGCGACTGGTCTGAGCGGTGGTTCTGGAGTTACCTCAGGTTCTGGTTCTGGCTCCGGTTCATCAAATTCAAAAACAGAGTCTGGATCAAAGTCAGGTTCGAAAATCAGCGGTGGCTCTGGCTCAGGTTCTGGTTCAGGTTCTGGCGGTAGTATGACAGGTACTTCGAGTGTACACATTGGCGTGCAGCCATCTTCGTAGTTAATATTGCCGTCATCACATTGTTCGCCGATTTCCTTGATTCCGTTGCCACAGCGATGTTCTTCGAGTCGGCAACCAGATGAACATCCATCGCCACTGAAGAGGTTGTTGTCATCACATTGTTCGCCGGCTTCTCGTATTCCATTTCCGCAAACAAAGCCTCCACCACCTCCACCACCACCCCCGCCGTTGAAACAGCTTGTGGTTATGATTTGGCAGCTTACACATTGCAGTACTCCTTGGGTAAAGCCGTAGTCGCTACACATCAGGCCGTTAAAGTTTGTACCTTCACATTGCTCACCGGTTTCGATGATTCCGTTTCCACAAACAGGTGCACCGCCGACTCCAGCTGAATAAACATTCCGTAAGTTGTAGCTGGACGAAGCGCCTTCAACGCTGATATCCGAAATTGAGTCGAGAAGTTGGTAGCTTGTGCTGACCTTGCGATCTGAGTCGTTGGTAAACCTGGAGTAGTCCAGGCGGTAGCTTGAACTAGTGCTGCTCTCGGCCAAGGCTCCTGTAGCAAAAAACATGCTTAGAAGCACTAGCATAAAAACAGCGCCTATACGTGCGCGCGTATATAAAAACAACCTTGAACCCAAAATACGCAAAAACCAAGCTATTAGGCTCTTGATTTTTTCAAGTAGGCGTAATTCTTGTTTAGGTTTTAGGGCAAACCCAATCCCGGCAGATTTGGTAGGTTCGGCAGATAACACGTTAGCAATTAGTGTTTATTTTTTGTTTTACGTATCGGCAGATACACGTCGGCAGACAACAAAATTTGTTTTTGGTTTACTTATTTTTTCGCTTTGAAAAGATTTTTTAATTAGTAAATCCCTATATTATAGCAGAAATCGATGAAAAAATCTAGCTACTATACTTGCTAAAATAGCTATTATGTTGTGTAGTACTACACTATGTTTTCGTTATGAATAAGCCAAATTCTGCTAAAATCAAGAAAACATTTGACAAGATCAAATTATTGTCCTACGGTTATATCCAATAAGTCTGTTTATTTCATGAGTAGATCGGGAAACGCAATCAATATTAAGTATTATGAGGGTCTTTGGGATGTAAGTTCTGCAGGATATGAATTGGCTGCTTACAAAAAGATCCTTCGCGATGGCGAAGTTGCTCAAGATACAAGGACTCGTTTAGGGCAAGTAATAACTGACCTCTGTAAGTTAAGTTCCAAAGCTATGGAGTTTCTTGGTGTAACTGATGGGCAATTTCCTAATATCAAAGAAGGCCCAATCCCTGAGCTTGTCGTTGAAAAGTTTGAAAGGCTAATAGCAATAACTAGAGATTATTCCGCTTCTCGTTTACGAGGCTAGGTTCTGAGCAGAGGGTTTCTCTTCTTCATCTAATTCGTCAATCATCGACTTTAGTGCTGCTCTTTGTTCCTCTGGTGGTATATCTTTTAGCAATTTTTTTAGTCTTGCCTTGGTTTCTTGGAGTGTGGGGCTTTTTTTGACTGCATTGATAACTTCTTCAGCCAATTCATTTCTCTCAACTTCTTCTTTGGCTTCTTCCCCATGCACACGTACTTGATTACGTCCT
>JAJDCF010000098.1 GCA_029260955.1 Patescibacteria group bacterium | reverse complement strand
AGTCTCGGAATCGAGCTCGAAGCTTACCTAGTAACGTATGTATAGCTTTCTCAGCTAAATCTTCTGGACTATCACTGCCTAATAGTTCGGTAATATTTGATCTTGCTGATTCGCATGCACTCTTTAGTTTATCCAGAAGCTCCTGAGCTCCAGCAAGTGTTGCACTTTCTCCATTGGTATCAATATATTCTTGAAGCATCTCAGCAATGGAGGCTGCTATCTGCGAAATACCGACTGTACTATAAGCTTCATGAATCATCGATTGAATAATCTCTCTTTCAGAATGACTTGGATTTGTGGATGACATAAATATTGATTTATCTGTAAAGTATTGTACCTCACTAACAGCCCAAGAACATCATTCTTGCTGCTGCATCTGGCTTAAGGTTGCGGCATGTGTAGAGCTGAGAAGATCCACCCATTCTGTCAGTAAGGACTTGCTGATGACGTATTCCGGCACCTTCAAATTTTGCCGGATCTAGTACGGGCATACTGACTCCAATCGAAGACCCTGCAGGAACAATAATAGCATTTCGTCTGCTACCTAATATGCCTGGCTCCTGTATAGCAGATGGTGTAGTTTTTTCATTGTGAGAATAAGTACGGGCGTGAATTTCTCCATCACCATTCACTTGTTCGGCATTACCGAAATCAACTCTAAATAATGCAAGTATTTGTTGCCGTAATTGTGCTGGAGGTAAAACATTACCTAGGCTAGGCGCCTTGAAATCATCATCCGGTAATACTAAGTTCTCTATCCCTGCATCTTCATCAATAACATTAAGCGGTTCAACGGAAACACTCACTATGCCAAGTCCAAGTTGTTCGACATAATCATTTAGACGCAAGCGAACAGCTTTTACTTCTTTAATTTGATAGCGCTCGTAAGCTTTAAAGAACCTCTCAAGAGCAAACATCTTCTGACGTGGCACGCCCTTCAAATTATGATTTGCAAAAGAAGCTTCTTCTGGCAATAAGCCACGGTGCAGCTCGTCAGCATGTGCAAATAGTTCATCTATCGTATTATCAATAGCCTCCAAATTGATCCGTCCAGCATCGTTTTCGTAAGTAAGTGAGGGGTTGTGTCCAAAAGTTAAAGTGGTTTCGACTGGCTTACGCATGATTATTTAAGTTAAGGCAAATATAGTGCCTCATTTACATTAAATTGTCAAGATACCATATTGCTACCCACAACCCCACATTCCCCACTAATATCCCCACCCAAATCTTACTCCGTAACAGCCATTGGGGTTTTGATGTGTATTCCGGATTCTCCGACATAATAAAACTCGTCGCCAGAAGCTGGATGATCAGACCGATGACCTTGTAAATCATCAGGCCGTTTTGCCACAGCACAAAGAAGGACAGAATAACCACAAAGTAACCCACCGCTCGAAAGAAGTAATTATTCCGATGAGTGTAATACTTCAGCACGGGTTTATGCTTCAGTGCCTTTTCCTTTCCAAGTAACTTTATGTCGTTACTTCGTTTGTGCGTCAAAAAGATCACAATCGCGCCCAGCAGTAAGCCAAAATATGGCAGAGTGCTCATATCCGGAAAACTCTGCAAGCCAGCCATCATCCGCATGGCAAAATTCCCACCAATAATCATGATGTCGAGCAGGGGAATGTTCTTTAGACCAAGCGAATACAGATTGGTGATAACGAAGTAGGCCAAAAGAATGCTTCCGTAAAAAGTGCCCAACAGCGCCACCGTACACAGCACAATCAATAATAGAGTTCCCGCAGCCACAGTAGCCTGCTTGGGTCTAATCTTCCCCGAAGCCAGGGGCCGTTCTTTTTTAATCGGATGAAGTCTGTCTTTTTCTCGATCCATCCAGTCATTAAAAATATAGGTGACGGACGACACACAAGAAAATCCCAGAAATGCCACGAACATCATATGAATCGGATAAGTATCGCTGCTGAATAAAAGCGGCGCAAAAACAATAATATTTTTGTACCACTGTTCCAGCCTTATTAATTTGGAGTAGTTATTAATCATGATCTTGGAGAGTTTAGGTATTTTTTGAAGGGCAGGGGGGTGTCTGGTGGGGGTGGTGTATTTTGTTGCACAAGGCTTGTGCAAGATCTGTGCAAACTTTGTGCAAGATCTGTGCATCAGAATTCATAGGGTCTATGAGGTATGCCCAAGGTGTGTTAATAGGCAATATAAATGGCTTTCGGCAGCACCTCAATTGTAACTGTTTTTCCCTTAAAAACGTTCCCATCAATCTGGTAGCGACGGGCTTTTTTGGTTTTAATCGAAATCTTTTTGCCCGAAAAAATCTGCACCATCTTTTTAAACCCTAAAAGCGTGCGAACCGGTCGTGGATTCAGAGAAAATATATTCAGAAGGCCGTCATCTGGCAAAACTCGCGTGCCCAAAAAGGGCTTACTGATTTTTAGGTGACCCAGCGGTAAAATATTAAAAGTCATAATCGTTTTGGCAACCACTGCTTCCCGTTTGCCGTCGATCGTCAGCTTGTATGGGTGGGCGTGGTAAACCAGAATCGTCTTGAAGACAGTCCAGATGTAGGCAAAAAAGCCAATCTTACGCTTCAGGTCTCGGGGTGTGTTCTGCATCACCAGCGTGTCATAACCAAGGCCGGTTGCGATCATTCCATACCGCTTATTGTTGATCCTCATAGCATCCAGCGCTCTGCCTTCCTTTTTCAGCCCTCGCCTTAGCGCCATTCCAGGAGTTAGTGGAAGATGAAGTGAAACAGCCAGAATATTGGCACTTCCCTGAGGAATAATCACGAGGGGTGTCTTGATTTTATGGTGAATCAAAAACGACGTCACTTCGGCCACCGTCCCATCGCCACCCGACACAATGATTTTGTCATATTTCTTCTTCGCGAACTGTGCCAAGGGCTGCACTTTAGCCGGAATTGTCTCAAAAAAATCATACTCGTAACCCGCTTTTTTCAGTGTGCTGTCGATGATCCGCTTGGTATTCAGAAGCTTCTTTTTGCCAGCCACCGGATTGTAAATAACCAGGGCGT
>JAJDCF010000097.1 GCA_029260955.1 Patescibacteria group bacterium | reverse complement strand
ATGCTCGGATATGCAACTCTGAATTACTTTTTTGCAGGTGGCTTCGCTTTCTTTATTCTTTTGGAGCTTATGATTATTGTGGCGAGTGTTTTGATGATGATGGATGTGTCGGACCGAATTAACACTATTGTTCTTAGCCTTTCTGGACTGGCCCTTGTCGCTTTAGCTATATATTTGGGCGAAGACTCAAATACCTTTTATTTTATCGCTGGCTTGACTGGTGTGGGCCTTGGATATGCCTTTGACACGGGTACCACAAGACGCTTCCTAGCCTTAACGGTAGGAGCTGCGCTTATATCGATTTTCAGCTATTTTGCTGGCGACATGATCTTCCTCGTTTTGAATGCCTTTTTTGCGCTCTTTTCTGCTTACTATCTTGTGAAGATTTTGCGGAAGGCTTAATTAGTACCTGCTAGCAACAGAATATTGAGCAGAAAATACTGCCTATTTTTCTGAATACACTTACAAAAGAATAGATATTGACTTTATTTGATTAAATTGTATAATAAATAGCCTACAATCTACTGAAAATTTAGATCATGGCAAAATTATGTGACTTAGAAATCGACCGGACGGATATTGTGGCCACCTACGAGAATGGCCCCAATGATTATGACTTATATTGTCAGATCATGGCTCTGCTAAACAAGGGGTTATCCCCCTATCGAGTTGGTAAAGCACTACGCAATACACGTGATGAAGTTTCTTCGGTATATCGTAAAGCGAAAGCTTACCAGAAAGGGGTACTACCAAGATGCATGAAAGGAGTTGAAAAATTAGAGAATAATGGATTACTACCCATGAATTTAGATAATCCTAAATTACCCCTTTGGAATCTATTGGTATCGGCTAATTTTTGGCGTGGAGTAAGATCTGGAGACTCTATTACCTCTTCTACAAACTACATATCAGTTATAAATAGTGATCACGAAGAAGCAATTAAACAGATCTTCGATGCACTGGGATTACAATTCAAACTTGCAAAAGGAATAGGCAGCCGACCGGATTATGTTCGATATCCATCTGAGCGTGGTCGTCTAATGGAGTTAACAGGGTTTTCAACCGGCCGCAAAAGATATAATGAAACCTTGATTCCCATGTGTAATGAGCTTGCAATTGCTTCT
The DNA here is from genome assembly GCA_029260955.1 of Patescibacteria group bacterium. GTDB lineage: Bacteria > Patescibacteriota > Gracilibacteria > UM-FILTER-43-11 > UM-FILTER-43-11 > JAFGTE01. Next base: position 2,085 of record JAJDCF010000097.1, on the reverse strand, counting down.
CTTAAAGATTTATCAACCGATGAGCAAGAAGCACTGGTTGCATTTTTGATGGGGAGGGATTTAATGTCATCGCTATTATTCTTTCGTTGTAAATTTGATGAAACTACTCGTATTAGCTTACATTCTTTTGAAACAAAAAAAGCGGCCCAAAAACAGACTAAGGCTATAACGAAATTGGGCAATCAAGTTATGCCAGGTCTGGAATTTTGTTCGGGGAGCAAGCCGGCACATCATACTGAAACAGGAACTTATTTTGGGCGAATCACAGTTGTTGGAAAGCAGGCAACCCAAGAGGCAATTAACAAGGCCTATTTTAAGCGCCTTGAAGAGGTTGTTAGGCGCAGTCGCCAATCAACCGTGGATTTAAATGCCTAATCAGTGCCTCAGCGAACCACCACCGGTACTTTTTTACTAAACCTGAGTTTTCCGTCATCTAATATGAGCTTGAAATAGAGTTCGTAAGTTCCAGATGGAGGTGACTCCCAGATGACAGAATAAGTGGAGGCACCGGCTGCGCCTGCAGTGCTGATTTTGGAAATCTCATCTGGCATTTGGCCGGATTTTTTGGAAAGGAATATGATATCAGCCAGACTTGCCCTATCGCTTTCCGAAACAAAAGCTTTGACTAGGACCTGTTCGCCCTCATCCAGGTTCGCGTTATTCCGCGGCAAAAGCATGCGGGAGCTACCGGTAAGATTTCCCTCATCTTCGTCTATCTTGATGGTGATGGAGTCGGTGTCTTTGTTGCCAGCATGATCGTAGGCCACCGCCCTTATATCATAGCTGCCTTTACTGTTTGGCATGGTTAGCTGCCATGTAAATGGCGCGCTGACATCTTCTTTTTTCAGCTGTCCATCTATGTAGAATTTTACTTTATCGACACCTCCATTAGGATCTCTGGCATCAACTTGAACACCGATGCTAGTACCTGCCGTTAGCTTCGCTCCATCGGATGGATAGGTAAAAGATATTTTAGGTGGCGTCTCGTCAGTTCCAATTTTGACTTTTAATGAAGATTGATTGGAACGATATAGCTCGTCATAAACAATGGCTTTAACGGTGTGCGAAGAGCCTTTTTTGAGATTTTTTGAAATTGCTATATTGCCTGTAAACGGTGAACTTGTAGCTGTATCTACCAATTCCCCGTCAAAAAAGTAGTCGACTTTTTCTACACCAGCAGGTGAAGAAATACTTACCCATACATCCAAAACAGGTGGGCTGATAGTGCCCTTTGATCTTGGAGAAGTGATCGTGATTTGCGGCTTGGCGTCCATGGTATCAGCGGTATGAACATCGTCGTACTCGGTTGGCGGCTCCTCATCTTCATCGTTTTTCACAGCCCATGCCCTAACGGCTGACTCCCACTGAATATTTTCCGGAAGGATGGAGTGATGAGTGAAAAAAGCCTTTTCTTCACGAGCCTCGTCAGGTGTAAATTCTGTGGCGAGCTTGCCGGAGACTTTATCGATTTCGACAAATTGATAAGCGTTGTCGTATTTATTTGGCACGGAGAAACTTGCGAAAATACTGGAAACAACTTCATCTTCGGGAGTGTGTTCGGATGGCAGATTACCTGAACGCTTGGCTACCCTTACCCAACGGATTCCTTCGGGTTTTTCGAATGTAGCGCGAGGCATTTCTTTGGTCGCCTCGACCATAAAGTTCTTCCAAATACGACCAGCGGTATCTAATCCTGATGCCTTCAGGCCGACGTGCGTACCGTCCGCGTTCCCTGCCCAAACGGCCGTAACCAGATTGCGAGTGTAGCCAATGGTCCAAAGGTCGAATGGATAATTCACATCGTCCTTTTTCTTGTTAGAAGTTCCTGTTTTGGCTCCGTTCACATGACCCGGAATAGTCAGTGTATTTCTCCAATATTCATCTGGCCTGGCAGCGGGGTCAGAAAGGACGTTATTGACGAGGTAGGCCACCTGAGGATCGAGAACAAGGTTCTTTTTGTTGGGCGCCTCATATTCCTCCAGAATGTTTCCAGTACGATCTTCAACTTTCAGAATAGCCACCGGTTCGGTCTTATAACCGCCATTGGCAAATACAGCGTATGCCAAGGCCATGTCGAGTGGGCGG
>JAJDCF010000096.1 GCA_029260955.1 Patescibacteria group bacterium | reverse complement strand
TCCAGTTGTTCTGATGTTTTTGCCCTTGTTCTGCTACATGCAGCACGAAGATATATATCATTTAAGAGTCTATTCAATTTCTCTCTATTCCACATATTGTGTTGAGGGTCAAATAATTCCGGACATGATTTCAGGCTTTTAAAGACAATTCTTTGAACTTCCGCAGTAAGATAAGCTGAGTCATCATCTTCTCTTGCAGGGTCGTCCAGAAAGCGTGCGATTAGGGTGGGAAACACAGATGCAATAGTTTCTAAACCAGCATGTTCGCCAGTTTTTGCCAACGATTCTCCGGTGTTGGCTATGACAACGTATTCTAGCTGTTTTAGTAGATCTTCTTTGCTACTTACCTTGGCAGCTAAGGCACTATCAACAAGTGGTTTTCCTATTCTATTTTGCCATTCTGAGTTACTCAGTCTTGATGGGTGTTGCATGTTGTTTGTATTAAGTGTTCGTTGGTTGTTTATTATACCATTGTTTCACTTTGATTATTATACCTTCGTGTTTCACAAACTGATCGCCATCTTCCATTGCCTCCAGAATTTCGGTAGCCAGGGTCTCGGCTTTTATGTAGTCGCCAAAGTTTTCGAGTAGGGCTTTGTCGGCGCCAATCAGGGCCACGGTAATGCGGTCGTCGACTTTGTAGTTGGCGGTTTTTCGTAGTTCCTGAATCTGGCGAACCAAGTCGCGAGCTTTTCCTTCCATTTCGAGTTCTGGGGTGATTTTGGTGTCGAGCGCCACTAGAATGCCGGCATCTGTTTCAATATCGGCACCTTCTTTGCTCATGTAGGCGATCTCCATCTCTTCGGCAGTCAGTTCGTAGTCCAGTACTTTGATGTTGCCGCTGTCTAATCTCTCAAAGTTTCCGGATTTGGCTGTTTGAATGATGGTTTGGACTTCTTTACCATATTTTGGTCCAAGTAGCTTGGCATTGGGCTTGGCAATCACGGTAGCCAGGTCGCTGGGATTTTGAATAACTTCGACTTTCTTTACATTGAGTTCTTCCTTGATGATTTCCATTTCTTCTTCCAGAAGAGATATGTCGTACTGCTCAGCTAGGGCGACTTGCACTTTGGCAAGTGGCTGCCTGACTTTAAGCTTGAGTTTGGCACGGCTAGCTAGTCCCAGGCTAACAATCGTCTTGGCAATAAACATCTCTTCCATCAGTTTTACATCTGCTTTGCCTTCTTTTGGCTTTGGGTAGTCGCTTAGGTGCACTGATTCTTCGCCAGTCAGATTGCGGTAGATCTCTTCACTTACAAATGGTGTAAAAGGCGCAATTATTTGGCAAAGAGTGGTAAGCACTTTGAATAAAGTAGAATAGGCCATGGCTTTATCACCGTCATCTTCGGACTTCCAGAATCTTCGGCGAGAACGGCGGATGTACCAATTCGTCAGATTATCAACAAAACTATAAATAGCATTACTTGCCCGTTGAAGATCATAGGCATTCATGTGCTCAGTTTCTACTTTAATGAGTTCATCCAAAGAGCTGAGTATCCAACGATCCAATTTATTGGTGGATTCCACCTGTTTGTCGGTGGACCACTTATCGATGTTGGCGTAGGTGGTAAAAAAGCTGTAAGCATTCCAGATTGGCAGAATGAAATTCTTCACCACATCAGACACACCCTTTTCGCTAAAGCGCAGTGAGTCAGCTTTTACAACAGGGGAGTTCATCAGGTAAAAACGCAGGGCATCGGCGCCGTATTCATGCATGACCTTGGAAGGATCTGGGTAATTTTTGAGGCGCTTGCTCATCTTTTGTCCGTCTTCGGCCAAAATTATGCCGTTCACGATGCAGTTTTTGAAGGCTGGCTTATCAAATAGCGAATTGGCCAGTACATGAAGGGTGTAAAACCATCCACGGGTCTGATCCAGGCCTTCTGCAATAAATTCAGCAGGAAAGTTGTTCTCGAACTTCTCTTTATTCTCAAAGGGGTAGTGCAGTTGAGCGTAAGGCATGCTGCCAGACTCAAACCAACAGTCCAGTACTTCGGGAATTCGCCTCATTTTTTCTTCGTAGCTGACCAGGTATGGCACAGCATTCTCCGCAACTTCATTTTCTACTTCTTTTAGTGTTGCACCTCTTGTGTAGCAAAGGGTGGCAAAGTATACATCTCCATGAGCAACGATTAACACTTTCTTATTTCTGTACTTTGCGATGACTTTTCCTACTCGTTTAACAACGTTATCAAAGGGTTCGCCGTTAGGGGCAGTCATAAGTCGTAGGTGATCAAGGTCCACACCTTGTTCCTCTTCAAGCTCCTTGGTTGTTTTTCCTTCCCAGTCACCAAAGTGCTGTTCGCGTAGATCATTTTCGTAAACAATTTCAAGATTCAGTTTTTCATTAATGATTTCGGCCGTTTTACTTGCTCTTTTTAAAGGTGAGCTAACAATAAAATCGAATTTTTCGCCCTTAAGCTTCTCGGCGGCTTCTTTGGCTTGGGCGATGCCGGTTTCATTCAGCACGTTATCGGTTGAGCCTTGCCATCGATCATTCTTGTTGTAGTCTGTTTGGCCATGGCGAATAAAAGTGAATTCCTTTGTTTCTGCCTTAGGGCAGGGAATCGTAATGTGATCAATCTTGTGCTTGTGAAGGTCCTCTACCTTTTTGCCGGAAAGCTTTTCTAGTTCTTCTATGTTACCTATGCACTTGATTTCGCCACAGTCACAGCGCCAGATCGGCATTGGGGCACCCCAGTAGCGGTTGCGCGAAATAGCCCAGTCGCGAGCACCTGCCAGCCATTTGCCAAAACGACCATCCTTAATGTGCTCTGGTACCCAGTTTATATCCTGGTTGGTCTTCAGGAGCTTCTCTCTCATTTCTTCGACTTTGACGAACCAGGTAGAAATAGGCCTGTAGATCAGTGGCGTGTCACAGCGCCAGCAGTGCGGGTAACTATGGTTGATGGTCTCGTGGCGGACAATTTTATTCTCTTCTTTTAGTTTTTTGATGATGCCTGGGTTGGCATCAAAAACGCTCATGCCCTTAAACTCCGAAACCGGGTCCATGAATTTTCCCTCGGCGTCGATGGGATCGACGAGTTCCACACCCAGCCCGGTGATAATGGCCATGTCGTCCTCTCCGTAAGGAGCCATGTGTACAATTCCTGTACCGTCTTCCAGAGTTACAAAATTTCCGATAGCCACCGTAAAAACTTTTTCTTCCTTTTTGTCAGCAAAATAATCCATGCATGGGTGATATTTCCAGCCCTCCATTGTTTCTCCCAGAAATTCTTCCACGACTTCATAATCTTCGGGATTTTTGTAGTAATGAGGAATGCGATCGAGGGCGAGAATATAAAGTTCACCGTTTTTATCCTTGATTTTGGCATAGGTAAGCTCAGGGCCTACTGCCAGAGCCAGATCAACTGGTAAAGTCCAAGGGGTGGTTGTCCAGGCTAGTAGGTAGGTGCCTGGCTCATCGACTAGTTCAAATTTGGCGGTCACCGCGGGGTCTTGTTTGTCGGCATAGCCCTGATTGGTTTCGAAGTTCGAAAGCGGCGTGGCACAGCGGGGGCAGTAGGGGACCACCTTGTGTCCTTCATAAATCAAACCCTTGTTCCACAGGCTTTCAAACACCCACCAAATTGATTCCATATACTCGGGGTCCATGGTTTTGTAGTCATCTTCCATGTCTACCCAGCGACCCATGCGATGAACGGTCTTTTTCCATTCCTCGGCATAACGTAAAACAACGGCACGACAGGATTCGTTGAATTTACCAATTCCAAAACGCTCGATGTCGGTTTTGTTGTTCAAATCGAGTTCCTTTTCCACAATATTCTCCACTGGCAGTCCATGACAATCCCAGCCCCATTTTCGTTCGATCTTGTAGCCCTGCATGGTGAAGTATCTTGGAGCCACGTCTTTCAGCGTGCCGGCCAGCAGGTGGCCGTAGTGGGGGAGTCCGGTGGCAAAAGGAGGGCCGTCGTAAAATACATATTCCTTTTCGCGGTTATCGATGGACTTTTTAAATGTGTCCGCACCTTCCCAGTAGGTCAGAATGGATTCTTCTAATTTGGGGAATGATTGTTTGGGGTCGACTTCTTTAAACATGGGCAATTAGGTCAATTTCTATTAATACGTCTTTAGGAAGCCTTGCGACTTCCACAGTTGCCCTGGCGGGCGGATTATTTTCAAAATAGCTGCCGTATACTTCGTTGATGGCAGCAAAATCATTCATATCTTTTAAATAAATCGTGCATTTGATCACTTTAGCGAAGTCAGAACTGGCGGCTTTGAGTACTTCGCCCAAATTTTCCATCACTTGCTTGGCTTGTTCGGCAGCTGTTCCACCAACAACCTCCATCGTTTCGGGATTTAAGGGGATTTGGCCAGATAGGTACACCATGTCACCGTGTTTGACGGCTTGTGAGTAGGGGCCAATAGCTTTTGGTGCCAGCTTGGTGCTGATTACTTCTTTCATGGGTATTAGAATTAGCTCTTATTTTTCCACCACAATAGGTTGTAGCCTTTTTCGAAGGCGTTCACGGAAGCTACGATAAGGTCGGGTGAGGTGGCGCTGACGACGACCTTGTTGCTCTTTTCGTCGGTAAATACGATTGTCACTTTTACCACGGCGTCCGTTCCTCCTTCGTCGATTTCTACGTTAAAGTCTTGCAGGGTCACCTTGATCCCTTTTTGGCCACGAATTATTTTCTGCATAGCTTTCATGATGGCATCGAAGGCTCCTACGCCGGCTGCCTTACTGCTTAATATTTTTCCATCGTAGCTGGCTTCTACTTCGGCACGATTAGGTTCTTTTTTTGAAACAGCCACCTTGAAGTCGGTGATTTCCAGAATCTTCTTTTTGACGGTGAAGGCGTTCACCACGTCTTCTACAATATTCTGGAAGTCATAACGAGTGACGTTCTTACCCTTACTTATAAATTCCTCCAATTCCCTTTGAATTTTTTGAACAACTTTTGTGTTCAACTTTAGATCGAAGTCCTTTTCGATGACCCTCTTGATTTTGTTAATGGTGGGCTTGCTTTTAAATAGGGATTTTTTGGCAGCGTCAGCACTAGCACCTCGAATATTGTAGATTTTATTCTTTAGATAGCTATCTATCTCTTCAATATTCGGTTCGATAGATGGAGGACTAGGCAAAATCTTGGTCGCAGAAACGGGATCCTTTAGCCCATTGCCTGTGATTACCGCGATGATCACGTCATCTGGCTTGAAGAATTTCTTCTCATGTAATTTCTTTATTGCAGCCATAGGTAAGGCTCCACTTGGCTCTGCAAATATTCCTTCATTCTTGGCCATAGATTGCTGGGCAATAAGCGCCTCAGTGTCAGTCACCTCAACTCCAAAGCCTCCAGAATCCTTCACGGCTTTTAGAATTATATGACCGTCCAGTGGGGTGCCGGCAGCTACGGCTGAGCAAATGCTGATTGGTTTATCGACGATCTTATACTTCAGTTTCTTGTGTTTGGCTGCATCGACCACGGTGTTACAACCTTCTGGTTGCACCACAATCATCTTGGGGAGTTTGTTTATTAGTCCAAGTTCCTTAAAATCCACAAATCCCTGCCAGATGGCAGCTGAGTTGGTTCCACAGCCCACTGGCACAACTACATAGTCCGGACTTTTCCAAAAAAGTTGTTCCACTATCTCGTAACCCTGGGACTTTTGGCCTTCTCTGCGGAAAACATAATCACCAGCCAAATAGAAACCATGTTTTTTGGCCATCACTTCCGCCAGTTTGGCACAATCCGAATAGGTTCCGCGAACTTGAATAATACGAGCATGGTAGGACAGCGTCTGAGCTAATTTACCTATCGGTGTGCCTTCGGGCACCAGTACGTAGCAGGGGATTCCGGCAATACTGGAATAAGCGGCCACACTGGCAGCCATGTTACCGGTACTGGCCAAACAGATGGCCTTGGCTCCGAGTTCAACGGCCTTGGTTACTTCGACCAGAGTTCCGCGGTCTTTGAATACGCCAGTTGGGTTGGCTCCTTCGTTTTTTAGGTAAAGTTTGTTTAGCTTGTACTTCTTTCCCAAGTTCCTGGCGCGAATCAGCGGTGTTCCGCCTTCGCGAAGAGAAATAACCTTTTCGAAGTCATTAATTGGGTAGAAGTTCAAATACTTCACCCCCGTGATCGGCGTATGTTCAATGTCATAAAGGTTGATACGACTTTTGATCTTTGCAAAATCGTATTTAGCCACGAGTGGCCCACCGCACTTGGTGCAAGAGGTCACGCTTTCGCTTTCTTTTGTCACCCGTTTGCAGTCAAAGCATTCCAGGTGGTAAAGCGCGTCGGTTTTACTTGTTTTTGATGGCATAAAAAAACACTCAATTAGTTGTGAGTGCCTCGGGTCCGACATAAGTCAGACAGATACCACCTAGGCTTATACTTAATTTTGTTTGTTGACGAAGGACTGTCTCCGGGCGGTTCTAGTCACCCTTTCGGGCTTTCTTCCGCCAGCATCGCCATGTGATAAATGGCTCAAACGCTGTGACACGATTGTAGTTTGTAACGTAGATGAAGTCAATGGCTAGGCAGTTTACGTTGTTGGTTCGTCCTCACCAAGGATTTTTCTAAAAAGCCGACGATACCATACGTTGTTTCTTGCTTTAACTAATTCCTCTATTTTTTCCCTGCCAAGTTCTCGAATTAGGAATCGATACAGTTTTTGGTATGTCTCATTTTTAGGGTTACTCAGGCTCTTACCGATCATGAAAGCAGGATCCTCTAGTGCAATTTTTTTGAGAATGGCTATTCCGAAAGGTTTGTCCATATATTTACCACGGTAGTTTAGGGCTTCCTCATGGTCGGCTATTACCATTTCTTCCCAAAATTCTTGTTGGAAGTTTAGCGAGCAGACATTTATATCTGCGTCTGTGAGACGGCTCATGAGTTGTATAACATCGGCGCGCTGTTGTCCCGCCATGAAGCCAGCTACTTCCTGCAGGAGCTCCCAGTTTGGTTCGACTTCAGATTGTGTTGACTGATGACCAAGTGTATTCATGGTGTTTAATTTGGGGTAGTAGCATAGCACAAAAAAGCTCATATGTCAATGAACCAGGTTCATATGATGAATTGGCTACCAATTCAGGAAGGTAACGCTCAGCTGTAGTATCGTCAAATATAAAACCCAGGCAAGGTAGGGAATTTGAGCGTAAGCAATCCAACGAATTTTTGGGTAGATTTCAACTATCATCCATATAATGGTTCCCAAAACCAGAATAATATCGAAGGCCGCTAAAACGTTGCTTTCTAAGCCAAACTGAATGTTGACGAAGGTGATGTTGGCAACAATGTTTAGGATGAAGGGGAGTGAGTCTTCGTAACTCAACTTTTTCTTGTGAACGCCGTAAAATACTGCTCCAAATGAGACCAGAATCAGTGCGTACAAGAATAACCAAACTGGGCTAAATAACCAGGCTGGCGGTGCCCAGAAAGGTTTAATTAGTGTTTGATAGAATTCGTAGGTTTCCATGTCACTTTCTTATGCTACTCATTCTAGATATTTTTTTCCTTAAGGGCAAATCTATTATTTGACCTCTTTCCATCCGCCAGATGGCTTGTAATCATTCTCGTCCATGAAGTAGTCCCATTGGTTATATACAGGTACTTCGAAGATCATTTCTCCTTTATTGTTCCTAAGTATCTTTCCGTTCGGACCGCGTTTTGGCCGTCTGAAAAGACTCTTTGCCCCCCAATCGATGCCATCTTGCATCATGTTCATCATTTTGTGAATTTCTTTACCAATAAGGACCTTACCTTTTTGGTTGAAGCTGCCAATTTTGCCGCGGTAAGCTTTTTTTACATAACCCTTTCGTGTGCCGAACCACTCGTGCACTCTTACGCACATTACGCGCTTATAGCGGTTTTTAGGGTGTTGACTTAGTCTATGAGTTTCTTTAACAATGAATTTATTGATTCTCTCTGCCAATCTCAGGTGAAGTTTCCTAGCTTCTCTGTTTTCTTCTCCGGGATACAGTCTTTCGATCTGGCCACGAAGTGGTGGCAAGGTCATTGCGACAACCATAACAGGAGGATTGGACTCAAGGCAGTGGCGGTACATGCGTTTTATATTTTTCTTGATGGCACTTTCGGCATACTTTAAATCATCATGTGATTTAAGCGGTGTCAAAACATCTTCGGCACTGGCCTGAATAACGGCACATCGGTAACCAGCAACTTTTGTTAGCGAAGGAATTATCTTTCTCTCAAGTCTGTCTGCCATTCTTTTGCTTGTGTCACCTGGTTTATCTGGTAAGTCTTCAAGTTTAATATCTTTGCCAGCAGCAACGTTCGAAACATATTCTCCTGGCTGCTTCTTGGTACCGCTAACATTACTTTCTATTGGCTTGGTAAAGGAGTCACCAACCATGGCATAGGAAACCTTTTTGGGTGGGTGGGCAAACTGTTCGTAGTGCTTTGGCCCGTATCTTCCTGATGCGGTCAGCGAGTTTAGAAAGACTACAGCCCGTTTCTCTTGCTCCGTTTTTGGTGTTCTACGACGCATTTTTCCATCGATGTACAGATCAGGCTTTTCTGTGTTCACTGCTTTCATGGCCTTATCCATGTCGATCACATTAAAAAGGGGTTCATCTGTACCCAGAATGAGCTTGTTGAGCGCCTTGCGTCTGACTTCCTGTTCAGGAGTGGCTCCTTCGATTGGTGGAACTGTGCAGGCATGGATCTTCATCTTATGCTTAGCTAGCATAGCCCAGGTCTTTTGTAAGCGTGCGTAAATTTTTTCTGCTGAATCATCTGTTGTGATGATGTCGTATTTTCCAACCTGTATAACGGCATTTTTGTAGAGCTTCATGCTGAAGGCTTTTTTTCGCACAGTTTGTTGAATTTTTTCCATGAAGTCTATAGTCGTTTGCCCTTTTTTAGCGACTTCAAGTTTGTGCGACAAAAACACTCTGCCTGCTCCCAATTGGCATACATTGGTTTTATTATCACGGTGTATACTCATCTTCAGGCCTGCGCAGGACTCATCTCCCGCAACCAAGGTGGCGCCTGCCATTTCTGTCCGGCCTTCCTTTTCCCGAATGACTTCATAGGCAACAGGGTTCTGTTTCATTGCCTCATCTACATCGGATTGGAGTTCCTCTTTGGTATGAGGTGCACTGCCTGCTGGCCTAGGACCTTTTCTTTGATGGTACACAAAGTTAGTAGGACTCTCTGGTTGGAAGTTGCAAAATAATCGATTCATTATAATACTTTAATTAGGCTGCTTTTGATTCTGGTGGCTGCTCTGTATCGTTTCTTGGTACTAATGTATTTCTAACTTTTCGGTTGATCTTTAATACATCTCTATATTTTATGAGCCTCTGAGTTTCATCATCAATGGCTTCTTGATCAACTTCATTGGATTCTACGTTTAGCGGAGGTTGGTACATGAATCCTTCAGGCACTTTCCCCATCTCTTCAGTTACTGCATTTCGAATTTCCTCATCGGTCATATCAATTAGCTTATTATCCTCAATATCTATTGATTCATCGGGAAGTTCGTTGTAGGCCGCTAATGGAGGGTGTTGATTGCCCATGTCATTTATTGTTTAAATTATCTGTTAATTATATCACAAAAAGCCCTTCTGAACAAGGTTTGAGAGCTAATTTCTGGAAGCTGTGGTTCAATTATTTATTAACCTTCTCTTTCTTAATCAACTTCGGCACGATCTTTAGGTTATTTGCCAGCCATTCCTGAACCTCTATCGCTGCTCCGTCTTCAATCTTGAAGGTTTCTATTCCAGTGGTCGCAAGCATGGCAAGGGAATCTCTTTTACGGTAGTCCTCTAGGAAGAAGACCTTTTTCACGTTTCCTATGTTGATCAGGCGCTTGGCGCAAGCGGAGCAGGGGAGGTGAGTAACAAAAACATACTTTTCAACGTATCTGGGTGAGTCGCAGTTGATGGCTGCGTTTTCTTCTGAATGAAGACAGCCGCAGTTGCCGACTTCGTCCCGGTCACAGCCATTGGCTAGGCCAGCCGCGTTTCCGTTGTAGCCTACAGCTAAGACTTTGCGGAAGTCAGTGGTAGTGATTACCGTACCAACTTTTAGCCGCTTGCAAGAAGATCTCTTAGAGATTTCTTCCGCGAACTTCATATATACGGATTCAAAGCTGGGTCTGTCGAGTTTCTTATTTGTCATTGATGCGATTATACAGCTTCATAAATTCAACCTCAACCTGATCTATGGGCATTGTGTTTTCAAATACATAATCGGCCATGTCGATACACTTCTGTACCTGTTGGCCCTCTGGCGGTTCGCCTTCGCCCATTTCTCGTCTTAGCTTAGCGCGGATGGCTTCTTCGTTCAGGGTGTCGTCAGAACGTTTGCGAGACAGAATGCGGCTAACGATCAAATCTTCTGGAGCGGTATTGGCAATCAGAACAAAGTTTGAATGTTTTTTGAGTTCTTCAACTTCAGCAGGATTTCGGATGCCGTCGATGATCCAATTATCATTTTCACCCTCATTTTGGATCTTTTTGAGGGCGCGGGCACCTAAAACACCTGCACCAAATTCCTCGCGCAGGCTTTGACCGGTAGCCATCAGATTGTCACGGACTACTTCTAGTCCTTTATTTGCGCATTCCTCACGAACGATGTCGGAAAGAGTGAAGTATTTAAAATCCTGATTTTTAAGAGCATCCACGACTGTGCTTTTTCCGCTGGCCATGGGGCCGGTGAGTCCAATAATCATATTAAGAATGCAAGTATTTAAAACGTGGTACCTTTTCTCCATCAACTTCTACTATCTCCTTGAACATTTCATAGGGCCTGACCCAAATGTTGTGCTCATCTGTCTGGGCGCAATAAACCACCATAGGGTCTAGTGTTTCGGAGTGTTTGGCAATGCCGATCACTTGATAAAGATTACCTTTGTAATGCTGATATGCTCCGACCTTGATGAATGGCTTATTTATCATACTTAAAACTGACAGACGAGTATGCATTGGAGGGTGCAAATTTCGGCTTCGGGGTCGTTTCGGCAGGCTGAAGCACATTCATTGTAGGTTCCACCTATATTTTCACAACTTTCTTTGGACAGGTTCTCACATTCACTGCTATCGGGTAGCCACGTGCCTTCGGCTGACTCACATGTTCCTTTTAGGTCAGGGCCTTCCTCTTGGCATGAGCCTTCCTGAATATCTTGCGCTCCTGCATTTTCGGCCATGCAGCGGTTTGGGTAAGTTGTTTTGAGCGGTGGACAAGGTGCCTTGATACATTGAACCTGAACCTCTCCGCAAACAGGCATATATTCCTTTGTGCAGGGCTTTTCATCACCTGGGATCTCTATTACTTCAGTGAAGGTTTGATCTTCATGGCGGCATTGTCTTGGGTAGCTTTCCATGGCTGGATTGCCTGCAGCAATACATTCATCAAAATTACTTACTGTGGGAGTAGTGGGTTTAATAATGGGGGCACAGGCTGATAGAACAAAAAACGAAAGTATAAGAAGTGATTTCTTCATGTTTAGGAAAATATGTTATTAAAACTTGCCGGCTAATCCAATGTAAGTCGCTGGAGTTAGCTTCAGGAGTCTCTTTTTATCATCTTCTGGGATTTTCAAGGTTTTGATGAAAGCCCGAACCGTTTCTTTGTTAATTTCTTTACCACGAGTAAGCTCTTTGAGCTTTTCGTATGCATTTGGCACGCCGTGTTTGCGCATGACGGTTTGAATTGGTTCGGCGAGTAAAGCCCAATTTCGGTCTAGTTCTGCTTGTATAACTTTTTTGTTCAACTCAAGTTTACCAAGCCCCTTTAAGGTACTTTTGTAAGCCAATAAGCTGTAACCAAGTCCAACGCCAATATTCCGTTGAACGGTTGAATCTGTTAGGTCTCGCTGCATACGAGAAAGGGGGAGTTTTTCGGACATGTGTCTTAGCACTGCATTGGCCAACCCAAGATTACCCTCGGAGTTTTCAAAATCGATAGGATTTACCTTGTGTGGCATGGTGGATGATCCAACTTCGCCCTTTACAACGCTTTGTTTAAATATTCCACGACTGATGTAACTCCAGACGTCCCGATCCAGGTCGAGCAAAACGGTGTTAAAGCGAGCCACTGTGTCATAGATTTCAGACTGAAAATCGTGGGGTTCGATTTGGGTGGTATATGGGTTGTAAGTCAGCCCTAAATTCTGAACAAATTTTTTGCTCAAGCTAGGCCAGTTTATCTTTGGATAAGCCGATACATGAGCGTTAAAATTTCCTGAAGCTCCGTTGAGCTTACCCATTATTTCTTGCTTCTTTAGTAGGTCCATTTGCCTTTCGAGTCCGGAGGCTAGCACCAAGAATTCTTTGCCGACGGTGGTGGGTGTAGCAGGCTGGCCATGCGTTAGGCTGAGCATAGGAACTTTTCGCCATTTTTTAGCCAGACCTTTCACGGCTTTTACCACCTCTTTCATCTGAGGTAGAAGCACGTGTTCTTTGGCTTCTTTTAGCATCAGGCCGTAAGCCAGATTGTTGATGTCTTCGGAAGTGCAGGCGAAGTGAACGAATTCCAGGTGCTTTTTTAGGCTGGTCTTTTCAAGTTTTTCTTTGATGTAGTATTCGACCGCTTTTACATCGTGATTTGTCTTCTTTTCAATTGCTTTTACTCTTTTTGCTTCCTTCTCATCAAAGTTCTTCACCATGTTTTCCAAAAGCTTTAACTCTTTATCACTAAAGCTGGGAAGCTCTGGAATTCCTCTTTCGGCAGAGAGAGCCATAAAGAAGCTCAGTTCCACGACTAGGCGATATTTAATTAGGGCGTATTCTGAAAAGTAGGGCGTGAGCTCTTCGACTTTGCTTTTGTAACGTCCGTCGAGGGGGCTTAGGGCTGTGATCATAGTTTTTTGTTAGTAAGCTTCTTTTATACTATTAATATGCTTGGCGACCTTTTTGCGGAGCTTGTCGTTGGTTAAAGCCAGAATTCGGATGGCAGCTTGGGCGGCGTTTTGTGGGTCTACTACCAGCATACTTGGTGTATCCGATGGGTAGAGGGTAGAAGAGTTCACATTGGCCATGTAGTCGTCCTTGTCTTTGAATGGTGGGCAGGCGATTACAGGATGAAGGGCATTGGCTGCGACGACGCCAGAAAGTCCATTAGAGCGGCCTGCAATGGTGATGTAGCATATGTCGTCACCGGATTTATTGAAGTCACTTACAATATCTAGAACCAGTTCAGGTACTTTGTGGGCGGAAGCTACGTAGAGTTCAGTTTTTACGTCAAATTCTTCCAGGTAGCCGGCTATTTTGCGGGCGTGGGCCTCATCTACTTGGGAGCCCATAATAATTGGAACGAGCATAGAATGGAAGGTTAAAAGTATATAGTTACATATTTTTGAAGTATTGTCAAATTTATGATTATCTTAGTCAAAGTACTTGTCCAGATTCTCTTGAATTCTTGCTCCGATATCTTTTCCTTCATTGTACACGAAAGTGTTGCCTGTCAGTTTTTCGTAAATGTCGATGTATCTGAATGACAGCTCTTCTACCAAGTCATCTGGAGCGGCTGGTAACTCGGCATCGTTGTATGGGTCACAGTGTTCCTTGAACCACAGACGAAGAAATTCCTTGTCGAAATTTTCTGGTTCCTGGCCTGCAGCAAAGCGATCTTCGTAGGTAGCGGCAATCCAGTAACGACTTGAATCAGGTGTGTGAACCTCGTCGGCCAGTATTATGTTACCTTCGTCATCTTTTCCAAATTCATATTTGGTGTCGACCAAAATAAATCCCTTTTCGGCCGCGACTTCTTGGCCGCGCTTGAAGATAGCCAATGCGTATTTCTCAATCTGATCCCATTCTTCCTCGGGTACTAGTCCTTGGGCGATGATTTCTTCGCGCGAAATCTTCTCATCATGGCCAGTTTCTGGCTTGGTAGTTGGAGTAATAATGGCCTTTTCGAATTTCTGATTCTTTTTAAGGCCTTCGGGTAGTTGTACACCACAAAAGTTCCTTTCACCTGCATCATAATTAATCCAAGCAGAGGTGCTGGTGGTTCCGGTGATGTATCCACGGACGACGACCTCGACCGGATAGATCTTAACCTTTTTGACCACGGCGACGTTGGGGTCTGGCGTGGCAATCAGGTGATTTTGGACGATATCCTTGGTCTTATCGAACCAAAAAGCAGCAAACTGATTGAGTACACCGCCCTTAAATGGGATGGCGGCTAGGATTCTGTCAAAAGCCGACTGGCGATCGGTTGTAAGAATAATTCTTTTGCCGTCTCTTTCGTAGGTGTCTCGGACCTTGCCTACATGTAGCTTATTGTAGCCTTGCAAGTCCGTTTCTGTAATCGTGTTTTTAAGGTTTTCTTTGATCAGGTCTCGGTTGGGCATTTTTATTGGGGCTAGAGGCTAAGTGATTCAAATTTTAACAAAAAATGCTATGCTGTGAAAGCTCGAAAAACTAAAAGATATGAATAAAAGAATCAAAAAATTACAAAAGTTGATATCTGCCAAAAAACTTGGCGGCCTTTTGGTTTCCAGTCCATTTAATGTTCGGTATCTTTCTGGCTTTGTAGGAACCAATGGCACACTTCTAGTTACTCCGCGCCGTGCAGTTCTTATTACGGATGCCAGATATTTTGTGACGGCCAAAAAAGCAGGTATTCCTTATTATGATCAAAGCAAGGGCTTAAAAAAGCTTATGGGTAAGCTGAAAAGTGTTGGTTTTGAAGATCGAGATATGAGCGTTGCTAAGCTCAAATCTTACAAAAAGGTTTTGCCGGGAGTTAAGCTTAAGGCTACTTCGGGCATGGTTGAATCACTCCGCATTATAAAAGATGCGAGTGAGATTAAGATCATCAAGAAAGCTGTGAAGATTGCTTGTGATAGCCTTAATAAGTTAGAAAAGAAATTGAAGCTAGGTATGACGGAGGGGGATGTTGAATGGGAGCTTTTGAAGATTGCGCGCAAGCTTGGAGCTGATGATTTCTCATTTCCCCCCATTATTACGTTTGGCAAAGATACGGCAGATATACACCACCAAAAAGGCGGCAATAAACTGAAGAAAGAGGATATGATCCTGATTGATTCAGGGATTATTTATCAGGGATATATCACGGACATGACCCGTGTTTTTTTCCAAAGGAAAGCCAATAAATTTGAACACAAAATTTATACAACAGTTCTTGAGTCTAATCAGGCTGCAATAGCGGCGGTGAAGGTGGGTATGAAGTTTTCTGATTTGGATAAAGTGGCACGGAAGGCTATCGAAAAAGCTGGTTATGGCAAATACTTCACTCATTCCACGGGGCATGGTACAGGGCTAGAGGTTCACGAGGCACCAACGGTATCTGTGCACTCAAAAGAGAAGATCGAGAAGGGGATGGTTTTCACAATTGAACCCGGGATTTACGTGGAAGGAAAGGGCGGTGTGCGGATCGAAGACATGGTGTATGTGAATGCGAAAGGAGGCGTGGAGGTGCTAACTACCTG
>JAJDCF010000095.1 GCA_029260955.1 Patescibacteria group bacterium | reverse complement strand
TCAGTATCGTAATTCGCTACAAAACCGACTACTTCTCCGTTAGCCTCAACAGCTGCCTCTACAATAGGCTTGTTAGCCCTACAGGTGGGACACCATGAGGCAAAGAAGTCGAGGAATACCGTCTTCCCATCAGCTATAGCCGCATTCAACTTTTCTTTATCAAATGGTTGCATCGCTCCAACCTGGTAGCTAACTGTAGGGGTCACTTCGATATCAACTGATCCAGTACCTCCACCTACTACCACTGAAGTAGGTGCCATAGCACCTTCGTGAGAAGTAGAAGTATCATCAGTCTCAGTATTTAAATTACATCCCGATAAAAACAAGGCAGCAGTCATAATTACTATTATAAAGGGTAATGACAGGTCATTTTTGTTAATAATATGCTTTTCCATAAATTATTGATTAATAATTAAACACCCTCATTTATATCACATAATAAGCAGTCCACAGTAGCTTTGACTACGAACAATAAGCCCCTGGCCATAACCTATATGATAAAGTTAAAATATAGCACAACCCCCAAATATTATGACTACAGAGCACGATGACAAAATGTGGTTTCTGAAAGACCTTGATATATATGAAGGTGTATCAGAAAAAGCTCACTGTTTACTGGCGCCCACTTCCATCGAGGAAAATTTTAGAAAAGGGACCCAGATTTATACCCCACATACGCCTGATAACAACATATATGTACTAAAACACGGCGAAATCATTCTTTATCACTCCAAAGATGGCAAAAGATCAATTTTTGATACCCTGGGGCCAGGCAGCGTATTTGGAAGCTTCGATCCTCATCAGGAAAAACCAACTCATTTTGCGGAAACAACCAAAGGTACCCTTCTTTGTGTGACCTCGCTAGATGAATTTCTAAAAATAGTCCAAAACCGCCCAGAGTTAATTTTGAGCTTGATGCAGAAGATGGTAAGACGCGTGCAAGACTATGAAATCAAGATTCGCAGCAATATCGAAACAGCTTCGGAGCGTGTTTACCTGGAACTAGAAAGACTACAGAAGAAAAGGCAAAGTAGCTTTGTGGGCAAACTTATACCAGTCCCCCTTCAGATCACCCACGAAAAACTTGCTGAACATACCAATCTAAATCGCGTGACGGTAACCAGGTCTATTAAAAAGCTAAAAGACGATGGCCTGATTTCAGTCACTGACAAAGGGGTAATTGAATTGAGCAAATAGCAGATACATTTGACAAAATGTACGAAAGATACTAGAGTAAGCAACCTTTTGTTCTTTTTAAATGCGCGGTGAACATCCCCCTAGCATCGAACTACATCGATGTTGGGGCCCATGTCCATCAGTCAGGAGATAGAGTGAACCAATACACAGTATCGCAGCTCGCTGCAGGAAGCGGCATCGCTACCGAAATCGAAAACGGCAAGTCCGTCATCATCGTCAAAGATGAGGAGCCCGTAGCCATCTACAGGCCCTACGATACGGAGGACCAAGGCGAGAGAATCAACGCTACCACTCTCTACACCAATGTTCGCAAATTTGTAGAGCGAGTCGAAAAGGGCAAGTCCGTCATCGTCACGAGACGCGGCGACCCCTTCGCCACCCTCTGCAAGTACGAGGAGCCCAAGCCCAAGGCGACCAAGCCCGTCAGGCGCCGCGTCCTCGACGTGGCAACCGACGAAGCTGCCGAAGGCACAACCGCCAAGGCCGACGCCCAGGGCGCAGCTGCAACGAGCACGGTGGCGGAATCCCCCGCCAACGATGCCAGCATTCTGGACGCCATCCAGATTCTGCAAGCCGTGTACATCATTCCGGAAGCATCGCGCATCAAGTTCCTCGAACTCGGTGCCACACTCTCGGAACAGGGGCAGCTGGCGCGGGGCATCGCCCTGCTCAAGGTACTGATGGACTAGGTACCACAACCGTTGTGGGCGGCCAACGTTAATTGCCGCCCCTTTTCTAAAACATCAAATTTACAAGAATGCAGGAGCCTGATAAAGTTACCCCAGTTATTTAAGCAAAAAAACTATGGCTACTGTTAACTTGGGCGGAAAAGATTATGAGGTCGATGAAAATTCAGAAAAAGACCTGATGCACCAGCTAAAGGAGCAAGGCGCCGAGATCGTTGCAGCCTGCAACGGAGCAGGTATTTGCCAAACATGCGCCATAAAAGTGAATTCCGGAGAATTGACCGAAAAGACGGAAACCGAAACAATGATGGACCTGCCTGAAGGTCAGCGTCTAAGCTGCCAATGCCACGCTAAATCAGACTTGGATATTGAACTCATTTATTAAATGTCCAAGCTCCCAAAAGCCATTCTGGTCGATATTCTGCCGCCAAACACAACCGCCGAAGATAGCTTGGCGCGTTTGAACGAGCTAGAAAGCCTGCTGGTGACCTATGGAGGCTTTGTAATCGTGCGAAAAACCCAAAAAAAGCAGGTGCCGGACTACAGAACCTACGTGGGCAAAGGCAAAGTAAACGAGCTTCTGCAAGATGCGCTGGAACTAGGTGCGGAATTCATCATCATCAACAACCTATTAAAGCCTCAGCAGCTCTACAATCTGGAAGAGGTTTTTCAGGAGCATAAAATCAAAGTCTGGGACAAGGTTGACCTGATTCTAAAGATATTCTCGAAGCACGCCACTACCAAAGAAGCCAAATTGCAGATTGAACTGGCTAGACTAAGGCATCTAGGGCCACGCATTTTTAAGATGGGTGAAGAGCTCATGCGCCAAGGAGGAGGTGGTAGCGGTGGAGGCGGAGCGCGCCGCGGACAAGGTGAAACCAATATCGAGATCATGAAACGCCACATCAGAACCCGTGAACGAAAGATAAAAGATGATTTGAAGAAAATTACCAAAAACCAAGAGGGACAACGGAACAAAAGACACGATCAGGGTTTTAAAACGGCCGCCATCGTGGGTTACACCAACGCCGGCAAATCACGACTACTGCAAAGCCTTACCAATAAGAAGGTAAAGATAAAGAACGAGCTTTTTGCCACCCTGGATAGCCGAATTGGAAAAGTTTACCTACCGGATATTCAGCAGAGCGTGCTTATTTCGGACACCATCGGCTTCATTCGCGACCTACCACCAGAACTGATCAAAGCGTTTCATTCTACCCTGGCCGAAACCATATATGCCGATCTACTCATACATGTAATAGACTGCAGTGACTTTGAAATGGATTGGAAGATGAAAGTGGTGAATGAAGTTTTGGAAAAACTTGGATGCTCGGGGAAACCTACTATTTATGCCTTCAACAAAATAGATATATTAGGACCTAAAAGAAGGGAAAATATACAAAAAAAATACAAACACCTGAATCCCGTCTTCATATCTGCTGAGCAGAAAATAAATTTGGATATATTGAAAAAAGGCATAGCCAATATTCTTGGTTAAGCGGCTGCTTCCTCAGCCATTTTCTCATACCCATCGAACTTGCCCTCATAAGGTTCCCATGCTGTATCGTATATGTCCTGAGAAGTTCTCAAAAGGTAGGAAATCTTCGTTTCAAGCTCTTTAATTTTTTCGTGGTTATCCGGTTCTTCGTTACGACACCTAGCTATCTTCTCTTGTAAGCTACGCCTTTTAATATAGTAAGAATACTCGCTTCTCTTAGCCTTATGCATATCTTCCAACTGAAACTGGATTTCAGTAATGTGATACTCCCCCGTCTCTGGATCTTTTAGTTTTACATTAAAAAGTAGATCTCGATAACCGGATTGGCGAGGGCTGACAAAACGATCCTTCACACGCACAATTTCTGCCCGCTTATAAAGCTCAATAACCGCAAGGTAAAGACTCTCTAAATCATTAAAATGAATCCTGCTACGAACTACATCGCCAATCATATTGTGAGTATAGCCACGCTCTAAACACTTCTCCTTTATGCGATGCTTCTTCTTTAAATCCTCAGCTACATGTGCCTGACCTCCGGAGGCCTGAGCTATCCCGTTGGTCAAATCAGCGTGCGGCCCCTGAAAGTGCGAAGCATTGGCCAGTAATTTAGGTAAAGCCTCATCCTCTTTGTCACCAATCAAACCCTGGTCAATTTGATAGCCCACATGCAACTTTTCTAGCTGGGTAGTCAAGTGTGGCCCCTGAATCAAAGGTTTTTCAAAGCCACCAAGCAATCGCTCCACATTTGCACGAGCATTTTCACCAACTTTAAATACACCTGTTGCTTCGAATTCTTCGGTATCTTCTAAGGGGGTAGTGACTGGCATTTGTTTTCATTTTTATTCTGATTATTATAACACATTTTTTTGGCAGAAACAAGCATTCCAGGCGTTGCCTATGCTACTAAAACAAATTGTGAAAGACTGCCTTTAAAGGTAATATGTGCTCAGTCATTTAAAACAAAAATCATGAAACTATTTTTAGACACAGCCAACCTTGAAGACATCAAGAAGTACGCTAGCTGGGGGCTAGTTGATGGTGTCACCACAAACCCCTCACTCATTGCAAAAGAAGGTGTGAATTTTGAAAAACGAGTGAAGGAAATCACCAAAGTAATTAAGGGGCCAGTCAGCGCCGAAGTAATCAGCAACGATGCCAAAGAGATGATTCGTGAAGGGAAGAAGTTCGCCAAATGGGCCAAAAACATTTACGTAAAATGCCCCATGACCCCTGAAGGACTGATTGCCACACAAAAGCTTTCTAAAGCCGGAATTCGCGTGAACATGACATTGATTTTTTCTGCTGCACAAGCACTACTAGCTGCCAAAGCAGGAGCTGCTTTTGTGAGCCCTTTTATTGGCCGAGTCGACGACATGGGACAAGATGGCATGGAACTCATTGAAGAAATTGTACAGATGTACGCCAACTATAATTTCAAAACAGAAGTTCTTGTCGCCAGCATTCGAAGCCCACGCCAAGTAGCTGAAGCTGCCATGATTGGAGCCGATATTTGCACCGTACCTACTGCTATTTATGACAAGCTCGTCAAACACCCACTAACTGATAACGGACTGGATAAATTTTTAGCAGACTGGAAAAAATCCAAGAAAAAATGAAGCAAGAAAAATATGACATTGGCCTAATTGGCCTAGGAGTAATGGGGCAAAGCCTGGCGCGCAACAT
>JAJDCF010000094.1 GCA_029260955.1 Patescibacteria group bacterium | reverse complement strand
AAAGCGGGTGGATTTGATTAGGAAAATTGTAGAGCGATGTGTTTCCTGCAGTAAATCGGCCATGGAAGTTGAAGAGCGTAAGCGTCTGCGTACGGTGATTTTTCAATTGCTATCTCAGGCGAGACATGATGGTGAGCCTCTTTTTCCTCTGCATGATCTGGAGCTTGTGCAACTTATGACACAAGAACTACGGTCTAAATACACGGTTTCGGATGAGATAGACGAGGGGGATTCTAGTTCTGAAGCTGAAAGCCTTTAACTTGAGGTTGAAGACTGGAAAAGGTAAACATTCCAGTAGGCGCTCGGCCAGAAAAGTTGGAGGTGGAGGATTGGAAGCGACTTTTTGAAGTGATGTCTACTTAGCTGCCTCTTTGGCTTCCTTTTCAGCTGCCTCTTTGGCTGCCTTCTCGTGACATTCTTTTAGGTCGGCTGGTGCTACAATAAACTTCCGCACACCGTTGTCGTGTGCATATTTTTTATTTTTTTTGGCAAGACATACCCTCACTGCGTTTGGCTGTATTCGGTATGTACTCATTTCTCCTGTTGAAAATATAACATTTGTTACAGTCCCGTTCTTGGCGATAACCACATATTCAATATTGGTTGGCACTCTAGATGCATCCAGTTGAGACTGAGGAAAGCTGTCGTGCCAAGTATTGGCAATATTGTTGCCAATTTGAGCCCCCTCTCCGACACTGCAAGATTGAAAAATAAGTCGGCCATTGTACACCATTAGTTTTCTCCTTTTTTGTAATGCTCTTCCGTCATAGGTATCGAAATAGTAACGGCTACTACTTCTTCTTTTGGTGATTCGTGGGTCAGGTGCGCCCAAAGCAATTCTTCTTTGAGAGCCATGGCCACTGATTATAAAATTATTTACCTGTTGTTTTAATAATATGAGATCATCCATAATCTTGAATGCTTCATCTTTCGTATTGGCTTCAAAATAAAGGATGGGAACACCTTTTGCGATAAAGTCATCCGTTATACCATTAACAAAGGCAGCGTTCCAGTCGGCTTTTGCCGCAATTTGCAGTGTGATTGGAGGTTTCTTGGGGCCAGTTGGGGCCTTTTCTTTTTTCTTCTTCCACATCCAACCCAACCTTCTCTTTTCCTGCTTTTCTTTTTCTTGTTTAGCTTCTTCTACATCAAGTTCTTTTTGAAAAGCTTTTCGATTTTTAATGACTGTGCGAAGGTCGCTCAGGCTGAATCTATCCGGAAATTCAATATTCAGGCTTTTTAGATCTGCCATGAGTGCATCAATTTCTTTGGGCTGCAGGCGTTCAGAGTGCAAGTTGCTGTTAGTTGGTTTATGTAAAGTCTGAAGGTAGGCACGCATCAACTTCTCATCCCCTCGAATAGAATAATCTCGATAGTGATAGGCTTTTGTATCAATCTTCATAAGCTCCAGCATAAAATCAACATCTGAACGTACATTTGGAGCAAAGTATTGTAGATTGTGAAGGTGTTTTGAATCCGTGATCATACGGGCATATTCCTTTACACGCCATATTGGGCTGGACAAGATCTTTTTGCCTTCCCCCTTGTAGACATCAACATCACTAAATAGATAAGCAGTCGGATCGAGAAAACCAACGCGTTCAATAAATTCAGAATTAGATGCAACATAGTTGGGCAGATGATCCAGAGCTTTCGGTTTTATTTGCATGAGCTTAACGAAAAGTTTTGGATTGCTCAGGTGATATGGAAAGGCATATTTGATGTTCTTTGCGTTGAGTAGCACTATCTTTATAATGAAATTGGGGTTTTCGAATAATGATGAGTGCGCGTAATCAAGGGCTCGTTGATCGATGGCTGCTGCTTGTAGCATAAAGCTAGCGTTACTGTACATTGATTCATCAAGAAAACGAATGACCCTGAAATCACGTTTCAAAAGCTCTAATACGTGGCCTGTATTAGTCAATTTCTCAGCAGAACAAAGTAGCATTCTTTGAATGGTTGCATCATGAGATGGAATGAGGTTTACCATATTCCTTTCATGTTCGCTTAGGCCAATTCGCAATACTCGCTCCCGTTTCAGTTCAATTCCAAAGGGCGCACATATCTTTCTTTTTTGAAGCTCTTTCAGTATATCCTCTCTGATGTCGTGTCTTAGCCCAGCGCTGAGGGAAGTGGCAGGTGGTTGGACTGATGGTGCGCAGCCCATTGCGGCGCCAGTTGCTACACCAGCTACCATACATGTTGCTAATCGATTTCTGATTTTGCCAAATATACCCTGGTTTTGAGCTGGTTTTGAGGAGGGTTGTGCGACGTGTTTCATTGAAGTAGGATATAGTGATTTATTATAGCCTTAAACACTGATTTGTCAATTGATGAGAGTTGACAAATTGTTAAAATAAAGTTTAATACTCCCCAAGTGTTGGGAAAGTTGTTTTAGAGTAAAGATTATGATAGCCTCCTTGCAATAAATAATGCTCTAATTCATGAAAACTGGCCCGAAATTTTTTGATGAGATTCGTGCCGTTGGAGTGGATTTGTCTAGAGTGATTGAGGTGGCTGGTCGAAGAAGATTGCTTTCCAGAATTGTGGAAAAGTGCATTCGAGCATTGGTACGTGAGCAAGCTAAGAGGGATAGAATTTTTATTCGAGAGGCAATAGATCAAGTCCTTTATGAGGCTGATGCATCTGGAGAGACACTTTTTTCAGATGATGATCGGTCAAATGTTATTGGGCGTATTGACACGAGATTAGAGAGGGTTGAGAGTTTTATAAAAGCCCTTAAAAGCTATGACGATGGGGATTTGCGGTGGGGTGAGGATAGAAGTGTTGGGAGTTTGCATACGATTTCAGCAAAAACGTTTACTGAGTGAATTTTCGATGTATTGACAAATAGGTTTATGTGTTTAAAATAAGCCGCCCTCTAAAATAATTCAAAATGTTAACTGCCAATTCATCAAGTTCTTGTGAAACTAGTGAAGTTGCTAATATTAAGTTGTCAAAATGGGTGTAGATTTGAGCAATGAGATTCGGCGTTTGGGTGAAGGACTGTCATCTGTAGAAGGGGCTGGTAGATTCAGGCTGCTTTCTAAAATTGCGAGGCATTGTGTTCAAGAAATCTTAGATGGTGAGAAGCTAACTCTTGCACGAATTGGAATTGAGATGCTTTTGAATGAGAAGGTTGACGGTAAGCC
>JAJDCF010000093.1 GCA_029260955.1 Patescibacteria group bacterium | reverse complement strand
AAGAGCACATATCTATTATTAGAAAAGCAGTTACGGATTTTAAGCCCAGTATTGCAGTGATTGACTCATTGAGTGCCATCGAGAATACTTACTCAAATGAAATGATCCATGATTGGTCTACCCAGGTTATTGCACTCTTTAAAGCAAATCATGTTACTGGACTTTTTACCGATGTAACAAATGAAATTGTTGGATCCAGCAAAGCTTCAGATAACGCTCTTTCTAGTTTGTTTGATCAAATTGTTATTCTTAGATATGTAGAAATCGAGGCTGAATTTCAGCATGCGATTATCGTTCTTAAGATGCGTGGATCACACCACGATAAAAAAATGTACAACTTGGATTTTACGCAAAATGGATTAATCATTTTAGATTCATATTCTGGATACGAAGGGGTATTTACTGGCACAGCTCGTCAAGTTAGTGAGTCCACCGGAAAACAGCTCAATGATCTATTCGTTGAATATTTAGGTCCTATGGGTAAGCAGATGTTTGACAAGCAGCAAGAAGAAGGCCTAGAATCGGGTAAAATTGCAGATTTCATCGAAGAGATGGGGGAAAAAGGTATTCTTTCAGAAGAAGAGAAAGAGGCATTCATAAATCGCTCCAAAGGTATATTCGGGGATGATACTAATACGGCTTCTGATACAAAGAAATAGATACAAGCTTGAAGCTTGCCATGATTAATGAAGATGGCCAAAATAAATCGCAGGATCAATAAGAGTTGCTCTTGTTGCAGTGCGTAAATCCATATAGAATATCGGTTGAAAGATAATATAAATACAAACAACCGACTATGCCTAATAAAATTAATACGGCACTTTTGCCACTAGCTGTTTTTGTTTTACTGATAACAAGCTCAGTTTCCGCATTAGCTCAAGCCTTCGATGACGTATCTGACGATGCTTGGTATTTTAGTTATGTCGAACAGCTTGCGTCGGAAGGAATCATTGATGCGAATGATTCATTTCGCCCAGACGATGCTCTTACCAGAGCAGAGCTGGCTAATATGATCATCAAATCGATTGATGGCTTAACTGATTTTGTTCCTCCAGCTACTCCAACCTTCACCGATGTTTCCGTTGACGCTTGGTATTACAGTTATGTTGAAGCGGCTGCTGAACTTGGAATTGTTGATGGTTACAGTGATGCGAATGGAAATAAAACAGGTATGTTTGGACCTGGTGATACCGTTACTCGCGCGGCTGCAACCAAGATTCTTGCCAGTGCCTTTAGTATTTCGAATGATGTTGATTCTGACTCTATATTTCCTGATGTAAGCAGGGAATATTGGTATTTCGACTATGTGGCAAGCGTGTATATGAAGTCTATTGCAGATGGTTATGAAAATGGTTATTTTGGCCCTTCTGATCCCGCTACCCGTGCTCAAATCGCAAAGCTGATAGTTAATGCAAAAAACCCTGTCGAACGTGTTGCCGCTATTAGTGAAGAGCCGATTGTAGAGGTGATAGATGAAGTAGTCGGACTATCGAGTGAAATTGAAATTGAGGAGAGTGGACTTGTGGTGTCTCTAAACCCTTATCAATCTCCACCCTTAACTGTTCCTATCGCTAGCGCATCACCTTTGATCAACATAGACTTAACGGCTACTGGTTCCGATGTACATATATCTGGTATTACCTTGACTCGTAGTGGAGTTGGAAATGCGTCTGATTGGTACGGAATATATTTGTATGAAGGTTTCTCTAAAATTACTTCAGAATATGGAGTAAACAGGAGTACTAATAAAGTTAATATTCCTCTCAATTTATATATAAAAGCCGGTACAACTACTACACTGACTGCGTATGGTGACACTGATGTTGTTGCCAGCCCTCTTAATCAGCATGCTTTTTCTTTAAATTCAGCGACTGACATTACTGCGGATGCCCTGAATGTTACAGGTGATCTTCCTGTGTCTGGTAATGTAATTACGATTGGCAGTCAGTTTACGAACACTTTATCTATTGTTCCCGGTGCTACGCCTTTGAGACCAACAAGAGACACACATGCAGAGATTGCTTCATTTGTAATGACGGCAGGTGCCACAAGCGATGTAGCTGTAACAGCACTTATTCTTACTCAAGGTGGAACATTCAGTTCAAGTAAAATGACTGATTGTAGCTTACTGCAGGATAGCGATGTAATTGCCAGATCTCCTGGATTTTATCAGGATCAGCTTATATTTGGACTGGAGACGCCTTATGTAGTTCCTGAAAGTCAGGGTAGGAATTTTTATGTTGATTGCTATATAAATGGTGGTCGCACGACTGATACAATCCAGCTTTACTTAGATGAAGTATACGATTTGCTTACGACGCATGTAGATTTTGGATTCTCCGCTGTTCCTCTTAATGGCTACACTCGAACTTTGACTCCTAGTCTTAATTTAGATGAGGCCTGGATCCGTATTCAATAATTTGAAATATTAGAATTCAATGGCCAAACTTAAGCTAGACCTGCACGACATTTTTAATAAGGGTGGCAAGATTGAGAATGAACTTAAGCGTATCATCGACGAGGCTGTAAAAAAGAGAATTAAGTTGGTTGAAATAATCCCTGGAAAGGGGAGTGGCGCTTTAATGAAGAAGGTCAAAAGATTCTTAGACCAAAAACACATTCGAGCTCTGTATCATCGCATCGAGGTAGATGTAAAGAATCACGGAAGAGTTTTTGTACACTTTAGGTTTTAAAGCTTAAGACTTTTTTGGTGTATTCCTCTTTCTTTGAATCTCATTAAGAAACTTCTTTCTGAGGCGTACTTTTTTTGGGGTGATTTCGACGTATTCATCGGGTCCAATGTACTCAATAGCTTTTTCAAGGGTCATTGGAACAATAGGCGTAAGATTTAGAGCCTCATCGTTTCCGGATGATCTTACATTGGTGAGTTTTTTGTTTTTTAAAGCATTAACTACCATGTCGTTTCCTTGATTTGCTTCACCGATGACCATGCCTTCGTAAATCTCGGTGGCAGGTTTTACAAACAACGCTCCGCGTTCCTGAAGCTTCCATAGCGAGTAGGCCATAGTAAAGCCTGTTTCTCCGGATATCATAGAGCCAACGGTGCGTTTTTCTATGGTTCCCATATGAGGCTCAAATCGGTCGAAAGAATGATATAACGACCCTTCACCACGTGTCATTACCAAGAACTCAGACCGGAAACCAAGAAGTCCTCTGGTTGGTACATCCATTTCAATTAACGTGTTCCCATTTTCTGATTTCATATTGGTCATAATCCCTTTGCGCTTTCCCATGGCCTCAATCGCTGCGCCAGCCATTGCATCCGGTACGTTTATTACGGCCGACTCAATGGGCTCATGTTTTTCGCCATTAATCTCTTTCATAATCACTTCTGGCTGAGAAATCTGAAGCTCAAAATTTTCGCGACGCATTGTTTCAATCAACACGGCAATATGCATTTCGCCACGACCAAACACTTTCATGTGATCACCTTCCGTTAATTCAATTTTTAACCCTACATTGGTTTCTAGCTCTTTTTCAAGACGCTCGCGAATATGACGGCCAGTCACCATTTTCCCTTCTCGTCCGGCAAAAGGGGAGTCGTTCACCATAAATTCAATCGCCATAGCGGGTTCGTCCACTTTAATGGCAGGTAAGGCTTCCAATCCTGGCTCAGACGTAATCGTTTCACCAACATAAATATCTGGTATGCCAGCCAGAGCCACAATATCACCTGCAACAGCTTCCTTGATTTCAATTCGATCTATTCCTCTAAATGAAAAAAGCTGAGATACCTTTCCTTTTCGCTCAACGCCTTCAGCATTGATTATGGTGACATTATCATTGACCTTTATTGACCCTTCATAAACACGGCCAATGGCCATACGGCCCAAAAAATTGTCGTAACCTAGCGTGGCGGGCTGCATTCTAAAAGGAGCAGAAGAATTCCCTTCAGCTGGTTTTACATGTTCGTAAATGAAGTCTAGCAGTGGTGTAATGTCCTTTTTTTCGTCGCTAAGTTCGCGAACAGCAACGCCATCTTTTGCAATTGTGTATAAGTAGGGAAAATCGAGTTGTTCATCAGAAGCTCCGAGGGTTGCGAATAAATCGAAGGTAAGATCCACCACTGTGTCTGGTCTGGCCATCGGTTTGTCGATCTTGTTGATGACCACAAGCACTTTGTGTCCCAGTTCCAGCGATTTTCGAAGCACAAACTTGGTTTGGGGCATTGGGCCCTCGTAAGCGTCCACAACAAGAACTACAGCGTCTACTGTGCGAAGCACACGCTCTACTTCGGATCCAAAATCCGCATGACCTGGTGTATCTACAATATTGAGTTTAGCGCCTTTATAGTTAATTGAAGCATTCTTTGCGTAAATGGTAATTCCTCGCTCTTTTTCCTGGTCATTGCTGTCCATTGCACGCACTTCAATTCCTTTATGTACGTCAAAATTCTCACTGGCTTTTAGTAAGGCGTCCACAAGCGTGGTTTTTCCATGATCTACATGGGCGACGATGGCAATGTTTCGAATGTCCATAAATGTTTGTTAAAGCCGATAGAGCTTAAGGGAAAACTCCAAAAATCTCAATACTTACTTACTCTAAGTGCATAAGGTCTTTTATGTTTCCTCCAAGTACTTGTGCTATCTCTTCTCTTTTATATCTAGCTTGGTCCATAGCTTCCACGGTGCGTTTAATGGCCGGTGTTATGTCGCCATAAGGCCAGTCGGCGCCGTATACAACTCTGCCTGGACCGAAGGCGTTTAGTAGTGCCTCCGTGCGACCAGGGCTTTGAAAAGTAGTGTCAGCGCAAACGTTAGGTTTATTACGGCCCATTTCGAGAGCCTCCTCAAATTGAAATATGCCTGCATGCCCCAAAATGATTCTAGCTTTACTCTTTGTGTCTTCTACCATTTTTTTAATCAATTCCATTCTTCCAAATTCCGGCTTTTCCCTTCCTCTTCCTTCTTTATCTAAATGGTATGAGGTTACACCCGTATGAATAAGAATTGGAAGGTCGTATTGCTCCCATTCATCAAGCACTTCGTGTACTTCATCGTCTGTAGGAGAAACCTTCTGAAGTATGGGGTGAATCTTTAGTCCTTTGGCTCCATTTTTTACATCTTCACTCAATTTAGCAGCTAGATTCTTCATGTCACTAAAGTCCACACCCGTAAAAGGAATTATTCGGTCTTCGGCTGTGCTGGCCTTTCTAACATCTTCAAAAGATACATAAGGAGGTACTGGTAAGCAGCAGACTCCTTTTATTCCTGATTGGTCTAGGGCTTCTCGCATGTTTTCTAGGCTGGCTCCCGCAATTCTTTGCTTACCGGACCATGTAGCCATTGCTTTCAGAAGACGGTTTGGTTCGGTCAGCTTTTTGCCAGATTTATATTTCAATAAATTTAATACTTTCGCAGTGTCAAAGTATCTATGCCCTACTCTTAAACCCCTTTCGTATACCACGAGCCCCCCGCCAAAACGAGTAATATCGCCCACATGTCCGTGGGCATCAATTATTTCTGTTTCGTCGATTATTTCTTGTAGTCGTGATTTCATGTAGGAGTTGTTGGCTTTATGGATTGTTATTGTAAAGATTTTTGGCTCTATGTCAAGAATCACTCAGCTAAAATATCCATTATATGAGCATATATTTGACAATTAAAATTGTTTGTTTTAGTTTATCTTCCAATAAATATTCAGAATCATGAAAACAATTACTGTCTGTCCACCACATGGTGTGCCTCCGAGGGTTGCCACAACAACACTTGCAACAAGTTTGCGTAAACCGGTTACAGGAAGTCCAGATAGCGAGCATGTGAAAGTAAGATTAGTAGCAGGGGATGACGTTGAACGTGTTCGAGAGCTTCTTGCCCAACTTAATTATGAGATTGTTGACGAACTTGATCATA
This sequence comes from Patescibacteria group bacterium, assembly GCA_029260955.1. Classification (GTDB taxonomy): domain Bacteria; phylum Patescibacteriota; class Gracilibacteria; order UM-FILTER-43-11; family UM-FILTER-43-11; genus JAFGTE01. Next base: position 15,029 of record JAJDCF010000093.1, on the reverse strand, counting down.
CAACGGTTAATACAACTGGTTTAAAAGCCGATTTAGAGTTGCTGAGTCAATTAAAAGGTCATGGACTTGCAGATAGAGCTTCAGAAATGCTTGAGCGATTAGATAAAATGACAGATACGACTGAAACTTCGGAGGCTGCTAACACTGCCTATCAGGCTAGGAACTTAATCAGAATAATGCTTTCAGGTGTATCAGCTAGTGATGTTTCACCCAAGTTGGTAGAAGATTCGTTAGATAAACTTGAGCCATTGCCTGTTTCTCCAGAATTAGTTAGTAGTATTGCGGAGCAAATCTACAAGGGCTCCAAAGCCAAAGAGGGCGATAGAATAATCATTGTAGGTGCAAAAAGGAATGTTCAGATTTTGATGGAAATTGCCCGCATGTGTATGAGTGATGGCGTGGATTTTGACCTTGATATTGTTAATCACGAAATCGATTCTGCGATTATAAACAAGGCGGATGACAATGGCCTACAAAGAGTGGCAGATAATCAGATTGCACTCTATGCTAAGTCAAATATAAAGGCTGAGGTCAGAAGCAATCCTCATCCAGATATCAAATTTGATAAAGATCGGCAAAAGAAGTTTGGAGAAATGATAACCCCTTATTCAAAGCGGCTTAGTTCAGGTGATATGCATTTTTGTTTAACAATTATTCCTACCGTGGAAGATGCGAAGCTTGATGGAATGGATTACGAAGAATATATGAAATTATTTTTTGAATCATGTGACCAGCCATGGGAACAGATTCATCAGAATCAGGGCGTCCTGGTTGAAAGATTGGATAAGGCTGAGACGGTGAGACTAGTTAATGATGATGGTACTGATGTTTCTATGAGTATCGAGGGGCAGACTTTTGCAAATTCAACTGTTGATAAAAATGTACCTGGCTCAGAAGTGTTTTCTAGTCCCATTAAAGAAAGCGTGAATGGCACATTGGTTGCTAAGGGCAAATTTAAGTATGGGCCATATCCTGTAGTTGAGGACATAACCTTAGTATTTGAGAATGGAAAAGTTGTTGATTTTGATGCTGTGGCTGGAAAGGACACTTTAGCCTTAATCATTACAGCAGATGATGGAAATGGTGAAGGTTCGCGGCATGTGGGTGAGCTAGGTATAGGTACTAATCCGCGTTTGCGAGAGCATGTTATAAATGCGCTTTTGGTTGAAAAAATTGGTGGTAGCTTTCACTTGGCGTTAGGCAAGAGTTATACCTTGACTGAATATAATGGTGCACCAGTAAAAGTTGACAATGGAAACAAGAGTAAATCTGGAATTCATTGGGATATTACTACGATGCTACGAGGCAAAGGTGGAAAAATGTATTTTGATGACAAGCTTGTGCAGGATGATGGAATATGGGTTGATGAAAGTGGAGAGCCTGACCCAGAGCTCGCTGTGTTAAATGGCGGTTGGGGCGCATTGCCCGAAGAAGATCGCCCTACATGGTGGAATGAGAAGCATAAGGAGGTTGCTTAAAAGAATCACTTTTTGCTTTATTCACTTTGCTTGCCCTTCAGTGAACTTTGTTATGGCTTTGGCTACTTCATCAATGTCCATATCTGATTTTATATAGTAGTTCTTGGCGCCTAAGGAAATAGCTCTGTCCATTTCTTCTTTTTCAGCAAGATTACTGAAGATCAAGACCGGTGTTGGATTTTTTTCTTCCTGAAGAATTTCCAAAACCTGAAAACCATTTTTCACTGGCATTATGAGGTCGAGTAGGACTACTGCATAATTGTTCTTATGGATCATTTCAAGAGTTTCGCCTCCATCTTCCGCTAAATCAACTATAAATCTTTCCTCTAGATAATTCCTCATAACCTTACTAAGATATGGGTCGTCCTCGGCGATTAGAATTCTTTTGAGTTTCATAATTGAGTGATTAATAAATTAGCTAATAGTATGTGAAAAAAGTTGAGCTCCGTTTACCTTTTTAGTTGGAGTTTTGGTTGGTATACTTACTGTAAATGTTGACCCTTTCCCTTTTTTTGACTCAATACTCACGGTTCCTTTGCAAGCTAGTAGTATTTTTTTGATTATGTAGAGACCAAGTCCAGAACCTGTAGTTGAGTATAGCGCGGCATCCTTAGTTCTGTAGAACTTTTCGAATAGTTGTTCTTGGTCTTTTTTGGTAACACCAATGCCTTGATCTTTTATTGATATCTCAATTTTGCCCTTCTTTTTTTTGAGGCCAATTGTAATAGTTTTCCCTTTTTCTGAATACCGAAGCGCGTTAGAAACGAGATTGGAAATAACTTGATGAATTAAATCCTGATCTATACTTGTTATGATTTTATTAGCGGGTTTTTTGAAGACAATTTTTTGTTTTTTTGCATTTGCAACAGGTTGAGCATCTACCTTAATAAGCCTGGAGATAAATTCACCCAAATCTGTTTTTTTAGGGTCCACAGCCAGAATTCCACTATCGAGTCGTGAAACATTTAGTAGGTCATGAACAAGGCTTATCATTCTTTCGGTCGATACTACTGCATCACTCAAATACTCTTCCCTCCATTCTTTAATATTTTTCATTCTATCGGCCTCCTGAAGAATCCATTTGATGCCGGTTAGGGGTGTGCGAAGCTGATGAGAGGCAAGAGAAATGAAATCTGTTTTGGTTTGTTCTACCTCCTTTTCTTTTGTCATGTCGCGGAAGGTGGAAATAAGACCGATTACTTTTTTCCCATCAATTATTGGTGCAATAGTTGTAGCCATGTACAATTTGCTCTTATCTTTTTTTATAAATGTACTAATCAGAAAGATCGATTTCCTTTTTGTCATAACATCTGAAATTGGATGATCTTCAATCAATAGAGGATTTCCTCCCTCATTTTTTAGCTTAATATGACTCTTAAATGGTTGCCCGATAACTTTTTTTAGCGAAATACCTAACATTGATTCGGCTGACTTATTTAGAGTTACAATTCTTCCCTTGGTATCTAGGGCTATGATGCCTTCACCGATACTTTCCAGGAAGGTTTCTAGCTTTGCCTTTTCAGTTTGAAGCTTCTTTTGAGCAGTGCGAATATCAGCTGTTTTTTCCTTAACTTTCTTTTCAAGTCCAGAATAAAGCTGCTGAAGTTCGGAACTCATGAAATTGAAGCTGTCAGCTAGTTCGCCAATTTCATCAGAAAAATAGTGGTGCACTTTTTTACTGAAGTCCCCTTTGGCAATTTTTGAGGTGATATTTCGGAGGGAAATGATTGGATTGGCAATAAGGTAGGAAAAAAGGTAAGTCAGAAGAATGCCTATGAAAAGAGAGGTTATACTGAGGAATAGAAGTGATTTCTGGGTGATTTCAATATATTCCGTTATTTCCTCCGCCTCTTCATCAACTTCTTCTCGTTCGTAAATCAAAAGGGCATTAACAGAATCCAGGAATTTTCCCTCCGCCTCTTCGAGTTCCTCTTTGATATCTGCGACAACAGTATCTCTTTGTTCTGCATTTATGGTGTCGTTTGAAACTGCCTCATCTGCAATTGCAAGTAATGACGATACAGTTGAGTGAATATTCTGATAATTCTCGAAGTCATCACCAGACTTAACCATGAGCACCCTGAACTCTTCGAGCCCCTCCATTAAACCTTCTTTTCCTTCATTGATGTAATTAAGTTCAGTTTTTTGTTCACCCATGGCTGTACCTAAGTATCCAAGAAGAAGAAACTCATTGATACTGGATACTATTCTGAGCCCTCCTGAGCGCATGTCTTCCAAAGCTCGCATTTCTGGCAAGGCAAATTCCGATATTTCTAGCCATGCATCTTCCGTTTTGGTTGTTTGTTGGTAGCCAATGGCCCCGACAGTCACTGCAAGTAAGATTATGGTGAAGAAGCCAAGAAAAAGCTTAGTTCTAATTTTTAAATTGCCGATTGGGCGCAGTAGGATAGACTTGTGATAATGCTTATTTTTTTTGTTAACTCTTTTTTTCATGACAAGTTATTTTACAAAATTGTTAACCACGCCCACCAAGGTGTTCATGGCCATGCTAGATTTAACAAAATAACCTTTTGCTCCTAAGGACATAACTTCCTTTTTGTCCTCTTCTTGGGCTAGATTACTGAATACAATAACGGGTGTTTCATTTGTTGTTTTTTTAAGATAACTCAGTACTTCAAACCCATCTTTTACAGGCATGATCAAGTCTAAAAGGACAAGATCGTATTCATTTGACCCTATTTTCTCAAGTGCTTGTGCCCCATCTGTAACACGATCTACTTTGTATCCATGTTCAGCTAGAGTAGTTTCCATTATTTTACCAATGAATGGATCATCTTCGGCAATCAATATATATTTCCCTTTTTTTGTCATTTGTATGTGTTTGAAAAATGCGTCTCCTACTATTTTTATCAGAAAAAACTCTTTGTGACAATTAGTTTGAGCTTATATTGCATACATCTATCTTTAATTACTCAAATGTGCTAGGATTGCCTTAAATAAATACCAATTAACAAAAATAAATTATGGATTTATCTTTATTTGTGGCTCAAGTGGCTGCCATTGTTTACCTCTCAGTTGGTGTAGGTATGCTCTTAGACAAGAAGTATTATGCAAAACTTCTTGAAGGTATCATGAAAGATACAACCGCTATGTATATCGGAGGGTTTATGGCTCTGATTGCTGGTTTCACACTCGTTACTTTTCACAACGAATGGGTGAAAAGCTGGGAAGTTCTTGTTACTATTATTGGATGGATTGCACTTATCAAGGGTGTAATGCTACTTGCCTTTCCAAGTACCCTAGTAGGTATGACTAAGTCATGGGTTAACGCTAAGAACCTTAAGACTTTTTCAGTTATTGTAATTGCTCTAGGCTTAGTATTTGGTTACTTTGGTTTTATCGCTTAACCATCGGATCCTGAAAAGGATAAAAGATTAATGATAATAAAAACCCCGGTTTAAACCGGGGTTTTTTGCTCACTCCTTGTTGGATCGTTTCCTATTCAACTTCATTTTGCTCAGGTTGCTCCGGGCGTGGGCAGTTCTTTTGGCCTTGGTGACCTGGTTTTTTAGGAGGCTTTATACCAGCTGCATCTAGGATGGCTTTTCCGCCTTCCTTGTCACCAGCTTCGAAGAGTACCTTAGCTTCTTTCATGGCTTCTTTTTGCTCCTCGGTTAAGTTCTCCATGAATTCCTTTCGTTTTTGGTTACGCCTTGGAGGCTTTATACCAGCTGCATCCAGAATGGCTTTTCCGCCTTCCTTGTCACCAGCTTCGAATAGCTCTTTAGCTTCTTCTAGGACTGCTTTTTGCTCATCTGTTAATTCCTGATGAATAGATGGGCGACGATTTTCGTCAGTTGGAACTTGCTGGTCTTCGGCGGCATAGGTGCCAAAAACAGCGGTTGCTCCGGTGATAATTAAGGCGGCTGCTATGAGCGTGGCCTTGTTGGTTCTTTTGATAGCCTTAGTCATTATATTAAGTAATTAATTGAAATAAATTTTGAGAGATATCTGCTCGCATTTGTTACTACGGAAGCTCTCGAAATTTTCTTTCATTAATTTTCATATTGATTCCTTTTGGTGGGCGTTGCTTTAGTATTTCCTTCCTCCAAGGGGCCATTCTTTTTTTCTCCCATTGCTCGTAAGGGCGAAGGTTTCTTCTTAATCCATCTTCGAAAGGCTTGTCTGCTTTGGTTATGAAGAATAAGCCTCCAAGTACCATTGAAATAGCAACGGACGCAGCTATTATTTTCCATATCTCGATTCGATGTCCTTTTTTAGTATGTCTAAAAAGTAGGTCGGCCAAAAAGATTGTTAGGCCAATGAAGATAATCCAGATATAAGGAATGATCATGAAGAATGAGCGAACATGTCCACCGGCTGATTGACGGGCGAGTTCCCAGTCGGTCAGTGATAGGTTGCGAATGACAATGGCAACCGCTATTCCACCTATAATAATGGATGTCAGAATGGCTGTTCCAAGTAAGGTGTGCATGAGCACAAAGTACCACCGTGGCTTCGGAGTTACTTTCCCCTTCTTGATTTTGTCTAAGATTTTATTGCTTAGTTTGCTCATTACTTATGAATTAAGATGCATTTTTTCTGCGATCTGTTTGAATTTTTCTTTAGCTCGATTAATTGTTGTAGCAACTGTGCCCATAGGCATTCGTAGAATGTCACTGATTTCTTTGTAGTCCATGTCTTCCATATACCGGAGAACCAAAACTTCCCGATATTTGTCGGGTAACATGCTGATGGCTTTTCTAATTCGCTCGGCTATGTCTTTACGTGATACTTCTTTAGCCACATCGATTTCGCTTTTGAGTATGTCGATCAAATTGGCACTTTCTTCATCGTCGGTTTCGAGTGGAACGATGGTAACTTTTTTATTCTTTCTCAGGTAGTTGACTGTTTCGTTGTGGGTGATGCGGTAGGCCCAGCTGGAGAAGGAGTAGCTTGGGTCGTAGTCATTCAGATTTACGTAGATCTTGATAAAGGCCTCTTGTAAAACGTCTTCTATGCATTCGCTGCTTAGTCCGTATAACCTTCTTACGTATCTGGACAACTTCTTTTCGTAGCGATTTACAAGATGCTCAAACGAGTCCTGGTTTTTGAGGGCAAGAGTGACTAACTGACTGTCTGATTTTTCTTTCAGGTCTTTCATGTAAATAAAAAAACGGGAGTCTACTTCTTAATACGTATCATATTATAGTTTTCTTTCAGAAAAATAACAGGGTGGTGCGTGATATACTGAGCTCTCAAATTATTTTGCATGAGCAAGTTACAAAAAGCCGACATAAAGTTTGTCCAAGAGGAGCTTTTAAAATGGTTTGAAAAAAACCAACGTTCTTTGCCTTGGCGGGAAAAATATGAGCCTTATCAGGTTTGGATTTCTGAAATCATGCTGCAGCAAACTCAGGTCAAAACCGTTTTGCCCTATTTTGATTGCTGGATGAAGGCACTTCCGATGATTCAGTCGATTGCAGAGGTGAAGGAGGACAAGGTTTTGAAGCTTTGGGAGGGTTTAGGGTACTACTCACGTGCTCGGAATATTCAAAAGGCATCTAAGCAGATTATGGAACAGCATGGGGGTGATTTTCCCTCGGATTACGACGATATTTTGGCACTTCCCGGAGTGGGAAGGTATACGGCTGGAGCTATTAGCAGTATCGCTTTCAATCAGAATCAGCCTTTGGTAGATGGCAATGTGATTCGTGTTCTTTCGCGATTATTTTTTTACACCAAAAACACTCGTTTGCCCGAAGCCGATAAACAGATGTGGGAGTGGGCGTCGGCAGTTTTGCCAAAGGGCAAAGCTCGTAACTTTAACCAGGCTTTGATGGAATTTGGAGCGCTGCAGTGTACTCCTGCAGCCACTGATTGCCGACCTTGTCCGCTCAAGTCCCGTTGCAAAGCTTATGAGAATGACATGGTAGATCAACTTCCTGATCGAGGGCCAAAGAAGGTATCGAAAAATATCAAAGTGGCCATCGCTGTTATTAAAAAAGGTGATAAGGTCTTTATTCAAAAACGCCCGGCTACTGGTCTGATGGCAGGGCTTTGGGAGTTCCCTGGTGGTAAAATTGAGAAAGGGGAGTCAGCTATCAAAGCGCTTCATCGTGAGGTGAAGGAGGAGGTGGGGATTTCGATCAGCAACGTGAGGCCGATCAAAAAGATCAAACATGCTTACACTTCTTTTAAGGTCGATCTGCATTGTTTTGCGGCGGATCATGAAGAAGGTGAAGTTCAGCTAAAATCAGCCAGTGATGGAAGGTGGGTGGAACTTTCAGATCTTGAAAAATACCCATTCCCTGCGGCGAATGTTCAACTGATTGGAGACCTCCTAAGATAATTATTCGTAGCGCAAAGCCTCGATAGGGCTTTTTTTAGCCGCCTGACTTGCTGGGTAAAGTCCAAATATCAGACCGATCGTTGCGGCTACTCCAACTCCAAGAAATACCGCGGAAATCGGGAAGTAAAACTTCCAACTAACAAATCCGCCAAATTCTCTGATGGCGAATCCTGTTAACCACGTAAATCCTGCTCCGACTAGTATCCCGAGTATCCCACCAAATATTGTTAGAATTACAGATTCCAATAGAAACTGGGTAATGATGTCGGTTTTTGTAGCTCCAATTGCTTTGCGCAAACCAATTTCTCGGGTTCTTTCTGTAACAGATACAAGCATAATATTCATAATGCCTATGCCGCCTACAACTAAAGAAATTGCGGCCACTGCAGTCAAAAGAATTGTTAAGGCGGAGGTTACACCACTAATTATTTCCATAGCTTCATCCATCGTGCCGACTTTAAAGTCATCCTGACTCGGATCCGTAATGCTGTGAAGTTCTCGGATTGTCTTTTTAATATCTTCAGCAATAAGAGGAACTAGTTCTTCAGTTTCCGCTTCTACAAGAATGGCATGATAATGGCTTATTCCAAGTAATATTTTTTGGGCAGTAGTGTATGGAAGTATGATTAAGTCATCAATGTTCATCATCATCATTACTCCTGTAGGGGGCAGTATAGCTACAACTTTAAAATTTTGTCCTTTTATTTTAATTTTTTGACCTATTGCATCGGATTCTCCAAAGAGCTCTTTTCTTACTTCTGAGCCGATTACGGCTACTCTTGCTATTTGTTTAACATCTGCATCTGTGAACATTTGTCCTTCCTCGGGAGATATCGTGAGTATTTCCATCCATAGCTCAGAAGCTCCGTGGATTTGTGTTCGCATTTTTTCGTTTTCATGAGAAACGGTTTCCATAAGTCCAACAAATGGAGCAACTCGATTATCACCTCGAACGTTGTTTCTGTTTTTGATGGCTTCAACTTCTTTGCCACCAAGTGATTCAGTGAAAATATCATATACGTCTCCTAATCCTTCAGGCATACGGCCCGGCTCCACAGACATAGTACGGGATCCCATTCCTCTAATCTGATCCAGTATCAGGTCTTCCGCCCCTTTTCCTATGGCCATTACCATAATGATAGCCATGATACCGATCACAATCCCCAGTATCGTTAAGGCCGAACGCGATTTGTGTGTTCGTAAGCCTCCTACAGCGATTTTGAGTTGTGATAATACTTTCATTTTATTTTTTAAAGCCATGATTGGCATCGTGTCTTTTGCGAACTTTTCGGTCTGATTTGATTTGTCCGTCAATAATTTTGATAATCCTTTGGGCGTGTTCGGCGGTGTAGGTTTCGTGAGTGATCAAAATAATGGTGTAGCCGTGTTTCTGATTCAATTCCTGTAATGTTTTCATTATCATAGAACCGGATTTTGAATCCAGATTACCTGTTGGTTCATCGGCAAAAATCACTCTGGCGTCGTTTACCAGAGCTCTGGCAATAGCCACTCTCTGTTTTTCACCACCCGATAGCTGAGATGTTTCGTGTTTCACTCTATGTTCCAATCCAACTGCTTTTATGGCCTTCATAATCAGGTCGTGCCATTCTTTTTCTGGGCGATCTGAATATATCAAAGGAAGTTTTACATTGTCGTAAACGTTTGTTCTGGGTAGAAGGTTGAAAGCCTGAAAAACGAAGCCCATGTCTTTGTTGCGAATATGTGCAATCTCATCTTCCGTGTAATCATCCATTCCTTTGCCATTAAAATGGCAGGTTCCACTTGTTTGTTGGTCAAGAAATCCTATGATGTGTAGCAGAGTGGACTTACCTGATCCGGAAGGACCCATAATGGCGACAAATTCACCTTCTTCTATGTCAAAAGTCAGCCCTTTTAAAACTTCCAGAGGAAGGGTCTCGTGATTGTAAGTCTTCTTGATGTTTTTTGCTCTGATTATTGTCATTGGTATTAGTCGATGGAAAGAACTACTTCATCATCTTCAGTTATTCCTTCAATGATTTCGATGGTGCCGTCAGAACCGCGGATTCCGGTTGTTACTTCTACTTCTTCGATTACCGGTACTTTTAAGTCCTCACTTGTTTGAATCTTCACATATTTTTTACCATCTTTTGTGCTAACAGCCCTTTGAGGAATGGCAATCACCATTGCCTTCATGTCGGTTAAAATATCCAAATTGGCGGTCATGCCGGATTTAATATCTTTACTTTCTTCGGTAAATTCCAGAGTAACTTTGTAGGTGGGGATTCCCTCGATTAGGGTTTCGGCTGGATCAACGCCAGTTACAATTGCTGCAAATTCCTTTTCGTCTCCATGGGCATCCAGAGTTACTTTGCTTGGGTCGCTGATTTCGATTTTGGCAATGTCGACTTCGGCCACGTAGGTTTCGATTTTATAATTCTTATCACTTATGATCGAAACAAATGTCACGCGGCTATCGGAATAGGGTGAGCTTGGAAAGACCACCTCACCAACCTTTGCTTCCATTTTGGTAACCAAGCCTGAAATAGGTGCGTAAAGTACAGTCTTCTCCATTTGAGCCTTGTGGTTTTGTACAATGGCATACTGACTTGATACCTGTGCCCTTTGAGAGGCTAGGTAGGCCTGAGCTTGGCGTACAGCTGCTTCCTGGGCCCTGATTTGTTCGACGGTGGAGCCAGCTTGTTTTAATTTAAGTTGGTCTGCCGCAGTGGCTATGGCATTCTCGGCGGTGCGAACTGCATTCTCGGCTGCTGTTATCAGATTCAGATTGGTAGCTTTTTGCAGACTGATTGATTGCTCATGACCTGTCAGGGTATCTATCTGAGTGTTCACGCTGGTTTTTTCTGTATTGAGCAATGTTGCGGATGCTGAGGTTACAGTCCCCGTGATAGGCACAGAGTTCAAGGCCATTTTAACTTTTTGAAGAGCGCTTATGCTGGTAATTAAAGTGTTTTGGATTACGTCGCTAGGTGCATTTAAGCTCAGATTTTGAACCTGTCCGTATACTCCTCCGTTTAAGGTGCTGATGTACTGCCTGATCCAACCTCCGGCATTACTAGCTCCTAGTAGTTCATATACTGCTGGTGCCTTGGCTGTTTCGATGGTGAACTTATCTTGATTTCCTGTTGTGAAATAAGTTGACTGAATATCTGCAAGAGTAAGAAGGGCTGTTTTTCCGGCATCTACAGCAGTTGGCAACGCTGTGCGAGCGTTTTCGTAAGCGCTTATTAGATCTGAGTCAGCTTTTGCCTTCACATTTATTAAGTTTGTTTGTGAATCCGTTAGTGATTTTCTCGCATTTTCTAAGGCTGTTTGACTTAACCTAAGCTCTTCGGGGCGAGTTCCATTTTTTAGTTCATTCAGGTTTGATTTTTGCACGTCTAAAGCAGCCTGATATTGCTGAACCAGCGCATTGGCTGATGCTGCTCCCGCATAAGCTTGATTAAGCTGAGCCTGAATATCTGCACTTCCCAGGCTGATCAATTTTTGCCCGGTTTCAACTCGATCACCAACTTCGGCATAGATTTCATTCACTTTTCCGGTTATCTCAAAACTCAAATTCACGCTTTCTGCAGGTTCTACACTACCAGTTACGCTGACCTCTTGTACCAAGTCTGCTCTAGTGGCAGTTATTGAATTAATTTCAATTACTTCCTCTCTGGTAACTGCATAAGTTATCCAGGCAGCTATGAGCAAAACAAGAATTGTTAGTACGATGTAGATCTTCTTTTTGTAGAAGGGTACTTCTTTGGGCATAGTACTTGTTAATATTATCCATTTATTATAGCACTTTTTGGCTTTAATTTCAATAGATCTCTGATATAATGTCCCCACTTTCTATGAAACTACCCGAAGTACTCGCACCGGCTGGAGATCTGGAAAAACTAAAGACCGCCTACATGTATGGCGCAGATGCTTGTTATATGGGCATGAAGTCAGTCAGCATGCGGGTTAAGGGTAGTACTTCAGACATCGATGAAATCGAGGAGGCTCTTAGGATTACGCGAGAGCAGGGTAAAAAACTTTACCTGACCATGAATATTCATGCGCACGAGAATAAGCTGAATTTTTTGGATAAAGAAATTGAAAGACTGAAAATGTTGAAAGAAAAGGACTTGGTTCCTGACGGCCTGCTTATTTCGGATCCTGGTATTTTAATGACAGTTAAAGAGGAGTGCCCTTGGGTTGATATTCATATGTCTACGCAGGCTAACACACTCAATTCAGCAGCTTGCGAGTTTTGGGCTAAGCTTGGAGTCACTCGTATTGTATTTGGTCGCGAGGTTTCTCTTCGTGAGGTTAAGCTAATCCGTGAAAGATTGGATGAGAGGAAGATTGATGTTGAACTTGAAGCCTTTGTGCATGGCGCCATGTGTATGGCTTATTCGGGTAGGTGCCTGCTTTCAAATTTTGCTACTAGTCGCGACGCCAATGAGGGTATGTGTGCTCACAATTGCAGATGGAATTATAAGATGTTCGATAAAAAAGAGGCTGCAGTCGGTTCAAAAAAGGAATGTTGTAAAACCAAGGTTGCGACTAGTACCGATAACGATGAGCCTGATTCAGGATTAAAGGTTTACCTTGAAGAGGGTAAAAGGCAGGGGGAGTTTATTCCTGTCTACGAAGACGAGGAGGGGACTAGTATTATGAGTGCCAAAGACATGTGTATGGCAGAACATATGGATGATGTGATTGATTCCGGTATTGATTCATCAAAAATCGAAGGACGTCATAAAACCATCTTCTATGCGGCGATTACTTCTCGTATATATCGCCAGGTCACTGATTTAGCGGCGGAAGGCAAAAAGCCTACCCCTGAGCTTCTAGATTTGGTGGAATCCATTAATACACGTGGTTATTTTACTGGCTTTTGGTACGGCAAGCCTGGCGCGGAGGGGCAAAAGTATTCGGGTGATCGAGGTGATTACAGCAAGAAGTATTGTTTTGCTGGTGTTATTCGCGAAGTGAATGGACAAGAGGTTAAAATGGAAGTGAAGAATACTCTTCGTAAGGGTGATCGACTTGATGTCATCACTCCAACCAAGAATATTCCGATTACTCTTGATGAATTTAAGAATGCGGTTAACGATGAGATAATCGATGCGGCACACCCTGGTCAGAAATTCACAATTAGCTTCACTCTTCCTGAAGAAGTTGAAGTTGGCTATGTTGTTCGCAAGCACTTATAGCCTTAGTACTTGCCTTTATATGCGCTAGTGTTATACTTTTTCCCGAAAGTTAGCCTCCTTTTTATTATTAATTTTTCATTGATATGAAAGATAAAAGTCCACTATGTATGATCGGTTTTATCCTTCTCCTTGTTGGAGGATTGAACTGGGGTCTTGTAGGCCTTGGAACTCTTACTGGTTCTAATCTAAATGTTCTTAATATGCTTCTTGGAAGCTGGCCAACTGTTGAGGCAATCGTTTATTTACTTATAGGTCTTTTTGCCCTTAAGATTGTTGTTATGCATGCTATGGGTAAGGGTTGTAAAGATGGTAAGTGCGATTAATCCATTTTTCTCAAACGTAAAAAAAGCCTCCAAATGGAGGCTTTTTTGATGGTTTCTTTTTAGATGTAATCGTTATCGATGTAACACCACCTCCAATTATCCCCGGGTGTGTTAGCATCGATGATTGGATGCTTTGTTTCTTCGAAGTGCTTACGAGCATGTTGGCCAGCAGAAGAATCGCAGCAGCCTGTGTAGCCACAGGTCATGCATTTACGAACTGCTACCCAGCTACCACCTTCGGCTAGGCAGGTCTTACAGCCGTCAGCTTGAGATTCAATGTTTTCGTTGATCTGATTTTTGTGTGTGCATTCAGCCATATCCAATTGGATTAAAAATTAATGAGTCACATTAGCTTTTAACTTCACCTTATAAAATGGTTTTGCAGCATAGTTAGAAAGAACAGTGACAGTTTTTTCTATGGACCCGAGATCATATTTTGAGCCGTAATAGTTTGGGTCGTAGGCTACTTCTAAGGGGAAGGTTTCTCCTGGTTGGAGTATTTTTTCGTCCTTTAGAGGAGCCACGGTGCAGCCACATGAACTAAAGGCGTAGCTTATGGTAAGCGGTTTGATTCCATTGTTTTTTAAGTCGAAGGTGGCGGTAGCGATGCCATCAGCTTTGCTTATTTGACCTAGATCAAAGATCTCTGGAGTAATCAGAAGAGATGACCCTGACGTAGCTTCCTCAGTGGCTGGAGGAATGGCAAAAAGGTTGGCCAGTAAGTCTGCTTCATCTATGGGCTTGGCTACTTGCTTGGGCTTTACTTCTGCCTTCTTTTTGAGATTGCTCAGTTCTTTCTTTAATGTGGCGATTTTAGTATCGGCATCTTCTTGGTTTTGGGCCAGCTCGCTTTTTAACGCAGTGTTGGAATTTATTTGGTATGCGAAGCCACTCACCGTAAGCAAGGTAATAATTACAAGGCCAATGATGAACGGGGTCTTATTTTTCATTAAGTGCTGTAGTCATAATATATATCAACATCTGGGTGATCCAGGAGTACTTTGGCAGGGATCTCTTCTTCCGATAGGTCACTTTCTAGCCACTTTTCAACTATTTCTTTTTTGCCTGCGCCTCGAACAAGGAAGATGACTTTTTGACTATTCATTATGGCAGGAAGGCTGAGGCTAAGCCTTTCTTTTATGCCAGTAGGGGCGTTGGAGCTGACGACTGGTCGCTCTAGCTCTTCTAGCTCGGGGCCATGTGGGAATAATGAGGCCGTGTGACCGTCTGGGCCCAATCCGAGTAGTACTAGGTCAAATAGTGGTTTGCTAAGCTTTCTGAGCCTATCTTCGTAGGCAGTGAGCGCTTCTTCGATTGGCTTGGATGTATCGAATGTGTAAAAAGCTTTGAGTGTTGGAATTTTGGACGTGAGTGATTCGCGGATCAGTTTTGCATTTGAATCTTCAGATTCCTCGGGAACATAACGCTCATCTACTTGGTAGAACTCAATTTTGCCCCAGTCTATTTCTGCATTTTTAGCCAATTTTTCGTAAATAGCTTTTGGACTTGATCCTCCAGAAAGGGCTATTCTAAGCGGTTTTTGACCTTGTTCTTCAATAAAAGCTTCAATGGCATGGGAAGCTTTTGCAATATAGTCGTTGCCAATGTTGAATTTATAAATGTTTGGCATCGTACCATTCGTTATTGTCACACTTAGTCATCTCGTGTTGCTCTTTTGGTCCTTCACCTCCTTCTTCGTACTCGACTACTTTGACCTTTTTCTTTT
>JAJDCF010000092.1 GCA_029260955.1 Patescibacteria group bacterium | reverse complement strand
TTGCGCAAAGCTATGCAGAATAAAGTTCAGCGAATAAGTTTTGGCCGCTTCTATGTGGCTTGGGGGTAAAAAAGGAAAGACCAAATCGACCCCCGAATGTTCGGCTGCCAGGCTGCAAAGGATGGGTGCCCCATAAAACATAGAACTTCCTCCAATGATCATTACTTTCCCATTATCTCCTTTGTGTGAATCTTCGTTTCGAGTGAGCATGACATTTGGTTTAGTTTTTATTGAAGGGGCTATTAGGAATAATCTGTACTTCTGGCTCAAGATCAATATTATGTTTTTCCTTTACGATTTTGTGCACTTTCAAGGCCAAATTAATGATGTCAGATGCAGTTCCCTTACCAGTATTCATAATCCAGTTTGCGTGTTTTTCAGAAACCTGGGCACCGCCTTCTTTCATGCCTTTACAACCGCTTTGGTCAATCAGCCAACCTGCCGATGGAAAGTGATCAGGATTCTTAAAAAAACTGCCACATGTGAGTCCAGGAGGTTGCTTGGCGACGCGACTTTTTATATACATGCTGATTTCCTTTTTCACCAGAGCAGATGGCTCTTTTTTAAGCTTAAGTGTAGTCGAAAGAATGATGTCTTTTGTTTCCTTAAAATGACTGGTGCGGTATCCAAACTTAGCGTAGTCCTGACCGACAACAATGGGTTTGTTTCCGTTTTCAGGAAGAATCGTCGCATGCATAAAAGCATCCTTAATATTTAGGTCTGGCACTCCCGCATTGCCATACACAGCCCCTCCAATTGAGCCTGGCACACTGGCCAATCCAGAAATACCTCCCAAATTATGCTCAGCGGCAATCAGTACAAGCTTTGTGGTACCTACGGCACCTTCGGCCGTTACAGTATCTCCATGAAAAATAATCTTATCCATTCGATTCAGAATCACAAGGCCAGGGTAGCCATCGTCAGCAAAAAGAACATTACTTCCGCCGCCCAAAACCATATACGGTACCTTTTGTTGCTTAGCGAATTCCCTAAGTCCAAGAAAAGTTGGCCAATTCTTGGCCTCCGCAAAAAACAGCACAGGCCCTCCTACACGATAGGTATTGTATTCTTTGATCGACACATTTTTCTGAACACTTATATTCATATGACTGCATTATACAACTTTTGATACCCTAACCTATTTTTTCGAGAGCAGCCTGTAATCTTTTTAGAACTTCTTCTTTTCCTAAATACACCGCTAATGTGGCAAAATTGGGTGACCGTTCCAAGCCCGAAAGCGCGACTCGAATTGGCCAAAGTACCTGACCATTTTTGAGGCCAAGCTCACCCACAATACCAACAAAAGCATCCGAAATTTTCTGATTTTGATTTGAATCGCCCTTTTCCCAATCCATTCCATTCACAACCTCAATTGCCTTATTCATAACGTCCTTGAGCATTTCGGGAGTAATCTGAAACTTCTCTCTGGCAATCAAATCCATCGAATAATCAGGAAGCTCAGAAAATAGCGGTGCAAGCCCTTCAGGAATATCGGAAAGTTTCTTAAATCGCCCTTCAAAATCAGGATCTTGCAGGATTTTTTTAATAAGTGCCTCATCTTCAGTTGGCACATTTCCAACAATAAAGACCTTGGCCATTTCATAAAACCCATCAACATCTTTCGCAATCATATTTTTGATGTACTCGCCGTTAATCCAATCCAGCTTCTTAACATCAAAAACGGCACCACCTTTGTGTACCCGGTCCAAAGTAAACTTCTCCGCAAGTTCGTCCAAACTAAAAATTTCCTGCTCATCAGGTGTATTCCAACCCAGCAAAGCTAAAAAGTTTAGCAAAGCCTCCGGCAAATAGCCTTCCGCCAAATAATCGTCAATCGACACCTTGTTCTTACGCTTGCTCAGCTTGCTCTTATCCTCATTCAAAATCAGAGGCAAGTGGGCAAACTCCGGTGGCTCCCAGCCAAGTGCCTCAAAAAGCAGAATCTGCTTGGGTGTATTACTAATATGGTCTTCACCACGAATGATGTGGCTGATTTCCATATCATGATCATCGGCCACCACGGTCAAATGGTAAAGTGGGTCATCAATACCGCGAGCAATCACAAAGTCGTCTAGCTCCTTTGCGTGAATAATTGTTTCACCTCGTACCAAATCATTCCACTTAATATCGCCACGATCGGCCGGAATTCGAAGGCGAATCACGCCCTCGGTCAGCTTCTTATCGGCACACTCGCCATCGTAACGTGGTGCAAGTTTTTTAGCTCGTTGCTCATTCCGCATTTCCTCCAGCCGTTCTTTAGTGCAACCACAAAAATAAGCCTTATCTTCGTCGAGAAGCTTTTTTAGATCAGCCGTGTAAACATCTGTACGCTCACTTTGCCGATAACCCTTATCACCCGGAATATGAACGCCTTCATCACCAGCAATGCCCAATTTCACGAGGCCATTCACAATATCATCCTCAAATTCCTTGGTACTTCGTTCTTTATCAGTGTCTTCAATTCTAAAAACCATTTTACCGCCGTTTTGTTTGGCAAAAAGGTAATTATAAAGCGCGGTCCGCACAGTTCCAATGTGCAGTAGGCCAGTCGGTGATGGGGGAATGCGAACACGAGTCATTAGCTTTAAATTGGGCTTACTTCGATTTTAGATCATCTTTACCTGGTAAAACAAGGCCCACATCACCTTGTCCAAACAATTTTCTCACAGAAGGTCCTCCTTTTGTATCAGCCTCCTCCAAAACTGCAGAGGGGGTGCCCTTAAGAACAGCACGATTTTGTTTCATCGCGTGAGCCACTACAGTGCCATGAATGTGAAGGCTATTTTGAATGGCTCTCCTGAGCCTTCTAAATCTATCAACTCCATCCTCACTATCTAAATCTTGCTCAATTTTATTCATTTTCTTATTGTCTCCCAGTTGATCGGCCCGTTCAAAGTCTTTAAGCATACCTCTAAGGCCACGGCGTTTAGATGCATCACCAAACAATATATTATTTAGCTCCTTTCCAGCATTAAACAAAAAAGCCTTCAACTCACTCAATTGCCTCATTGTAATGTCGTGATTAGCCTGAATAAAAGGCTCGAAAACCTCCCGCGCTTGCCTGATCAGTGCAGTCACCTCAGAACGATCATCAGGCTCTTCACCTTCCAAGCTCGCAAGAGCTTTCACCGCTATTCGTTCCAGCCGGCGTAACCTCTCGTTGGCTCTCAGGCAAACGTCAGTAATTTGCTCAATGGCATCAGCCAGCGGGCTAACTTCTATCCCACCTTCATGCTGGCTCTTCAGATCCGCAATAATACCGTTTATTTCATTGCGAGCAGAAATAATGCCAACGAACATCCCTAGACCAACCATCTCCGTTGTTATTGCCATTCTTAAATCACGTGGGCTAACAATTTCTGCCGGACTGGCTCCAGCCAATTTTGCCTGAGCAATCACCGTCAAATTCTTAATAAGTGTAGCGACCTGTTCAGGATTACCAGAAAGAGCAGAGGCAGCAACCATTTTGTCATCACTTCCCAAATTCCCCCCATCTGCATCACTATTAAGAGTATCCATACAGGTCTCGATACCTGTTGCTGCTGATCCATCATCTTCCTTAGCAGCCCTAAGAAGCTCATCAGTTTGCAAATGGGGTCTCCGTGAAGTCATGATGCTTTTGGGTTAGAACAGCGTCGGTCAAAGTACTGTTTTTTTGTTTTAAAGTCAATTTTTGTTTACTTTTTACTTGAATAACTTTAATCTAAAAGCGAACTAACTAGAGCCCGATGGAAACATCCGAATATTTCGAAGTAGACTTACCTAGTGAGGCAGACGTTGATGACGAATCACCCAGTGGTATCAGAGTAATTTCTGCAAGAGCGTTTGGATTACAAGCTGAGGAAACACGCCGAAAAGTAAGAAACACAAATGGTCCATCTTCCCCTGAGCATGAAGATGATTGGATTAAGCTCAGCGCAGATCCTTTTGGCAGAAAAGTGTTTGAGGCTGAATTTGAAGTAAGCGAAGTAGCCTAGTTTTTAACAAGTTCTTTAGGCCTTAGAATGTATCTACGGTTACTTTCGTCATGCTGATCTCTTCCAAAGGTTTATCAACTCCATCACGTTCAGCATTGGCAATTTCATCGACAATGTCCATTCCCTCGTACACTTGGCCAAAAACAGAGTGCCTATTGTCTAGCCATGGTGTTCCACCTTCTTTTTGAACGACAAAGAACTGAGAACCATTGGTATTAGGTCCTGCGTTCGCCATGCTCAAAGCTCCTCGAATGTTGCTCACATTAGGACTGAATTCATCCTCGAACTTTCCACCCCAAAGGCTTTCTCCACCACGACCGTTTCCACCTGGATCCCCACCCTGAATCATAAAGTCAGGAATAACTCTGTGGAAGATAATTCCGTCGTAGTAACCTTTTTCGATAAGTCCTACAAAATTCTCAACAGTCTTCGGTGCGTACTCCGGAAAAAGCTGAATTTTGATGGTTCCGGAAGAAGTTTCCATCACCACAATCTGTGCACCGGCCTTTGGGCCAGCAGTCTGATCAAAAGTTGTCATAACAATGTCTTTAGTTGCATTAAATTCTTGCGGAGAACCTTGGTAAACTTTACCAATTTCAGCCTCCGGAGTTTTGGCTGTGCATCCAGCTAGTAATAGAATTCCGGACGCAAGGAAAATAGAAAAAATAGTTTTCATAGTATTAAGAGTTTATTGTAGGCAATAAGGGACACAAGTTGTGCTACCATCGGTGATCGCACAGTTTGCCCCGCATGCACCAGTTGCTGAGTTATAAGTGAAACCACTAGTGCTAAGTAGGGCGGCGTCGTCACCATTGCCGGTCACAACAGCTGTATTGTCAAGGCCACCTTCCTCATCTTCTAGGTGAGCCGAAAGCAGGAAAGTCTTCTTATTTGCAGCAGGAACAACATATAAATAGTTACCATCTGTTACAGGGTCTACTGGTATTTTATTGATCTGTTTTGGTACCAAAAGACCTAGATTCGCTGGATAATTGTTATCATTGGTAATAAAAAAGATTTCCAAGGCACTTTGTATCGTAGAAATATCAGAGAGACGCCTTGAATTACGAGCTTTAGCCGTCTGTCCTCCAAGAGCCACATAAGCAGTTACCGAAAGAATTGCGATAATGGCGATTACCACAAGCAGCTCCACGAGCGTGAAACCTTTCTTTTTGTTGAGTCTTTTCTTAAGATTTTCCATCTTCATAATTTTAGTTGATTGATTTGTAACATTCTAGCTCACTCCCGCCTTAAAAGGCAAATTTATTTAGGGCTGGGGAGTGAAAATTCGATTTGCAGTTAGCTTCTTACGGAAGCCCAAAGAAATCTCAATATCAAGTTGCCATTTATTGTCTAATAACGGCGTAGCTGTGTTGCTGGTAATACTATACTGAAAAGGAGCTCCCGTGCTTTTGATTTTGAAAGGATCATCAACTCCCAGAGATGCTTTCATATCGTCATAGCCATCTGGGGTGCAGGGGTTGTTCACATGTGCATAGGGTGGATACGCATTAACATCACCAACAGTTAAGTCAGACTTATTATTATCGGCACATAGATTCCATTCAATCTTCACATCATCGGCAAAATTATAGTTAGCTGATTCGCCAAGAGCATCCACGCTGCCCACAATCACATCCACCTCATTCGTAAGCGTTCCCGTAATGGTTCCGCTATCAAAACTAATAGTGCCATCAGGAGCTTTGAGAGAATTAAGATCGTTTAGGTTCAGGCCCTGAATATAATCCACATAACTTTCCAAGAAGATCTTCGAATTCAGATACTCCATGGTTTCGCGCTGGCTGGACGCATTAGCATTAAGTCGTTGAGAAAAAAAGAAGAACACAGTTGCCAGTGAAAGTCCTAGAAGCATTGTCCAGATAAGGATCGAGCCCCGTGAATTAGGTAGTTTCTTCATGGGTTATATGTCCGAATTAAGAGTGAATTCCTCCCAAACTGGATCGCCATTATCATCCTTGCTAAGCTCAGCTTCAAAATTTAATTCAAGAATCTCACCTGGATTCGGCTCATCGAACTCAAAATTATCAACATCAAAATCACTGGTGTAATCGTAGCCAGGGTTTGAAAAATCTGTGGAATAATCAGCGAAATCTGATACCTGAAGGCCACCACTCCAGCCAAGTCCTGTTGGGAAGGCGTGGCCAATTTCAATTTCCTCAATAGTATCCTCAGTAGTTCCGAGTTCACCGTCGCCAACTCGAACAAAATGCTCATGGGATTCAACTGCTACGGCATTTCCAAATTCATAAACATCAATGTCGATAGCCTGAAAACCAGTTGCTGAAAAGGAGCCAGGAGCAAATTCAAGGTCAAGAGTTTCCACATTCCTATCGATTGAACCAAAATATATGTCTGATCCATTGGTCACACCGACAAGATTGCTATCCACGCCCAAAATATGAGCACTATCCACTATAGCTGGAGGGGCACCGTCTTGGCATACTGCTCGACTTGGTGTCTTACTTAATATCTCATAAATATTACCTTCAACGCTTATAATGTCTCCTGCTTCGACGGCACTAATATCAAGTACCGCATTATCAATGTAAAGATTAGTGCCACCCAAAGACCAGTTGCACGGCGCACCTGGACTATCGTAAGCGGTAAATAGAGAGTTCACATTCATTTCATGGGTACCATTGTCATATGTACCGTTAAGGCCATCATCCATTGAACTGGCCACAAAAAGCTCACTGCCAAAATCTTCAAAACCTATCTTTTCCACAGCATATTCACCGCCAAAGGTGAAAGAAATTCTCTCAAAGGCACCTTCACTTGCAGGTTGCCCCGGATCACTCATCTTCAGAACCCTACCACTACCCGTATCGGCAATATAAAGATCGCCACCATTAATCATTAAGCCAGTAGGAAAGCTCAGTTTGCAGAAGCTTGCAGTATTATTGCAGTCTTCGTTATCTCCATCGCCCGCGACGACCTCGTCATCACCATCAGTAATCCTAACTTTTTTAATCATGTGATTATAAGTATCGGCCACAAAAAGATATTCACTTGCATCTGGTGCCATGTAGAACTCAATGCCCGTTGGATAATTAAGGCTGCTGGTAATTTCGGTGGTAACTTCACCCATAATTTTGTTACGAGTTGGATCTGTAATTGTAATTATTTTATTGCTACCCGCATCTGTCACATAAAGTACGTCGTTGGGTGAGGCTACTCCATTATTAGTTATTCCTGTGGGCTGATCTAAGCCTGCAATTGCCATATCAGCGCAAGCGCTAAGTGGGCCAGCGCCTGGAATACATCGGTAAACCTTATCTTCCAGTGGGACAGTTAAGTAATACTCACCATTGAGCTCCGTCAGGCCACCAGGGTTTTCAATGCCAACAGCACTCTGACTGCTTACAGTGGCTTGTTTTCCATTAAAAACAAAGAAATCTTTGAAAACAATTTGATCAAAACGGCCATTGGCCTGAGTTCCAATGTAAGTAAACGGCAGATCGCCCGAATCCATATCATTTCTCAGAACCACACAATCATTTCCACATCCACTGTTTGGATCCAAAGATTCCACATTCACAAACTTCCCATCCATAATCGTGCTTACAACAAACTGTCCTTGGGTGTTGGTCACTTTTTCGCGGGCATCAAACATATTTCGGAATGTGGTCGAAAAGAAAGCAGTCATGCCTACCATGAATATGACGGTAATCCCCATGGAAACCATGAGTTCAACCATTGTGAAGCCGCCTTTTTTAGGAAAATTTTTCATCAGTTAGAAATAATTCGTTTAACAGAAGCGCTGTGGGAGCCAGAACTGTCAGTCCAGCCAACGGTCATAGTGACAAATCTTGCACTGTCTAAAAGATCTGTATACTCAAATGAACGCTCAAAAAGGTCAACCTCTAACAGTTCCGGGCCACCACCGTCTTTAATTTCATATTGACCATTTTTTTTCAGGTAGCAAGTTTTTGATGGACACTTAATGCCAATATCCGATTTACCCAAAGCCGTCACAATCTCCAGCCCCTGAGTTGCGTGAGAATGGGCTTTTAGTTCGAGTTGTTTTGTGTTGCTCAGGGTAAGATTACTAGTTTGGAGTTTGATCACCCCAAAAACGATGATAGACATGAAAAGCATGGCAAAAAGCAGTTCAATCAGGGAAAAACCGGCATTTTTTGTATTTCTTTTGGTCATCGACAGCAGTGTAACAATTTATTTGGAGCTTGGCCATTGATTTTTCGGCTTATTTTTGCTATAATATAGAGATTAATTGACTTAAAAATGTCCCTACTAGACGTATTACAAAAAAAGAAAGATGAGCCAGCAGAAGATGTTGCTCAAAATGATCCAATTCAGGCTGCGCCAAAAGATGGGCAAATGCACATCGGTGAAGCAGCGAAAGATGAAGGAAAAGTGGTCATTATGAGTGAAGCTGAAGACGCGAATAAAAAGCCGGCAGAGCCTGCAGAAATTCCCTATGCGACTACCTTTGATGAAGACAGTATCCCCAAGATTCTAAATGAGATATTCCTGGAGGCCATCAAGCAACATGCTAGTGATGTTCACTTTAAGCCAACCGAGGATAAATTCATGGTTTATCTCAGAATCGACGGAACCATGATTGAGCACAAAGCTTTTGAGAAGATTTTTCATAATCCACTCATTGCTCGTATCAAGATTCTTTCCAGTCTTCGAATCGATGAACACCGCCTACCACAAGATGGTAAAAGTGCTTTCGACGCGGGGGATGGCAAAGAGGTCGACCTTCGTGTATCTGTTTTGCCAACACAGTTCGGTGAGAAGGTAGTAATTCGTCTGCTAGAAAAGAATCCAAAGATGGTGGAGCTCCGAGACCTTGGAATGCTCCCCAATATTTTGATGAAGGTAGAAAGACACCTGACTGCAACTTACGGAATGGTGCTAGCAGTGGGGCCAACTGGTTCTGGTAAGTCTACTTCACTTTTTTCTATGATTTCGACTTTCGATCCATCGGCGTACAATATTTCAACGCTTGAAGATCCGATCGAATATAAAATTACTGGTGTTACCCAGACTCAGATCAATACCGAGATCGACTTTGATTTCCCGGATGGTCTTCGTACGCTTGTTCGTCAGGATCCTGACATCATAATGGTGGGAGAAATCCGTGACCAAAAGACAGCTTCGCTTACCATCGAGTCCGCGCTAACGGGTCACTTG
The DNA here is from genome assembly GCA_029260955.1 of Patescibacteria group bacterium. Lineage (GTDB taxonomy): Bacteria > Patescibacteriota > Gracilibacteria > UM-FILTER-43-11 > UM-FILTER-43-11 > JAFGTE01. The sequence goes on along the minus strand of JAJDCF010000092.1, from coordinate 18,030 downwards.
GTTTTCTCAACCCTTCATACGAACTCAGCTGTGGGAACCATTCAACGCTTGCTGAATATGGACATCGATCGATTCCTGATTACAGCTGCCGTAAAATTGATTATTTCTCAACGTCTGGTTCGCAAGGTATGTTCCAGTTGCCGTGAGTCATATCCGGTTCCCGAAAAGTATTACGATCTATTTGGAGAAGACTCAGAGGTTCACCCAAAAGAAGCCTTTTTCTACAAAGCTAAAGGTTGCGATCAATGTAAGAATACCGGCTACAAAGGCAGAATTGGACTTTTTGAAGTCCTGGAAATGTCACCGGCTATCGAAGAACTGGTCATCAACAATGCTCCTCACAACGAAATCGAGGATCAAGCGGTGAAGGAAGGTATGATCCTACTTCGCAAAGATGCTCTTTATAAAGCAATGACAGGTGATATCACCATCGAAGAGGCAATTCGTGCCATGGCATAACCCAAAATCATGAAAGGATTCTCACTAATGGAAATCATGGTTACCGTCGCCATCATCAGCATTATGTCTGGATCGGTGGTGATTGGCTTCAATTCATTTGGCGAGACTGTGCGAGTACAAGAGACCGCCGGTGTCATCACTGACATGGTAAAAAATCTGGAACTCGAGATGATTCGTCGGGATTACAAAAAACAAACCATACATTTCGAAGAAGACTACTTGGTGATAGAGGCGGAGGTAGAGAATCAATATTTGGAACTCGAATGGAATCCATCAGGTGGATGTGGCGCGGATGAAGAAGAGTTGGTAGTAAAAAATGCTTCACCTCCGACACCAGTCTACTTGGCCCAACGCGATCAATATGGGAATAACATCAAGATTACTCCATACATCACCGCTTCAGAGCCAGTTTGCATAGAGTTCCTAGAATCTGAAGACACAGAAGTGCAATATCAGGTTTTCCGAAGCTCTCAAGTATCTCAAATCATTCGCTTCATACACTTCAATGTTCGCCGAGACGGCAGTGATGAATCACCTGCAATTGTGGATAACAAATACACGCTAGAAATCTCATCACCCTACGCCGCCAAGGAATTCTATGATGACGGCAACCCGCCAGGTGGCCCAGTCGTTCTCACTGTCAAAAAAGATGATAGCGAGGAAGACATAACCCTTCAGTAAAATATAATATTTAATGACAGCACTCGTAGCAAAATTCAGGGATATCTTCTCAGATCTTTGGCTCGATATTGAACTGATGTTCAGTCGTAAGCCCAAAGAAACGAAAGATGAAGTCAAAGAGGCTCCAGTCGCTCCTACCCAGGTAGCGACGCCTGGTGTTATGCCTGTTGCTGCAAGCGCACCTCAGGTAGAAGGTGGCATGTCTCAAATCATGGACATGCGAACGAAAAAGGCTGAAGAAAAGAAGGAGTTAGTAAAAAATACCAAGCTTCCTTTTGGGCTAAAGCACTTAAAGCTGTCCAAAAAATCACGTCTCGCATTTTACGATCAAATGTCGACTCTCGTAGGGTCTGGCGTTCCGCTTATCGATTCACTATCGCTCATTCAAGCGCAAGAACGTAATAAGAATGTGAAAGCGCTTTATGCCGAAATGATTCACTCAATCAATGGTGGTCTTTCGCTGGCAGAAGCCATGGAGTTCTTTCCTCATATTTTCCCCAAAATGCAATCAGCCCTCGTAGAGGCAGCTGAAGCTTCGGGGAATTTGAAAGAAGTACTGGCCGAACTGGTCGAAGAAATGGAATCCAGTCAGGACTTCCTCAAAAAAGTGACTGGCGCTATGGTTTACCCAATAATTCTCATATGTTTGGCCCTCATTTTGGTAACAGGCATGATGGTCTTCGTGATCCCCAAGATTGCCGCTATGTACGAGCAGTCCAACGTGCAATTGCCTGCACTTACTCAAATGGTGATCAATATTAGTGACTTTACGGTGAATAGATGGCCATTCCTTTTGGGAGGGTTCATTGGAGGTGCAATTGGCCTTTACCTGTTCTTCGCCAAGCTGCATTTTGGTCGTATGGCTTGGGAAAAGTTCATATCGATCATTCCAGTAGCAGGGCGCATTTCAAAAGAGAAAAATATCATGATGATCGCTTCTAATATGGCCATGCTTATGAAGAGTGGCGTACTTATTACCGAAGCCTTTGCGATTACTGAGAAAACGGTCAACAACCTGCACTACCAAAAAGCTCTCGAAGAAATCAGGCTTGGAGTAGTGATGGGTAAAGAGGTTTCGCAAATGATGGGACTTGAAGATATTAAAGCTCAAAAATTCACAGAACATAAACTCTTCCCACTTCAAATGGCTCAGCTGATTCACATCGGTGAAAAAACCGGGACAATTGCCAAGATGCTCGAGAAGGTGAAAAAGAACTACCATAAAAGCATCGACTATACTCTTCGCAACATTTCTACCATGGTCGAGCCGCTAATGATCTTCTTTGTAGCTGCATTGGTAGGTACTATTTTGATGGCCGTAATGCTGCCATTCTTCTATATCGGTTCAACGATTAGCTAAGAAAAATTTCCACTATTGCCTATATTCGGCGCGACCTAGGTATACCCCTTTTAGGTGTATGTATTTTGATGCACAGATCTTGCACAAAGTTTGCACAGATCTTGCACAAACCTTGTGCAACAGAATTTTCTACCCCCATGAGGTATACCCTGGGGTATAATGTTTTCGTGAAAAAGAAGTTTGTAAAAAACATCGCCGAACAGGTCAAAGCCTCTTACTCGCAGTTTGCGGGTGAGTTCGATCAAACCAGGCAACGACAATGGCCTGAATTTGATCATTTTATGGCCTACACTCGCAAGCATGCCAAAGTTTTGGATCTTGGCTGCGGTAGCGGCAGATTTTATGATTTTTTGCAGCCCAAAGAGGTATCTTATTTGGGTGTCGACCACAATTCACATCTGCTGGACCTGGCGCGAAAGAATTTCCCTGAGGGGAATTTCCAGCTCGACGACATCATGGATATCAATTTGGAAGAAGAAGCTTTTGATAACGTATTTTGTATTGCGGCCTTTCATCATATTCCCACCAAAAAGATGCGCCAAAAAGTTCTGGCGGACATCCACCATGCCCTCAAGCCCGACGGCATATTTATTTTGACAGTCTGGAACCTTTTTCAGTTCAAATACATCGGCCAACTTTTGAAGGCGGCTTTACGGACGGTTATTTCGTTGGGCTTCAAGGGGGCTTGGAATGACCTTTGGATCAAATGGGGAAATTACCCCTTAAAGCGCTATTATCACGCCTTCTTACCAAGTGAATTTATAAGACTTTTTGATGAAAATTCATGGAAAATCGAAGAATTATACTTTACGAGGAAGGGAAAACGAGTAAGATGGTTCAGGTCTTTTAACTTTGTTTTGATCGCCCGAAAAAAATGAAAGAAAAGGTAAATATCGCAGGTGTAGAATTTGATGCGGTGCGCTATGTAGACGTACTGACAGCGGTCGAGGCATATGTAAATCAAGAGCACAAAAAGCAGATGATCGTGACGCCCAATCCCGAGATGGTCGTTTATTCTCAAAATCACGAGGCGTTTAGGCAGGTGCTCAATTCGGCTTCCATGGCCGTTCCCGATGGTATCGGGATTTTGTGGGCAGCCCACTACCTTAGCCTTCCAAAGTCAAAAAACAGATTTGTTGAAATAGTGAAAGTAGTTAGCACTCTATTTCAGGTCCTCTTCAAAATGAAGGCGATTTATAGGGTTTTGCCAGATCGCGTTACGGGCGCTGACCTTCTATTCAAGATTATCGAAGAAAGCCAAAAGAATGGGTGGCGTATTTATTTGCTAGGAGCAGCACCAGGTATTGCCAGTATTGCCATAGATCGCTTGACCAAACAATACCCTAAGGCTGTTTTTGCCGGAAGTTTCGCGGGCACTCCTGTTGAAACTCACGAAGACGAGCTCTGTGAACGAATTAATCTGGCTGAGCCTGATATTTTGTTTGTTGCCTACGGCAGCCCTGCCCAAGAAGAGTGGATCCATCGAAATTTAAATAAGCTCAATACAATAAAAGTTGCTATTGGCATCGGTGGTGCGATTGATTTCGCAGCAGGAAACGCAAAACGGGCACCTAAATTACTCCGCAGTCTTGGCCTTGAGTGGTTTTGGCGCCTTATTACACAGCCTCGTCGCTTCAAGCGAATCTGGAATGCGACCTTTGTCTTTGTGAAACTCATTTTTCGGTTGAAAAAAGGCAGCAGTTCGTGATAAGCTTCACTTAAGAAAAGGTCGTCCATCCAAAATGACAAGCAATTTATGGAAAAAGGCGAGCATGATTTTAAAGGCCAGCTGAAATACGAACACTTCCAGTTCTTTTTTCGTAAGCACTGGGTAAAATTCATTCAGCCAATCTTGTTTAGTGCGCCTGTTGGCCTGCTAATTCTTGTTATTCTTGTGTTTCTAGGCCGACTTACCATGCTTGTAGATCACGAGTTGGTTCGTATTATTTACATTTATTTCACTCTCTTAATTTCCGTTGGATTTTTTCTTTTAACCAGCCTTCAGATGGTTAATTTTTACTTCAACATGGTTATTGTGACTGATACACGCGTCATAATTGTCAAAAAAACCTGTTTTATGAAGAATGACTCCGATGCAATCGACCTTACAAAGATTCAAGATATTGCGGTAGAAAGCCATGGAATACTCCGTAATTATCTGAGATACGGCAAGTTGATTATTACCCTTTCTACGTCGGCTCCACCCCTGGTTATTAGCTACGTGCCAGACCCGCACTTCTACCTTGAATGGTCCAATAGAGTAAAGCGTGAGCACATCCTAAAAAGAAGATCCGACCGCATGCCAAATAAAGCAGAGGGGCAAAAACCAGTGGGCACATCGGATTATTTGCAAGATATTAAGAATTTGAACCTATGATTTTGGTTATTTTTTTGGTATAAATGAATTCAAGAAAAATTCTACTCTATGCTCAATGACTTTCCCGGAAGACAGCCCGATGAAGAAGTGCTAATGGTGATTAGAAAGCACGTAATTGTTTATATAAGAAGTCTCGCGATTTTTTTGATAGCGGCGGTATTACCACTTACAATTTTTTTGATAATTTGGTCCAGTTCTTTTCCTCTTTCGCAGGGTGGCACCGTAAGTGTGGTGGGCTATTTAGGGGCTAGTTTATACACTTTATACAGTTTGGCTCTTCTTGTGGTTTCTATATTGAATGATGAATTTGACCTTTTCATTCTCACAAATCACAGGTTGATAGATATAACGCAGGTAAGCTTTCTAAAACGTACGGTGGCAACCACACCCCTCAATCAAATCCAAGATACCACTAGCGATATTCAGGGAATAGTTGGTACATTACTAAATTTCGGATCAATCGACGTACAAACTGCCGCTGGTTTAGCTAGCAATTTTACGATTGATCACGTTTCAGACCCAGGCATGGTTGCCAGAGCAATTTTGAATGAGGCTGAAGTTAGAAAAGAAAAAGATCTGCAGCACCACGGTAGCAGTGTATAAAACCTTCATTTTTAAATATGTCAGCAAGCCTGAGTCAATCAAGCAGCCCAGGGGAAACCTTGGAAGCTACAAAGTCACCTTTTTTGAGTTTGGTCATTGACCAAAATCGAATGACCAGCATTAGGCATCAAATTGGCATCATTGCTGATAGCTCACTTGGTGCAAACGCAATTAGCAGGGAAGTTTATGAAGATTACAAAAAAGTAGCAGCTGGAGCAGATGGGCAAGCGATGAGCATGGAGATGCTGGAATCAACGCGTAAATTTGCATCAAAACACGAGGATGCAGTACTTCGGATTCATACGAGAATTCAGTCAGCTCGCAGATCCAAAATCGCCTCAGAAGGAGACGAGAACTTTTTGATGGAGCAGCTAAATGTTAAGAGCTTTGACTTTGATAAAAAAGCAGATTTTTATGAAAAGCGTGTCGATGAGAAGTTAGATCATATGAGGCTAGACAAAAACAAGTACACGGAACTGGCAAATCACAAGCTCATAAAAGATATCGGCTACCTTAAAGTTGATGGCAATACACGAATCGATTTTCCAAACGAAACAGGATTTATGAAGCTCACTGTGCCAGAGCGAAGAGAGCTGCTGGAAAGTATCAAAGAAGGCCTACCTAAAGCTGAAAAATACGCAGAAGAGTGTGAGGACAAAGAAGGTGTGAAGCTAGTGGCAGACTATACTAAAAAACTGAATGCTGCTCGCAAAAAGGGGATTATCGGCGAACATACGTATAAAGAATTCATGTATGGTGATGGTGATGACAAAGGTTTCGAGGACTTGGATAACGATGAAAAAAAATATTGGCTTTCTGAATTCGATAATCAGATGAAGCCATACGAAGCACTTCAGGGGCAGATTGATACCACACTTAAGGGCGATGCGCTCAAGGAGATGAAGAGCAAAATTGACGATCCCGATTCTGGTTATACAGAGCTTTTTGCGGAGTTTGGAAAAGTGAAAGATGCTGAATCAAATCGACTGAACAAAGAATATAAGGGTGAGCTGGAAAAATATCGTATGCAAAAGAATGAGAAAGGTGGTAAAAAGCAAGGCAACAACAAGGGTGTCATTGGAAAGCACACAATAGACGAGTTTAACTCATGGATGAAGGGGCAGGATTTCCCTGGCAAATATGAGGCAGCCGAAAAACTGAAAGGCGAAATGCTTCACTACGATAAACTTTGGCAAAAAACAGAGGACCTTTCTGAAGACAGACAAGAATTTATGAAGTCCAAAATTGATGTGTGGGGGTACACGGAGCTCAATCAGCAATATGAACGTTTTAAGAATGGCGAAGAAGTGCCTCAGACAGTATCAGATGACACGGATATGGCTTCTCTCAGTATGATTCGTTCAAAGGAAGTAAGGAATGCCATTGTTGAAACAGATGAGATGCTAGAAAAACAGGGGAAGGGAAAAAGAAGAACTTTTATAGAAGTTCTAGACAAGATGTTTCGTAATGTAAGCCGTGACAAATTCGATGCATCTAGTTTTGAAGGTGGAATAAGGGCAAAAGCAGCCAACGATAATGACACAGACAACCCTTCAAAAGGTAGGGAAGCAAATACAGATGTAAACGAGAGTCAGATCGAAGAGGATGCCAATCTTCTAGAAGAAGCTGGCGCAAAAGTCACAAAGCAAATCGGTTTTACCCAAGTAGAATCTAAAGACAAGACAGGCAAGAAAGAGCGAAAAGCGCAAGTGACTATAAACGAAGGACAAGGCATGGAGCGCCTATTCACAGAGGACGGCAAACACAAATATCGTGGCGATGTACAGGGTGGTAATGACGATCTTTCACTTGCCATTAAAGCAAGTTCAGGTAGAAAAGTTGAACTAAATCTACAAGAGATTGATGCGCTTAGAGGTCATCTTAAAAAGAGTGAAGAGACAGAGCTAGATAAGGCAGCTTAGAACCTTATTTGCCAAGTTCTTTGAGTTTTTTGTCGTATTTTAGGACTGTGTCCACAAAAGTCGCATGGCTCCAAGTGAGTGGTGCTACAGAAAGCGGATCCCCGTTAAATGGATTCACTTGTTCGGGCATCACGCCTGCTTCATTTGCCTGATCGGTTGCCCAATCGATGTACTTTTTAACTTCCTTCATGTCATTCAAATTTTTGGCTATGGCCATTTTCCATTGAGCATGCCAAAGGGTGGTAATAATCCAGGGGTTACCGGGAATATCGTGGTAATTTCCTGCCACTCTCTGGTAATCGTCGTTCTCGCTTCGGGCGAGTCCGCCAACATCGTTTCGGACTAGTAATTTTTCATAAATCGCCTCGTTAGTTCGCACAATGCGTTCGTCGTCAGGAGGCAAAACCCCCATCATCCACAAAGCGTGCATACTGGCATCCAGGCCGTAGTCCTTTTTAAGTTCACGGGTTTTTGGGTCAATCTCCACCCGTTTCAAAAAGCGACCCTCTTTTTCATCGTACAGGTGCGCCAGTAGGGCCTTTTTAATGCCTTCAGCGGCCTTTTTATAGCGATCAGAATGATTGAAGTGACCGATGATCGAAGATAGCCTGTAAGCGGCTTCGAGTCCAGCGTACACGCAGGCAGCTGTGTAAGAAAAAATGCCACGATCCCGTTCCCATAAATCATAAGTTGGCAGTGGTAAACCGGTTTTCTCATCAATAAAATGAGTCATAAAGTTCCCTGCCGCGCGAATCAGCGGTTCATACATTTCCTGAATAAACTCAATATCCTTGTAATGTTCCCAGTGGTTCCACAGGGCGTAAGTCACAATGGCTGTCTCATCTTCCTGAATCGGCATTTGCATTTCGCCATTCTTAAACCAGGGGTGCCAACTGGAACCCACCGACTCGTCGGGGTTGTATTTATGAAGAAGATAGCCTTCGTCGGTCATCGTTTCCGCACAAAATTGGAAGAATCGCTTACTGATCTCGCCATAACCTGCGCGATCCAGAGCAAGACTCACCCATGCCCCATCCCTCGGCCACATGTAAGAGTAAGTGTCCTTGTTGAACTTCATAATGTCCGAGTCGTTGGCCGCAATAATAGCGCCACGATTGTCAATTTGTGTACGAATAATAAGCAAACTCTGCTTATATTCTTTAAGTAATTTCGGATCCAACTGTAAGTCCTTTTCAGCCTCTTTATTCACCCAGCTGATCCAGTAATTTATATTATTTTTGAGCAGTTTTTCAGGATTTTCATGCAGAATAAACTCATGCATGTCTTCCACTTCGGTCAAATCTTTCCCTGCACAGATCCAAACATAAACCACTTTTTCTTCATTGGCCTTTAAAAACACGTTGAATTGAACAGTAGAATCAACAGACCCTTGTTCTATCGGGTTTTCATGCAAATGTCCGTCTTCAGCGTCTTTCCAGGTTCCTTCAAGACCATGATATTCACTTTTACCAGTCGTAAAAGAGTCAACACCTGCCTTGCCGTCCTGCATTCCACAAATCCAAAAGTATCTACGTTTCCTGTAATGAATCATTGCCTTGTATTCCGGGTCGTAAAAAGCAGTGTCTTGCTGTTTATCACCGTACAAATGAAAATCCTGATTGCAAAACAGCTTTACCTCTCGATCGTAATTAGCCTCGTTGCGAATCTTGATCTTTCGCATAAACAGATTCTCACTGTGATACACAAAATCGTTGAAGTCCAAGCGTATCAGAAGCTCCTCATTCCTTGAGCTACTATCGGTCACCAGGGTTTCGGGCATGTAATTGGTTTTGTGCTCCCATTGATTGTCTGTTAGCCACGAAAACTTGTTATCTACATGAACCCCAATCCTATGCCAGTGCTCAAAATCTATATGATCCTCCATTCCAACATAGGGAAAGTAGAGATCTTCCAGTAGATTCTGGTTGTTCATGCAGGCAAGCAGGTTTCCGTTTCCTGTAACAGCGGCTCTTGGCATTTAAGTGGTGGTTAATTTTTTTTCAAAATCGCTCAGTGTATTCATGTAGGTAATGTAGGCATCATAAGGTGATTCGTAACATGAAAAGTAGGCGTGTACATCTCCGTCATTCCAGTACTTGGTGCACATGTAGTAAAAATGATCAGAGGTCTGAAGCTTGCGCCATACATCATGTAAATCTTCCGATTCCTTTTTATCCATCGTTCCCAAAGTCTTCTGCACCATCTCCTCAAGTTCAAATATGCGACGAAGCGCTGATTCCTGCATAGGATTACTTAGCCAGGCAGAAAGATCTCTTTCCATGTCAGCCCAACTCATTAAATGAGGAACGTGTACTTCGCCAACCGGCTTGAGCGCCTTAATGGTTTCGCTAGGTGTCTTAAATCCAATATTTCTTCGAAGCAAGGCTTCGGGCAAATGCCTCATAAACTCAAAAATACCAGTATCTTCCCATTGGTGTTCGCCAAAGGTTTCGTAATCCATAAACAGGTTTACGGTATCTCCTTCAGTCGAATCCACCCAGGCCGCATATTTTTCAGTCGTTAGTGGGTGCTCCGTCCATCCCTTGTTACTAAAGCGGAAGGCAATATCGTCCGACAGCTTGTAGTTCTTCAGTAGAAGCGCGATATCTTTTTTCGGCTTCTTGCTCACCGCCATTTTCTTGGCAATCTTCTGATCTTCCGGGTGAAGCTCGACTTTTTCGGGGTTGTAGAGGTAATTCGGGCTTTTCCAGTCCAAATAATAGTCCCAACCTTCAGCCAAAATTCCGTTAAAACCCATTTCTCGAATAAATTCGGCGATTTCGCTGGAATAAATCAGCTCAGTGTTTCTAAAAATCATCGGCTTCTTTTTGAAGAGCTTGTAAATAAGCTTCTTATGCTTGATGATTTGCTGGGCAAACTCTTGTTTGGAGTAAAGCCAGGAAAGCGAGTGGTAGTAAGTTTCACTAAGTACCTCGGCTTGGCCTGTAGCTACAATCTTCTGAAAAGACTCCAGTACTTGCTGGCCAATCTCGCCATATTCTAAGCATTGTTCCAAAAAGACTCCCGAAAAACTGTAACTGACTTTGAATTCAGGATGTTTTTTTAACAGATCCAAAATAAGAGCATTTGTGGGCAAATAGCACTTGCGCGCTACTTTCTCAAAAATGGCCTTATTCTCATAAGTCGCTGGCCCTTCAAAGTAATCTTCCTTCCTTCCAACTTCAAAAGCATTACATTTGCTCAGCCGGTAAGGCTGATGAACCTGAAAGTAGAAGCACACTGATTTGTTAAACTGATCAGTCATTATTGGGTAAGGATTTTTTCGTAAACTTTGGTGATTTCGCCGGCTTGTTTTTGCCAACTCATCTTTTCTAGCTCCTTTGTACTATGTTCTCGAAGAGTTTGATGTAGGGCTGGGTATTCCAAGGCGGCAATAACCTTGTTAGCCATTTCATCTACATCCCAAAAATCAACCCGAAGGGCATTTTTGATGACTTCGCTGATGCCGGATTGCTTAGAAATAAGCACAGGCGTTCCTTGGCGAATGGCTTCGAGCGGCGTGATGCCAAACGGTTCCGATACCGATGGCAAAACATATAAATCTGCCTGCGCATAAGTTCGGGCAATTTCATCACCCTTCAAAAAACCAGAAAATAGTACGTGTTTTTCAATTCCCAGGCCAATAGCCATGTTAATGACCTGCTCCATCATGTCGCCGTCCCCGGCCATCACAAACTTCACTCGTTTCATATGATCCAGTACCTTTTTGGCCATCTGTAAAAAGTAGTCAGGTCCTTTTTGCATGGTCATACGGCCCAAGAACAGCACAATCTTATCAGTCGGATTGATGTGATGTGATTTTTGATAGGTGCTTACGTTGGGCTGCACGGCATTGTGAACCACATCGATCTTCCAATCATCAATTCCGTAATGTTTCATCAGCATCTCTTTGGTTCTCTGCGAAACCGCGATCACATGGTCGGCGTGCTCCATACCTCGCTTTTCCAAATCATAAACAGCCTGGTTCGGGTTCTCGCCACTTCGATCAAACTCAGTCGCATGTACATGCATGACCAGTGGCTGACCAGAAATCTTCTTGGCCTGCACCCCAGCTTCTGCAGTGAGCCAATCGTGACTATGAATCACGTCATGGGGAACATGCTTGGCATGAACCGCGGCCTTGGCGGCATAACGGTAAACCTCTTCCATCATATTTTTGCCATAAATAGCATTCGGTTCTTCCTTAAGAATCTTCTGCAAATATTTCTGGTAGCTGACATCATTGCTGGCATACGGAGAATAAAGCCCGGTTGGAATATTGCCGATTTCAATCGCTCCTCCAGACTCACTGGCAGAGAGTACCTTAAAATTATCACCATACATTTGCATGGCTGAAGAAGTCTTTGGTAAAACCAAATATACAGCGTGTTGGTGACTAATAAGTCCCTCTACAATTCCTTGGCAAGCAACGCCAAGCCCTCCGCTTTGAATGGGGGGAAATTCCCACCCATACATGAGCACCCTCATGCTGTTTTGTTTTTATTTAAATAATCCTTATATTATACCAAAAAAAGGCCCATTTTTCAAGAGTTCTAGGCCAGTAAAAGCCAAAATTGGCAAGTTGAAGTAGTCTGGGCTACATGGGGGTCACATTGGCTGGTCTGGGAGTTAAACCACTTCGACGATCAGGCATCATTTCTTTGTAATTTTCGATATCGGCCACTGTAATCACTCTATTATTGCAGGCGATTTGCCCTCGCCGATCTTTAATAACTCCTTCTTTGTCAGGTTCTTTACCCTTTAAGACATAAAGACTGGTATCAGCTTTTCGTTGGACTTCTTTGCCGTCAGGATCCTTGGTGGCACTGCTGTACTGAGCGACCCCAATGCTAGTAGTCACTGAAATTTCGATAGACTTTCCTTCTTTGTCGGCAATGGTGAATGGTCTCGAGCCTATTTGTTCTAAGATGCGTTGAGCTAAAATACAAGCTCCTTCCTTGGGGGTGTCAGGCAAAATCAGGGCAAATTCTTCACCCCCATAGCGAACGACTGCATCCAGTCTTCGAAGTTGAGTATCTTGAGACAGCCGACGAGCCATCTCTCTTAAAACCTCGTCACCGGCTTGGTGTCCATAGGTGTCGTTCACTTTTTTAAAGTGGTCCAGGTCAAAAATAATGAACGAAAAAGTTTCATTAGAGCGCTTATTGCGCTCAACTCCGTCCATTATGCTCCGATCAAATACCTTGCGATTAGGAAGTCCAGTAAGCTCATCAATACCAATTTTTTTCATGTTAACCAGGCTTTCATAGCTTAGTCGCATGAGTTCTTCTGCTTCACTAACATAAATAGCACAAATATCCTCAAAGATGTCCTCAGCTTCTTTGCGAGAACTGGCACGCTTTAGTAAAGAGGTGATGCGTGTTAAATTTTTGGCGATTTGCACCCTCATGGCAACGCCAACCTTTTCTAAAAGTTCATCTTTGTTTACTCCATTTCCATTGAGCTCAGGGTGTTTTAAGCGATTGGGCCAAAATTTTTCAATGGCCTCGGCAACAAGGTCATCAGAAAATTCCTTTAAACCACCCATAAAACTTACTACCTCTTGGGATTTAGGTGCAGACTCTTTCGGTTCAGGACCTCTCCCTTCTCTCGGACTCTTCATATCAGTGAAACAACTTTAAAAACATCGTCATCTAAAAGCGACCACGAGAGCATAACACCTTAGTTATTATCCAGCAACCAAAGGTGTACGTTCCCAAACCTCCATTGCACGCTGATCGGACGGAGTTCTATTAGGATCTCCAGGTTTATGAGTACCAGGCGAAGCATTGTCCAATCTATAATCGACTTTATCTCTAGTACCCTGAAGATCATTGAGCTGTTCGACAGAAATATCAGCATCTCCATCTAGGAGTGTCGCAAGAAAGTTGCCACGAGCATCGAGGGGAGTTGCAGCTTCAGAAGCCTGTGATGGTCCAGTTGATGCCATAAGAATGAGAATTAAATACTAAGCTCAGATCCACCTTCAAACTAGCAGAAATAAATGAATCTGACAAGTACTTTTTAGCCCCGAAGGGGTCACTTAGTGGCGACCAGCAGCCATCATAGCTACTCCAAGAGCCACCGATGTGTCCCTTCCGGCATCCAGAATTTTTGGGGCTTTTTTATCGAGTGACTTTGTGGCGATCATTTTTTCCAACTTCTTTTTATCTTTTGCCAGGTAATGGCGGTAAATTGACCCACCCAATACAATGGCTTCCGGGTTAAAAATCAGGTTCAAATTAGCCAGGCCAACACCAAGTTGTTCTAAAACGTGCTTCTTCACTTTTGGATCATTCGCATCCTGATAGGCCCCACTTGTATTTTGCTCCAGGGTTTTTAATCGCCCATCTTGGCGAATGACCATGTGTCCTACTTCACCCGCATAACCCGAAGCACCGTAAATCAGCTGACCCTCATTCAAAATGGCACCACCCACACCAGTTCCCACCATCACGGCCACAATATTCTTATACTTTTTGAGTCTTGACCTATCTTTTTCGGCCCACAAAAAAGCATTGATGTCATTGTCGACATAAACAGGTTTCTTAAAATGATTTTCAAGTAATTTTTTGAGTGGAAAACCCTTTTTAGTAGGCAAATGAGGCGCTTTGACCAAGGTTCCTTTGTCGCGATTTACAATTCCGGGAACCGCGACGCCAATCATCTTAATTCGGCGTGTCATATAAAGTTCAATCAAGCTGATGAGCTGATCAGTAAAGGCTATTTCACCTTTTTTAGTTTGCGTCTCAATCTTTAGCTCATCTACAACCCTCATCTTTTTATCAAATGTTTGCAGCAGAATTTTGCTACCACCTACATCAATTCCCATGATTTCGGCTCGTCTTTTAAACATAATAATCAGGTTACTTTCACCGCACTTTTTGCATGCTATAATCATACCACTTAAAGCAAATAATCATGAAAAAAAGAAACCTATTATTGTTGCTTGCGCTACTCGTTTTTGCTGCCTTGCCAGTTTATGCTGAAAGCCTTGAAAGTGTAAGGGTGATCAAATTTTGGGATGACACTGATGACCTTGTCATCGAAAGAGATGGTGGCGATCAGCTTCTTTTGCAGCACAATCGCGCATGTATGACTATGTCCACCGAATTTCCTATGCAGATTCTTTGGTCTGATGGTGAAATAGTAAAAGCCAAGGTGGCAGTCAACGAGATATGTGATGTCTACAACGTTGGGCCTTATTCATCTGATCTGACCATTTTAAAACGCATTGAAAGCCCAAACGGGTTAACAGTAGAGCATTTGGCTGAAGTAAATTGGAAAGGGGACCGCTACGAAATTGATTATGGTGAAGGATGTAAATATTTAAGGGAGTACGTGGGAGAAAAAGCTTATGTCTACACGCCTCAATCAAAACTGGGCGGTGCAACGATGTATTTACCAAGAAATAGAGGGCAATGCACAATAAAATCGGCGACCTTTTTAGAAGCCATTGTGCCGCCTTCTGCTGTACTTACATCTCCTATTAAGAACCTCCAGTATAAGGCGGAAAACAATCAGGTATTTTTTGGCTGGGACAAGTTCCCGGAAGACGAAATATGGCTTACCCATGTTGCTCACAGCAAATATCGATTAGATCCAAATGAATATACTCTAAGTCAGCTGCCTGGAATAAAGCGTTCTCGATTTAATTACATTCGCATTCTTCAGCTAGTAAATGATCAGCCTTATTATTTTTATATAACAGCCAGTAACGCAGATGGGGATTTGGCACCATGGATGGAAGTACCTATTACGCCAATTCAAACATCTCGTCGCATCGTAAATAATCCATATCCGGAAGAATTCGAAGTAGAGATGACCGAAACCGATGATGCCTATCACCTGGTTTGGCCAGACAAAAGTGAGCACAGTCGCAAGTACATGATTATGGTTTACATAGATGGCCAACGTGAAATCTTTAAGCTGATTGATGCTGTAGATAACTCCTTTGATTTAGAAAAAAGACCTGAGTGGTCACAGTCAAGATTCCGCATGACATTGCGCTCAATGCCAAAAAAACCAACCGGAATGAAGTACTACGACAGTATATTTTGGAGAAAAGGCTGAAAAACCCTGAAAAACCCTATTTTTTACTTGCCAAAACAAAGATTAGCGACTAAAATGCACAAGCTAATTATTCAATCATGTCTCATAAAAAAGCTGGTGGCTCCACCAAAAACGGAAGGGATTCAAATGCAAAGCGCCTAGGCGTTAAGCTGTTTGGCGGCCAAAAAGTAAAGGCAGGGAACATCCTTGTACGCCAAAAAGGTAATAAGTTTTTTGCTGGCGAAAATGTTGGTACTGGTAAGGATTTCACTCTTTTCGCCCTTAAAAATGGCGTTGTTAAGTTTACTGAGAAGAGGCTTAAGAAATACGATGGACGTATTTATCGCGACAAGCTAGTAAATATAGTACCAGCCTAGATCAGCTTCACTTTCAGAATTCGCAAAAACCATGTAAACTCGTACGTGGTTTTTTTAATAAATATTTATGGCGGAATCAGGAGATTTTGAAATGTTTGGGGCACCGGCAGCAAAAGAGCACGATGAAAAGTCGGATGAGCAGTTTCGTGAACAGATGAAGCGTGCTCAAAAGGCCAGAAAGCAGCTTCAAAAAGAGGAGGGTAAGGCCCGTTCTAATGACGATAAGCTTGCCCAGATCATCGTTCAATTCCTTTCTCAGCAAGGTGGTACCGGAACAGATCTATTCCTTCTTATTTCTCGTTGTGTAGCACAAGACATTCCATCAGAACTAATCATTGCGGTGCTATCTTTGGTAGATCGTAAGGCATCTGAAGAAATTGAGAATATTATAAAGGAAGCCAAGCAAGATGCGGCCCTAGTGGTACCTGCATATAAAGACGTTCATACTTTAAATCCTGCTCAAAAGAAGGCTATCGATGATTGGATCAAGAACATCACGATAGCAGCTGCTCACAAGCCACACAGAACCCTAGATAGCGTACTAGTGAAGAGTGTGTCCGCTTCGGGAGAACTAGTTCATGAGATATCCGCACCCTTTGTTCAGCTATCTGCATTTATTATGCGCAACTACCTGGCTATGCAAGAAACCAATGTCGACGTTAAAAAGCTTCGGGATTTTATGGAGAACGTTTACTTTCGTATAATCCAAGATCTCGAAGAGATGATGCAGGGGCAAAAGGTAATTGAAAGTACAGAAGAAGCTTAGCTTTGTCCTGCCTTTAATTCCTCTAGGCTGGGGTAAGTTTTAAAGACACACTCGATACCCAAGACAGAAAAAATATCTTGGATGTTCTTGTTGATACCTACGATCAGTATTTTCCCCTGCTTACCTTTCATTGTATTGTGCCAAGAGACCATCTGACCAATCGCAAAACTGTTCAAGTAGCTAAGCTTAGAAAATTCAAAAATCAAAGTGCTACTAGGGGCAGCCTGATCTACTTCAGCTTGCAGTATGGCAACAGTTTCCTCTGAGTAGCCATCAAAGTCACCCTCAAAGTAAGCAATCTTAGAATTAGTAAGGTCAGGGTATTCAGTTATGTTCAGTGTAAGTTTTTGCATTCTCTTTAAAGATTAAGTTTAGTTATTTCTATGGCAGCCACGGCAACTTCTACGCCTTTATCGATTCGGGCTTTTGCTTGAGCCATGGTATTCGTAGTCAGAACACCAAATACGACGGGTGTGCCAGTTTTCAGACTTACATCCATTATGCCTTGCGCGCATGAGCTAGCAATATAATCAAAATGAGGAGTTCCACCTTCGATCAATGCTCCCAGAGCGATGATGACATCAAACTTCTTTGTATTAGCTAGTTTTTGGCATGCAAAAGGGAGTTCAAAAGCACCTGGTACCTTGATCATCTTTATATTCTTTCCAGAAACTTTCGCGCCAAGGAGCGTGTCCAGGCATTTTGCGTACATTGAATCAACTATTTGGGAATTGTATTCGCTGCGAACAATCCCAACTTTCACACCCTTTTTGGCAATCGTATTTATACCGGCGATGTTCTTCTTGATGGAGCTCATTTTTTTTTGGTTAGTTTTTCTGCATATTTAGCCAGAATATCTGTTTCAATGTTCACCATATCACCGATCTTTAGGTTCTGTAAATTGGTATTTTCCCATGTGTGAGGAATGATTCCCACGGTAAATTTGTTCTCCACAACATCCATCACGGTCAAACTGATGCCATTGATGGCAATTGAGCCAGTTGCTACAACATATTTGCTCAATTCTTCCGGCATTTTAAAGGTCAGGTGGTAGGCATTATCGACAATCTTCATCTCCGTTAGCTTCGCAGTACCTTCTACGTGTCCACCTACAATGTGGCCCTCAAAACGCTTGGATCCCAGCATGGCTAGCTCCAAATTTACCAGGTCATCCTTTTTCCGTTGACCCAGCGTCGTTCGTTCAAAAGTAATCGGCATCACATCCGCCTCAAAAGAATCTTTTCCCTTCTTAGTCACGGTCAAACAAGCTCCATCTACAGCAATACTACTGCCAGTTTGCAGTTCAGATATCAGCTTGGGCGCTTTGATGGTCAGAGAGTTCTTGCGCTTCGACTGAATTTTGCCGGTGCTTTCGATGATTCCTGTGAACATATATACATAAAATTACATGTCTATTATACATCTATTTGTAT
>JAJDCF010000091.1 GCA_029260955.1 Patescibacteria group bacterium | reverse complement strand
AAATGAATAAGACGAATCCATGTTAGCAAACTAAAAAAACGCTTTGGTCATTTAATAATGGTATTGATAGGAATCTACAAAGGAGCAATCAATTCTGGCTCATCATTACTAACCAGCTACACACTGATTCACTTCTACGGACTTACCTACATGGAAAGCTCTGCCACTCGCAAACTACCTTTTCTTCTGAGCTTTATTGTCTCTGCTGTCATTTACATCCAAGCTGATATTGTTAACTGGCCCATTGCCATCACCCTGATGGCTGGAAATGTAATTGGCGGTTATCTTGGGGTTCATTACGCACTCAAAAAAGGTGAAGTCTGGATGAAATATGCTTTCGCCGTCATCGTTATTGTTTCCGCCATTAAATTAATGATCTAATTTTAAAAATATGAAAAAACTACTTCTAGTCAGCACACTACTTCTGACAATCGTATTTTTGCCTTACGTAAATGCGGCAAGTTTTTCTGATACCGACGGTCATAAGTATCAGACAGCCATTGATTATATTTCTGACCAAGGAATTGTTCAGGGATACAGTGACGGCAGCTTTGGACCCAATAACAAGATTAACCGAGCCGAGCTACTGAAAATTATTATGGAGGCCAACGACCACAATCCCAGTGGAAGCAATTGTTTTACTGATGTAAAAAGCGACTGGTATGCCCCTTACGTATGTAAGGCCAAAGAACTTGGCATCATCAAGGGCTACAGCGACAACACTTTTAAACCAGGCAATAACATCAACTTTGTAGAGGCACTTAAGATTCTGGAAAACGGATATGGTGCAGACATTTCCGAGGGAAACACTTGGTACCAAGGTTATGTGGATGAAGCGGAAGAGAAAAACATGATCCCCAATGATATTTACGATTACGGAACCGAAATCACTCGTGGACAAATGGCGGACATGATCACCAGGCAACTCAAATATGAAGATGGAACTCAAGATGATTATATTGCTTCACTTACCTCAGGTGGAGCTGTGGATACAAATCAAAACAGCTGTTATAACAGCACTTCTGCCATAACATGCCCAAGTTCAAGTTTTTATGGCCAAGATGCCCAGTACGCTGGGCCTCAACCATCATATACGGATAACGGCGATGGCACTGTAACAGATAATGTCACCGGCTTGATGTGGCAACAAGACCCCGGAAATAAACAGGAATACTATGATGGAGTTGCAGGAGCTAACGGCTTCAACCTATCAGGGTTTAGTGATTGGAGAGTCCCCACGGTTAAGGAGCTTTATTCCCTAATTGATTTTAGTGGACAGGATGTAGACCCTTCGGCAAGCTCAGCAAATACACCCTTTATTAACGATGATGTTTTTGGATTTGAATATGGAGATACTTCGGCTGGTGATCGTATTATTGATTCACAATGGATAAGCAGTAACGTTTATGTTTCAGATGTTATGAATGGTCAGGAGTGCTTCTTTGGACTGAACTTTGCGGACGGAAGAATTAAGTGTTATCCCACCGTTTCTGCGAATAATAATGGGTATTTTGGGATTTATGTCCGTGGAAATGCTTATGGAATAAATGACTTTGTTGATAATGGGGATAAAACCATTACAGATAATATGAATGGTCTAATGTGGCAAAAGGCAGATAGCAAAGAGGGCTTGAATTGGGAAGAAGCCCTTGATCATTGTGAAGATTTATCTTTAGCAGGCAATAGCGACTGGAGGTTGCCAAACGTTAAGGAATTGCAGTTACTTGTTGATTACACAAGAAGTCCTGATACCACCAGTTCAGCCGCACTGGATCCAATTTTTGATATCAGCGAAATAACAAACGAGGCTGGTAAAAAGGATTATCCTTGGCATTGGTCTGGAACTACTCATGCCAATGCAATGGGTGGAGCGAGCGCCTCATACGTTGCCTTTGGAAGGGCTTTGGGCAATATGGGTAACGGATGGATAGATGTTCATGGTGCAGGTGCACAAAGAAGTGATCCGAAAACTGGTGATCCTAATGATTATCCTGACGGACATGGTCCACAAGGGGACGCAATCAGAATTTACAATTACGTTAGGTGCGTAAGAAATGGCGCCACCTTTAACGAAGATACTGAAATCGGTGCTAATTCATCAAGCAGCTCAAGCCCTACAAGTGGATCATCAACTGGAGGAAGCCAAACTGGCCCACCACAAGAAGCCATCAATGCGTGTAGCGGAAAATCCAATGGCAATTCATGCTCATTTGAGGCTCCATTTGGAACCATATCAGGAACCTGCCTTTCACCAGCCGGAGAATTAGCATGTGTGCCACAATAAATGGTACAATTTAGTAAATATTTAATAACCAAAACAAATATGGAACTTTCTATTCTAGTAGCAAAACTTTTGGCCGTTTTCTACGTTTCTTTGGGAGTCGGCGCAATAAGCGGCAAGCTCAATGTAAATAAACTTATGGCCAATTTCGAAGAATCACCTGCGCTAGTGTTAATGTCAGGTTTCTCTATGATTCTAGTTGGAGGACTGCTTGTTAACAGTCACAATATTTGGGTAAAGGACTGGACTGTATTAATCACGCTCATGGCTTGGGCAATTTTGATCAAAGGAGTCATTTTCCTTGCCTTTCCTCAATTGATATCTTCATTTAAGGGCTTTTACAAGAATCTAAATGTACAAGCTTGGGGTTATCTGGTCATTGCTTTTGGTCTCTTGTTTGGATATTTCGGTTTTGTAGTTTAATAAAATATCAAATAATAAGAATATAATGGAAAATGAAATTTCAATTTTCATGGCAAGAGTTGTTGCACTTATCTATATACCTCTTAGTATTGGCATGATGACGGGGCAGCTTAATAGTAAGGAAATGATTGAAAGTTATAAAAAATCAGCTGGATTTACGTTGTGGGTGGGGATTTTTGCGGTAATTGCCGGAACTTCTCTTGTGAGTTATCACAATATTTGGGTAAAAGGTTGGCCTGTACTTGTTACACTTCTTGGATGGATTGCTGTAGTTGAAGGTGTTATTTTTATTGCTTTTCCAAAGACAATGCTTTCATTAGCCAATAGGATGGCGAAGAATGAACGGATTTGGAGTCTTTTTGCGCTCGCATTCGGTCTTGTATTTGGATACTTCGGATTTTTAGCTTAAGGAAAATTGTCCACATCAAAAAAACTCTCCGGCATATCCAGCAATGAAGCTGTTAAGTTGTTAAAAAAATACGGCTTCAATGAGCTAGAAAAAAAACGTCAGTGGACAACACTTGCTCTTTTAGTCAGGCAACTTTCAAACGTCATCGTTTGGATTCTGATCGTTGCATCAGTCATATCTTATGTAATTGGTGAAGAGCTAAACTTCTGGGTCATCAACTTCATCATTGCCTTTGTCATCATCATGGGCTTTATTCAGGAATACAAAGCCGAACGTGTCATGGAGGCCCTGAAGGGCATCATGAAGCCACTTACGACAGTTATTCGAGACGGCAACTTAATGCAAATCGAAGTGAGGGAAGTGGTACCTGGTGATATTTTGTCGCTAGAAATGGGTGATCAAGTTCCTGCCGATGCTGAAACGATTGACGTTAACAATCTAGAAATTGATGAATCTCAGCTAACTGGTGAATCTGTCTCTGTTCACAAGCACAAAAAAGAATTAATCTATGCCGGAACCCAAGTGGTTTACGGACGTTGTTTGGCTAAGGTTACAAAGACCGGCATGGAAACAAAGCTAGGTGGCATAGCAACTCTCGTTCAAGAAAAAGAGGAAATCACCCCACTTCAAAAAAGAATGGACAGGCTTGGCAAAGTGCTAGCTATAATCGCCCTTTCGGTAACTGGTCTAATACTATTTATTGGAGTGGTCAAAGGCATCTCCACCACCCAAATGCTGATCGTAGCCTTGGCTTTGGCTGTCGCCGCCGTGCCAGAAGGCCTACCCTTAACCATGACTTTGGCCCTGTCTTTTGGTATGAGGAAGATGGCCAAGCAAAACGCGGTTATTCGACGCATGATGGCCGTCGAAACACTGGGAAGTACCACCGTTATTTGCACCGACAAAACCGGTACGCTCACTCAAAACGAGATGACCGTGCAAAAACTCTTTATCGATAACAGAATCATCAGCATCAGCGGACTGGGCTACAAACCGAAAGGTGATTTTACAGAAGGAAGAAAAAATACAAGCACTTCCAAATGGAAAGAATTCTTTCAGGCTGCCTTACTCTGTAACAACGGCAATTTAAGAGAAGATGATGAAGGTAACTTCCTGCCAGTCGGTGACCCCACCGAAGTCGCCCTGATCACCATGGGAGAAAAAGCTGGCCTACAAAAAGAAAAACTTGAAGAAGCCAACAAGCGCGTAGAAGAGATATTTTTTACCGCCACCAGAAAAATGATGACGACCATTCATAAAGTAAAAGGTGGTCATAAAATATGCAGCAAGGGCGCACCCGAGGTAATTTTGGAAAAATGTAGCCACCAATTGATTGATGGTCGACGGAAAAAGCTCACCAAAAAAGACCGCGAACTAATCTTAAAACAGAACCAAAAATTCGCGAAAAATGCCCTCAGAATCCTTGCTATCGCTACCAAAGATGAAGATCAAAAATCCATTCCCGGAAAAAATATTGAAAAAGACCTGATCTTTCTTGGACTTGTTGCTATGCGGGACCCTGCCCGAGATGAAGTACCGGAGGCCCTTCGTGTAGCCAGGACCGCCGGCATGAGAGTGGTCATGATCACCGGCGACAACAAAGAAACCGCCCTTTCTATCGCCAAACAAATTGGATTAATCACAGGAAAGGAATTGGCCCTTACTGGCGAGGAATTGGAAGAAATGACCGATAAAGAACTTTCGAAAGAGCTCAAAACAGTTCGTATTTTTGCCAGAACTCAACCCGAACACAAACTTCGAATCGTCGATTTGCTCAAAAAAGCTGGGGAAATAGTCGCCATGACTGGCGATGGCGTGAACGACGCCCCTGCCCTTAAAAAGGCCGACATCGGTATTGCTATGGGTATTAAAGGAACCGATGTAAGCAGACAAGCAGCCGACATGATTCTTCAGGATGATAACTTCGCGACCATTGTTATAGCGGTTGAAGAAGGCCGACGCATTTATCAAAATATCGAAAAATTCACTGGCTATTTGATATCCAGAAATTTCACCGAAGTCATTTTAATTCTTCTGGGAATCATCTTTTTTGATTTCGAATTCCTGCCCCTTCTGGCCATTCAGATTCTATTTATTAACGCCTTTGACGAAGAGATGCCTGCCATAGGACTTGGGCTGGACAGGGCCCACGGACAGCTAATGACCAAGCCACCACGCCCCGCCAACGAGTCCATTTTGAACCGTGGAAACGCCATGCTCATCTTTGGTGTCGCCATATTTATGGCCCTTCTATCATTTATAATCTTAATAAGCCAGGACCCTGCAATGGCAGTGGATCACGCCAGAACCATGGTTTTTGCGACAATTGTTACTATGGTTATTGTGGGCACCTATAATTTCCGTTCCATGCGTGAGTCTATTTTTGTAACCGGCATT
>JAJDCF010000010.1 GCA_029260955.1 Patescibacteria group bacterium | reverse complement strand
TTGCTTTATACATGGCCCTGTCAGCTTCCAAAGTTACGATGCTAGCGATTATTTTTGGGTCTTGCTGAGTTCTTTTTCTTGAATTTTTGTAGCTACTTACACCAATAGATGCAGTGCACATTTGTCTATTCATCGCCTCAGTAAGTTCTGCTTCAGTAAGTTTTTTTTCACCTCCATCTTCATTTTTAAGGTATTCGAGCAGGTCAGATTTTAGATTTACTTCGATTGCCGCTCCAAGCTTTTGTGCAACTTGCTTAGCTTGATTCTTATCTGTTTCTGGCAAAATAATCACTAGTTCTTCCCCGCCGTAACGAAATTTCTTGTCTTCAGTTCGTAGGTTATTATTTATGATTTTCCCTGCAATTCTTAGCGCTTCATCTCCCGCTAAATGGCCTAGTTCGTCGTTTATAAGTTTGAACTTGTCGAGATCGACAAATATCAGGCTAAAGTTTGTGCCATGCCTTATGGCTTTAGCGGATGCTTCATAAATACTATCATCAAAAGACTTTCTCGTATTTAAGCCAGTTAATTCATCATAAATGGCTAGTTTCTGTAATCGTTCGATTTCTTCATCTTTTGCAGCTAATTCTGCTGCGTGAGCTTTTTTTAATCTCTCCCTTTCTGCTGCTTCCAGTACAGCATTTTCGCCAATCAATCTGAACATTTCCTCTCTCAATTGCTGTACCGCATTTGTCTCTGCAGGAGTTGTATCAGAAGGAATTTCAGCTGTATTTGCACTGTAAACCGCGTCAATCCATTTTTGCTGTGCTGCTGTAGGCATTGAATCAGTAGGTATAGTTCGAGAGGTTCCCTCGGTGTCAAATGCAGTCTGCACTTTTTCACTTACCAATGTTTTTACTTCTTCATCGGCCAATGTTTCTGCTACTCCCTCAGGATCTTCATCGCGCTCAGGCTCTACTTTGCCATACTCAAATACGCTACGTGAAGGTACAAAGGGATTATCTTGAAACCATTGATTTGGATGACAATTTTGTTCCACTCTTTTTATGAATTAATCCCTCTATTATACAGTATTTTGCCTAATTGGGCAACCACTTGTCTTTTTTGTGCCAGTCTGTATACTTCTCAGGCAAATTTTTAAATTTATTATTCTTAATTTTTCAAAGAGATGTCAGACTATAAAGAGGTGCTTAAAAAGGTTCGTAACTTCGGTATTATTGCCCACATTGATGCAGGCAAAACAACTGTTACTGAGCGTGTTTTGTATTACACAGGTAAGAGTTATAAAATTGGTGAGGTGCACGAGGGTGAGGCAACTATGGACTGGATGGAGCAGGAACAGGAACGTGGTATTACGATTACAGCGGCTGCCACAACATGTTTTTGGAAAGATCACCAGTACAATATTATCGACACTCCTGGACACGTGGATTTTACGGCTGAAGTAGAGCGTTCAATGCGTGTACTCGATGGTGGAGTGGTAATTTTTGATGGTGTTGCCGGTGTTGAACCTCAATCCGAAACAGTATGGCGCCAAGCTGACAAGTACCATGTTCCTCGTATGTGCTTCATTAATAAGCTTGATCGAACGGGAGCCAGTTTTGAACGATCATTCCAGAGTATTTTGGATCGTTTGACCAAAACAGCTTCTCCGATTCAACTTCCTATTGGTGAGGAAGGTGGTTTTCAAGGGCTGGTTGATTTGGTCGAGATGAAAGCGACAATCTACAAAGATGACATGGGTAAAGAGATGGAGGAGATTGCTATTCCAGATGACATGAAGGCTCAAGCTGATGAGTGGCGTGGAAAGATGCTCGAGAAGGTAGCTGATGGTGATGATGAATTTATGGAGAAGTATTTGGGTGAAGAATTCACCGTTGATGACTTG
This sequence comes from Patescibacteria group bacterium, assembly GCA_029260955.1. Classification (GTDB taxonomy): domain Bacteria; phylum Patescibacteriota; class Gracilibacteria; order UM-FILTER-43-11; family UM-FILTER-43-11; genus JAFGTE01. Next base: position 25,018 of record JAJDCF010000010.1, on the reverse strand, counting down.
AAAGCAGCCATTCGTAGAACTGTTATTGCTAACACATTTGTTCCAGTACTGACTGGTACAGCTCTTAAGAACAAGGGGGTTCAGTTATTGCTTGATGCAGTGAATGATTATCTACCTTCACCATTCGATATTCCACCAATTAAGGGGCACTTGGCCGACAATGAAGAAGAGGAAGTAATACGTCATACAGACCCCAATGATCCACTTGGAGCACTTGTCTTTAAGATTGCTACGGATCCTTTCGTTGGTCGTCTTTGTTTCGTTCGTGTTTACTCTGGCGTTCTAAAGTCTGGTTCTTATATCTACAACTCTTCACAGGGGCAAAAGGAGCGTGTTGGTCGCTTGGTAGAGATGCACGCTAATGATCGTAAAGAAATTCAAGAGATTTCTGCTGGTCATATTGGTGCGGTTATCGGGCTTAAATCAGTTCGAACTGGTAGCACGCTAGTTGGTGATGGTCAGCAAAAAATCATTTTGGAATCCATTACCTTTCCAGATCCTGTTATTTCGATTGCGATCGAGCCAAAAACCAAAGCTGACCAAGAAAAGATGGGACATGCTCTTCAGAAACTGGCCGAGGAAGATCCTACTTTCCAGGTTCGCTCAGATGAAGAAACCAATCAAACTATTATCTCTGGAATGGGAGAACTTCACTTAGAAGTCCTCGTTGATCGCATGAAGCGTGAGTTTAAGGTAGAAGCCAATGTAGGAAGACCTCAGGTAGCTTACCGAGAAACGATTGAAAAAGAGGTTGAAGAAGAAGAGAAGTATTCAAAGCAGACTGGTGGACGTGGTCAATATGGTCACGTGCTTATCAGAGTTTCTCCTAACGAACCTGGTAAAGGTTATGAATTTATTGATTCAGTCGTTGGAGGACGTATCCCCAAGGAGTTTATTCCTGGTGTGCAGAAAGGACTTAAAGAAGCTCTGACCCGTGGAGTGGTAGCTGGTTACCCAGTCGTTGATGTAAAAGTAGAGCTTTATGATGGCTCTTACCATGATGTGGATTCCTCTGAAATTGCCTTTAAAATGGCTTCTAGTATTGCCTTCAGGAATGCTGCAAGAAAGGCCGGTCCTATTTTACTCGAACCTACCATGAAGGTTGAAGTAGTTACTCCAGAAGAGTTTATGGGTGATGTGATGGGTAACCTCAACTCAAGACGTGGTCAGATTGATGCGATGGGAGATCGTGGTGAAGCCAAGACCATTGATTCAAAGGTTCCACTATCCGAAATGTTCGGTTATGCAACCGATCTTCGCTCCATGACTCAAGGTCGAGCCAGCTACACTATGGAATTTTCTCACTATGCTAAGGTGCCGAGAAACGTTGAAGAGAAGATTAAGGAAGATAGGGGAATGGCGTAGCCTCTGAAACCTTTAAAAATTGCTTTTAGTTTGTTTTGAGCAGTGCTTTTTGCTACACTTTTCAAGAAAGTACTCACAAACAAAAAAAGATGAAAAAGAATAGTGTAAGAAACTTCTCTAAAACCTTGATATCCGCATCGCTAAGGGGCTTAGCGGTTTTCGCCGTATTCGGCGCTGCCGTTTTCGCCTATGCCGTAAATTATCCAGTCAGTCAGCCTAATCCCGTTTCTGGTATTGTGGGCCTTTTTGAAGGGGTAACACCTGGTACTTATCAGGGTGGTGATGCTGGAAGTTATTCTGGAGCAAATAATTATTGTAATTCGGCTTATCCAGATAGCCATGTTTGCACTCCAATGGAGATTATCAATACTTACAACCATGATCCCACTGCTATTACAGGAGAGACAGCCTCAATGTGGGTGAATAATGGGGCGCCTGCCTATTTTTCCAGTATTTCAAATGATTGTCAGGGATGGAGTCAATCCGCAAAACTTTATGGTCAAAATGTTTTTGGATCAGTCTGGAATGCAACAAAGCAGTACGGAGTGATCACAACCTGTGACAGCGCCAGAGCATATGCTTGCTGTAAATAGTTCGTCAAAAAATATATATGAAAAAATTACTTCCACTATTTCTTTTATTAGCTATTCTGATTCTGCCTCAGCCCGCGTATGCTGGTCTTTCTGAGGGCTGCTTCCCAATTGTTGAATGTGATCCTGGTGAGGATTATTACGGTGGTAGTTGCCAGGCGCATATTGAGACTTTGGCTAATTGTCCGAATCCGGGAGCGCCAACAAAATATCCTGCCTTTACTTGTAGCGCAGGTTGTTACGAGAAGACAGTATCAGTTCCTTCTCCGCCTCCGACCTGTCCCGGCGGTATTGATTTCAGCGGAAATTGTTTGATAAAGCTTGATGTTCTGGATGACGATGCTGATGTTGATAGTGTTGGAAATCCTGCCTTCAAGATTTGGGATGGTGCTAACCTGACAGAAATGGTTCATTTGGACACTGCTGGATGTACCGATGATCAGACTCTTGCCAGTGATTCCTCTGAGTTAACTGGATGGAAATGTGAGGATAAGGTTTTGACGGGTTGTGCCGATGATCAGGTTGCGATTGCCGATTCAGGTGCGCCTACTGGTTGGAGTTGTGAGGATCAGCCAAGCTTTTTAACAGGTTGTGCCGATGGCGAGATTTCAGTCAGTGATTCAGGTTCTCCTATAGGTTGGAGCTGTGCGGTTGGTCCGGTTGTTGGTGCTGTTTGTGCTGATGATCAGGTTGCTATTGCTAATTCAGGTGCGCCTACTGGTTGGAGCTGTGCGGATCAGCCAAGCTTTTTGTCCGGTTGTGCCGATGATCAACTTGCTGTTGCTGATGTGGCTTCTCCTAAAGGATGGAAATGTGAGAATAAACCCGCAGCTTCTGTTTCGTTAAAGGACTATGTGGATGGAGTGGTCGATTTCTTGGACACTCTGATGACTGAATTGGGTGTGGATAATACAGTGAAGACAGATATTGTTAATGCATTGAAAGCTCTTGGAGATGGTAGTACTCCGGCTGAACTAGCTACTCTTGCTACTAAATTGTTAGCCTTTAGTATTCCGTCAGTTGTAAATAATGGTTATTCTGGTTTGTATGCGGGTAAGACGGCTGGTACATACAATGGTAGTCAGTCTGGTTATGAGGCAGTGAACGCTTACTGTGACGCATTTTTGACTGATAGCCATGTTTGTACTGCAGCAGAAATCATAAATACATACAACTACGATCCAACTGCTCTTGCTGCGTTAAGCGGGCCTATGTGGATTAATAGTGGCCCTCCTGCTTACACGACGGCTGCTCCGAATGACTGTAATGGTTGGACGAATAATACCAGCTCTTTCTTTGCTACTTCTTGGAATTTCGATATTGACTTTGGAACGGCTAGCTCATGTAATTTGACGCAGTCTTTTGCTTGTTGTAAATAAAAAAACATAATAATCATTATGAAAAATATTATAAGAATATTCTCCATTACATCTGGGCTGCTTGTCGCATTTGTACTAATGACACCTTCCAGTTATGCGGCGGTTAACAATGGTGGGCTCAGTGGATCATGTAATACAATTACTGATTGTGGCCCTACTCAGGATTTCTATGATGGACAGTGTCAAGATCACATCGAAACCACTAATGATTGTAATATTGGTGGATGGACCAACATATCTTTTAGCTGTAATTCAGGCTGTCAGGGGTCTTGTGGATCTGGCGAAGTTCGTTGTGGCGGTGTGTGTCAGACTGCCAAAGTGGATGATGGTGACGTTGCCCCTGGAGATGGCATAGTTGATGGACTTACCTGTGCCGCAGCCGGTTTTGGCTTTAGCCAATGTACTGGTCAATGTACATCAGGTTGTACTGGTGGAAAAGTGGTAGTTAACGGAAAATGTCTTTCACCACTCCAGGTTCTTGATGATGCAGTAGATGCGGACAGTGTTGGTAATTCTGCTTACAAAATATGGGATAATTCTGATCTAACAGAAGTAGTTCATCTAAATACAGCTGGTTGTGCCGATGATGAAGTCGCTATCAGTGATGCATCTGAGGATACGGGGTGGAAGTGTGGGGCAGCAGGTAGCAGCCTTTGGACCGAAAATAGTTCTGATATATATTTTGATACTGGGAATGTTGGTATTGGAACGACTTCTCCAGGTGCTGCTTTACATGTAGAAACTGGCAATGCCGAAGGAGGTTCTGCAATATTTGGGTCAGGTGGCACTACTGCCGCCGGTGATTTTGCTGTTGCTATGGGTAGCGGATCTACGGCCAGTGGTAAGTCATCAATTGCTGGTGGCACTCTTTCTACAGCTAGTGCGGAAGGGACAGTGGCCATTGGTGCGAATGCAACCGCTAGCGGTCTTCTTTCAAGATCTTTGGGGTCACTGACTACAGCTAGCGGTCATTATTCAACTGCTATGGGTGTCGGTACTACGGCTCAGGCAGCATTCTCAGCTGCTTTTGGTAGGTATAATGTTTTTTCTGGTAGTACAACTACTTGGAGTGGTTCTGACCCACTATTTGTTATTGGTAATGGAACAGCTGATCTCAGTCGTGCAAATGCTTTAACTGTACTTAAGAACGGTAAGGTTGGGATAGGTGTAACAGACCCTGCTGAGATGTTAGATGTAAATGGAAATGTTCAAACTTCTAACTCTTTTATAGGCGTGGGTGGTCACGGCGCAAATTATGCTCACTTTAGCCACAAGAATTTTAAAGGGTTTGGTCAATATGCCCTTTTGCAAAGTACAGGTGGCAATACTTATCTAAACTCTGTTGGAGCGGGTAATTTGTATTTTAGAAATGACAATAGTACCCAAATGTTCATTGCTGATACTGGTGAGGTTGGCATTGGCACTACTTCACCTACTGCTAAGTTAAACGCTGTTAATGGGGCCTACAATGCCGCATTGGTCCAGCCTTCTGTTTTTGGCGTGATTGGTGTTAGTGGCTATGGTGAGGCTATTGGTGGCTACTTTGATAATGATACTGGCGTTAGTTATGCTATTGCCGCAAGTGGTGATGTTGGCTTGGTTGGCGCTGGTAATGAGAGGGGTGGTCACTTCCTTGACAACAATGAGTCTGGCCTTGCTTATGTGGCAGATAGTCATTATGGAATAAAAGCCTATGGAGATAGTGCGGGAGGATTTTTTCAGGATTCGAATTCAAACGTATACGCATATACTGGCTTTAGTACTTACAGTCTGTATGGGAATGGTAGACTTTATTTGGCGGATTCTGGTTGTGGCGGGGGCTGCAGATTGGGTACTTTTTCTGGTGCTAGTGGTAACTACGTAAGAGTGTTTGGTGATGGTTGGCTTGATATTACCGGTAATGGCCAGAAGCCAGGTGGTGGGAGTTGGGGGACGTTGTCTGACGCTCGTCTCAAAGATGTGGATGGAGCTTATGAAGGTGGGCTTGATGAAATCTTAGCCCTGAAGCCAGTTAGTTACCAATACAAGATGAACAACGAGTATAACTATGATTCTAGCATTGGTTATGTCGGACTAATTGCTCAGGATGTTCAATCCGTGTTTCCTGCGACTGTTTCGGAAGATGAAAAAGGTTACTTACAGCTAGATACAACTGAGATTGATTATGCTGTTATAAATGCTATCCAGGAGCTAAAAGCAGAAAATGATGCGCTTCGGGATGTTGTTTGTGAGCTCAAGCCAGACGCAGAAGTCTGCAGTCAATAAAAATATTAACTTGTGTTTAAGATGAATAAATTGAAGACAATTTTACCCCTTGTTGTATTAGCTTTGTTAGTTTTGGCAGCTTGTACTAATCCTCTTTCAAAAAAACCTGTTGTAGAGCCAGTAAAAACTACTGTTTCTACACCAGCTCAGGATCCAACTGCAACTGTTGCTACTGCTGTGAAAATTGTAGATTCAATAGATGGCAAAAAGCCAGGGTGTAATCTTTTGAAAGATTCAAAAAATCGTCAAGCTTGTGAAATACAAATTAACGATCTTGTTGTTGGCATGTTGAAGTCAGAAATTTTTTCCAGTTTCGATTTGAAGCGATGCAAGGAATTGGAGTCAGAAATTGTTGAAGATTGTGAGGAGCGAATATCTGCAACTGGAGTGGTGGGTCCAATTTCAGAAGAAGACTTGTTGATATTTGGTGAGGTTATGCATGGTGCTTCTCCGGAGTTTGATGAGGAAGAGGGAGTTCCTGATCTTGTTACGACTTACGATAGCTCTAAATGTGCTGAGCTTAAAACAGCAGGTTATAAAGAGTACTGTGAAGAGCAAATAGCAAAGCGTACTGATCAAGACAAACTAATACAAATCTTTCTATCTCAAGATGTTGCACGATGCAATGAGCTGAAAAGTGAAGACGCCAAAGCAAATTGTGTGCGATCCATTGGTACTGGTTTGAATTTTGTAGAACCTCCAGTAGAGTCAGCACCTGAGGATGGAATTTAATTTAACTATTTATTAATCAATTTTTTCTATTATGCGATTTTTTAAAAAACTACCTGTTCTAAAAGTAATTCTTATTGTCTGGATCATATTTGCCAGCGTATATGTTGTATACGGAGAATATAATCGTTTAAATGTTTTTGTTGCGCAGAACGCTTACAACCGAGGTATTCAGGATTCAGTGGTTCAACTTATGACTGAAGCTGCTAAGTGCCAACCTATTCCTATCAAGGCTGCTGGTCAGAGTATTAATCTGATTGATTTGAACTGTCTGAATACATCTGATGCAGGTGATGCTGAAACTGTCGACTTGGTGGTGGAATAAAATGCTTTGACACCAAAAATTCTATTTGATAGAATCCTCGTGCTTTATATTTAATAAACTCAATTAATTATGGCTGAAGGAACCTTTGATCGCAGTAAGCCACACGTAAATGTAGGTACCATTGGTCACGTAGATCATGGTAAAACCACTTTAACTGCTGCTATTACTGCTGTTGCCGCTGCAAAATTTGCAGGTAACAACAAAACTATTGCATTCGATCAGATTGACAATGCACCAGAAGAAAGAGAGCGTGGTATTACCATTGCTACTTCTCATCAGGAATACGAAACAGACAAGCGTCACTACGCTCACGTTGACTGTCCTGGACATGCTGATTACGTAAAGAACATGATTACAGGTGCCGCTCAAATGGACGGTGCGATTCTTGTAGTTTCTGCTGCTGATGGTCCTATGCCTCAGACTCGTGAACATATCCTATTGGCTCGCCAAGTAGAAGTACCTTACATTGTTGTATTCATGAACAAATGCGACATGGTTGATGATCCTGAACTTCTTGACCTTGTTGAGATGGAGATTCGTGAACTTCTTACTAAGTATGAGTTCCCTGGTGATGATATTCCAATTATTCGTGGTTCTGCTCTTAAGGCTCTAGAGAATCCAACTGGTCCTGATGCTGAGCCTGTTGTTGAACTTCTTAAGCAGATTGATGAGTACATCCCACAGCCAGAACGTGCACTTGATAAGCCATTCCTGATGCCTGTTGAGGATATCTTCTCTATTAAGGGGCGTGGAACGGTTGCTACTGGTCGTATTGATCAGGGTGTGGTAAATGTGAATGATGAAGTTGAGATTGTTGGACTTCGTGACACCAAAAAGGTTGTTGTAACCGGTGTTGAAATGTTCCGCAAACTTCTAGATCGTGGTGAGGCTGGTGATAACGTAGGACTTCTACTTCGTGGTATTGAGCGTGATGATATTGAGCGTGGACAGGTAATTGCTAAAACAGGTCATATCACTCCTCATACTGAGTTCGAAGCTGAAATCTATGTACTAAGTAAAGAGGAAGGTGGTCGACACACTCCATTCTTCAAGGGGTATAAGCCTCAGTTCTACATTCGTACTACGGATGTAACCGGTGAGGTTCATCTTCCTTCCGGAACGGAGATGGTTATGCCTGGTGACAATATCAAGCTTGATATCAGCCTTGGTAAAGCTATCGCTCTTGACGCTGGTACTCGCTTCGCTATTCGTGAAGGAGGCCGCACAGTAGGTGCTGGTGTAGTAACCGCTGTAAAGAAATAGACTCTTAGCCCGCCTCACTTCGGTGGGGCGTGTTGTAAAGTTTATTTGGACCAATGCTTCGGTATGTCCCTTACAATTAGATAATTATGGCTGAAAAGAAGAAGGAAAATACCCAACGCATTCGCATTACGCTCAAGGCTTTCGATCATACGATCATCGACAAGGCTGTTGAGACCATCATACAAACTGCGGAACGAACTGGGGCTATTATTGCTGGTCCAATTCCACTACCAACTAAAATCAAGAAGTTTACAGTCAACCGTTCTACTTTTGTGTATAAAGATTCTCGTGAGCAGTTCGAAATGAGAATTCACAAAAGACTTATCGACCTTCGTGAAACAACTTCTGCAACGATTGAAGCTCTTACCAATCTTTCTCTTCCTGCTGGAGTAGATATTGAGATTAAGATGTTATAAGGGGTATTTCGCCTATTTTTCCACCCTACTCTCTGCGCAATATGCTAAGAACACGTCAGCTACTGCCATATTTGTTTCTGTGCATAATTTCGCAAATCTTTCGTCTTTACAAATTTCTTCAATCTTTGGTTCCAGCTTATATTCGTCAATCTTTGCACAGGCTCTGTCGGCTGCAAGCATAGCTGCTTTATAACAGTATTTACTATATTTTCCTGCTTTTTCTTCACACTTATTTTCTATTCCTTTTTTAAAAGCTTCAGCTTTTAGCTTATCCTTCACTTTTTCCCACGCTGTGCGCCTGTCTTCTTTCTCCTTTGGCTTCTTAGCTTCATGAGGTTTTTGTTCTGGCTCAGTTTTTGCAGGTGGCTTAGGTGGGTGAGCAGGTGGTTCTTTCTTATCTTCGTCCGGTTCTTTATCCTCAGTCTCTTCAGAGGGTAATGACCATGGATATTCTCCCGATGTGTTTGCACTTCTATTGGCAGCTTCTTTCTTTGGAACAACGCTCCTGGCTTTATAAACGTTTAAGGTGCAACCGGTAGATGCGACACCAAGTGCTAAAAGCATTGCGCCTATACGTCCGCGGCAAGCTCTTGTAATAGAATTTCCTGTGGATGGTGTTTGTGGACTGTCCAAGGTTTGGACTCTTGATACCTTGTTCATACGATAAGTAGGTTTAATGGATATTATATTAATCTATTTCTTTATTTTGTCAACTTTTTCTTTTGGACAACTTGTCTAAAAAAAGTCCACATTTCTCTTGACTTTGGACAGTTCGTCGGTAAAATGGACAAGCAAAAATAATTTTATGTTAGTCGCGAGGCCTAGCTAATGAGCAAAAACCTCCTTAACCTCTGAGCCACTATGTCCGGAATAATTGGAAAAAAATTAGGAATGAGCCAAGTCATTCAAGATGATGGCCGTGTGATCCCAGTCACTTACGTTATTTGTCAGCCCAATGAGGTTGTCCAAGTTAAGACGGAGCAGACAGATGGATATCCGGCGATAGTCCTAGGCTTTGATGCGTATAAGAATCCTTCCAAGAACAAGAAGTTCAAGGCTACAAAGGAATTCCGTGTAGATAATGCTGATGACTATAAGAAGGGGCAAAAGATTACTGTTGACGCTCTGAAAGAAATTGAGAAGGTAACAGTTACTTCCATTTCTAAAGGTAAGGGGTTTGCGGGAGTAATCAAACGTCACAAATTCTCCCGTGGTCCCGAGACTCATGGTTCTGGTCACCACCGTGAACCTGGTTCCGTTGGTATGTGTGCCAAGCCCGGTCGTGTGATGAAGGGGAAGAAGCTTCCTGGACAGATGGGTAATGTACAAGTAACTCTTAAAAATCGCCCTGTTATCTCGGTTACTACTGACAAGAATGTCGTAGCCATTAAGGGTTGTGTGCCCGGAGCCAATAATTCATATGTTTATATCAAGTTTCAATAAATGAAAATCGATCTCTACCAACAATCAGGGGTAAAAAAAGGAAGCGTAGATGTTTCCGATGCTATGTTTAAAGTTGTAGTGAACGATGAACTCGTTAGACTTGCTGTTATTCGTCAGCTGGCCAACAGGCGCCAGGCTAACGCTCATGTTAAAACTCGTGCAGATGTTCGTGGAGGTGGTAAGAAGCCATGGAGGCAGAAGGGAACAGGTCGAGCTCGTTTCGGATCATCTCGCAATCCTATCTGGCGTGGTGGTGGTGTTGCCTTTGGCCCCCGCAACGTTCGAAACTTTAATCTGAACATGCCTAAAAAAGCTCGCCGTGCAGCCTTATTCTCATGTCTTTCTCAAAAAGTTGCTGACAGCAAGGTGTTTGCTCTTGATGCTTACAAAGCTGATGGTGCCAAGACCAAGGATTTTGCTGCCATGGTAAAAAAGCTACCTGAGGGTCGCAGTCTTCTGATTGTACTTGAGGAAAAGAATGAGGTACTTGAAAAATCTGCCAACAACCTTCCTGATGTAAAGACCATTCTAGTAGAATATCTCAATCCTCATGATCTTCTGACTTACGACAATATTATGTTTATGGAACCTTCCCTTAAGAAGGCTGAAAAACTATTTCTAAGCTAAATATGCAGTATACAAACGTACTTAAAGCACCGATTGTTACCGAGAAGAGCAGTAATGCTCAGACAAAGTCTAAATATACGTTTAGAGTGCATTCCAGTGCGACTAAGGTCGAAATTGCAAAAGCAGTTAATAAGGCATATGGCGTGGATGTGGTTGCTGTGAATATCATTCCGGTTCGCAAAAAAGAACGTTTGGTGGGTCGTGGCAAAACAATTACTAAGCGCCACGCATCCAAAAAAGCCATCGTTACAGTAAAGGCTAAACAATCAATCGATTTTAATAAGGTAAAAACATCTTCCAAGTAATGGCAATTAAGAAGTACAAACCAACAACGCCGGGACGCAGAGGTATGAGCACTGTTGATTACAGTGATCTGTCTCCAAAAAAGCGTCAAAAGGGTTTGACTACTGCCATTTCTAAGAAGGCTGGTCGTAACAACCAGGGGCGCATTACGGTTCGACACAGAGGAGGAGGTGTAAAGAGACTTTATCGTGTTATTGACAACAAGCGATTCGATAAGCTCGATGTACCTGCAAAGGTAGAGTCAGTCGAATATGATCCAAACCGAACAGCTTTTATTGCTCTTCTGCTTTACGCAGATGGTGAGAGACGCTACATTCTTGCTCCTGATGGACTTAAAGAGGGGGACAAGGTTATCTGTAGTCATAAAGCTAAGATCAAGCCTGGAAATCGTGTTCATATCGGCAATATCCCTGTTGGTTTCCGCATTCATGATGTTGAAATCCAAGTAGGTAAGGGAGCTCAGATGATCAGATCTGCTGGATCTTCCGGCCAAGTTTCCTCTCAAGACGGTGAACTAGCTCAGATTACTCTGCCATCAGGTTCAGTACGTTACATTTCAAAAGAATGTTATGCGACTATTGGTCAGGTTTCTAACCTTGATCACGGCAACGTTACAATTGGTAAGGCTGGTCGTATGCGAAAAATGGGTCGACGTCCTCAAGTACTTGGTAAGTCTATGAATGCTGCGGATCATCCGCATGGTGGTGGTGAAGGTCATACAGCAATTAGCCCCAAAACTCCTAAAACTCCATGGGGAATGCCTGCACTTGGCGTTAAGACAAGACGACGAGGAAGGTACAGTGATCATCTTATTATCAAGGGTCGACGTAAGAAGAAAAAATAATTTATAAGTCATGAGCAGAAGTTTAAAGAAAGGCATTTACTTAGATCCAAGACTCTTGAAGAAGGTTCAGATGATGGAAGCTTCAGGTCAAAAAAGGGTTATCAAAACCTGGTCTCGTGCATGTACTATCTCTCCTGAATTCGTTGGTCACACGTTTGGTGTCCACAATGGAAAAACTCACATTTCTGTTTATGTAACCGAGAACATGGTTGGTCATAAACTCGGAGAATTCTCTCCAACACGCAAATTTAAATCTCACGGCGGTAAGCTAGCTAAATAACAATGAAAGCACACTTAAGAAGAATTCGGATTTCCCCTAAAAAAGCCAATTTGGTGGCTGGTATGGTACGTGGAAAAAAAGTAAGCGATGCACTAGATATTCTCAAATTTATGCCTAAAAAAGGTGCTGCGCTTCTATATAAAGTCGTTCATTCGGCTGCTTCAAATGCGAAAAATAACTTTAAGCAGTCTATCGATGATCTTTATATCACTCAGATCCTTGTAACAAAGGGGCCTACCTACAAACGTTCTCTTCCAATCTCTCGTGGTCGTACTCATCCAATTCGAAAACGCACTTCTCATATTTCTGTCGAGGTTGGTATGGCTGATGGCACTGTTCCAGAGGCTCCTGTAAAGGACGCTCCAAAGAAGAAAGAGGTCAAGAAGGAATCTCCGAAAAAAACTGTCGCTAAAAAGAAAGAGGTCAAGGAAGATAAGTAACATCTTAATTCCATATTTAAATGGGTCAAAAAGTTAATCCTACATCACTGCGCATTGGCATTATAAAAAATTGGCATTCCAAATGGTTTGCCGAAGGAAAGGATTACGCCAAAAACTTTCATGCCGATCTTGAACTAAGAAAATTTCTATTCAAAAAGCTAAAGAATGCTGGTGTTGTAAAAATTGAGATTGAACGTTCTGCTAAGAAAGTTGTTGCCAACATTAGTGCTGCCAAGCCAGGTTTGATTATTGGTAGGCAGGGTGTTGCTATCGAAGATCTTCGTGAAATTCTTAAGCGTAAATTTAACCAGAATATTGAAATCAATATTCACGAGGTGTCTGATCCTGATCTTGCTGCACCGCTTATTGCTGAGGTTGTAGTCCAACAGATTGAAAGGCGTGTCGCTTATCGTCGTGCTGTGAAGATGGGTATCAGAAAGGCTATGGAGGCTGGTGCAAAGGGAGTAAAGATTCACATCTCCGGACGTTTGAATGGTGTAGAGATCTCTCGAAGTGAAATCTACAAGGAAGGAAATATTCCTCTGCATACTCTTCGCGCTGATATCGATTACATTCATGTGCCAGCTAATACTACATACGGTGTTATCGGTGTTAAAGTATGGATTTACCGTGGATTAATATTCAAGAAAACTAAGCATATCAAAAAGCTTAAGACTGAAGAAGTCCCACAAGAAGATGAGTCTATGAATGATCTTAAGCAAGCTGCTTAATAGCAGAAAACTAAATAATATTTATCAATGCTCCAACCTAAGAAGCAAAAATACAGGAAGTTACACCGTTCCAGGTCGGCCCTAAAAGGCCTGTCCAAGGGAGGCAATGCTGTAAGTTTTGGGTCCATAGGGCTTAAGGCGATGCAGGCTGGTGAACTTACTTCTCGTCAAATTGAAGCGGCTCGTCGTGCTATGACTCGTGAGATCAAGCGTGGGGGTAAAGTCTGGATTCGTATCTTCCCTCACACTCCAATTACTCGAAAAGCTTCCGAAGTACCGATGGGTTCAGGTAAAGGTTCTGTAGAATTCTATGTAGCTCGTGTAAAACCAGGAAAAATCATCTTTGAAATGGATGGTATTCCTGAAGAGCTAGCAAGAAAGGCCCTTAAACTGGCTGATTCAAAATTACCTATTAAAACTAAAATCGTTCTACGCCACCACTAATCATAAATCATGCTTAGCAATAAAGAACTTAAATCATCGACTAGAAAAGAGCTCTTACAAGAGTTGGAAGTAGCTCGTGAAGCTAAGATGAAAAAGGGTATTACGGTTAAAACGAAGCATGACAAAGATACAGCTAGTGTGTCAAAGCACAACAAGTATGTTGCTCGCGTCATGACTGCTCTAAAAGAGTTAGACCTAGAAGAGGCGGTAGAGAAGTCTAATGTAATCGATTAAAGAACCAATTAAATAAGTTTATATGCGAACTAAGACAGGAATAATCACCAGTAATAAGATGCAGAAAACTCTTGTAGTGACTGTTGACTCCTACAGGAATCACCCCAAGTACAAGAAGAGGTATAAAATATCTAAAAAGTTTTATGCTCATGTGGAAGATACTTCCAAGTTCAAAATCGGTGATGCCATAACTATTTCTGAGACTAAGCCTGTTAGTAAACTTAAACGATGGAAAGTCGCTAGCTAATATAACAAGATGATTCAACCACAAACATTACTTAATGTTGCAGACAACACCGGAGCGAAGAAAGTGATGTGCATAAAAGTACTGGGAGGTTCTAAAAGAAGATACGCTGGAATTGGCGATCTTATAGTGGTTGCTGTGAAGCATGCTGCTGTGAAGGGTGTGGTTAAGAACCATACGGTACAACGGTGTGTGGTGGTTCGCACCAGGAAAGACATTCGCCGAAAAGATGGCTCCTACCTTCGTTTTGATGACAATGCCGTTGTGATTGTTGATGCCGCTGGTATGCCTAAGGGGACTCGTGTTTTTGGCCCCATCGCTCGTGAGCTTAGAGCTCGCGGATATCAGAAAATTATTTCTCAAGCACCTGAAGTTCTATAAATTATGAAGATTAAAGTTAAAGATAAAGTATTGGTTACCGCTGGTAAGTACAAGGGTAAAACCGGCACAGTGATGCGCCTTCTGCAGAAGCAGAATAGGGTTACTGTTGAAAAGGTAAACATCCGTACTCGTCACATTAAAAAGACGACTACTCAAGCTGGTCAAAGGCTTCAATACGAGGCACCTTTCTCTGTTTCTAATGTAAAACTGATCTGCCCAAGCTGTAACAAAGCTACACGTGTTGCCTATAAAACTCCTACCAAGGGAAAGAAGTACCGAGTCTGCAAAAAATGCAATGAATCTGTTGAGCAGGCAAAATCTAAAGTCGAAAAGAAGAAATAATATCATTCTATTTATGTCCTATTACGATACATTCAACAAAGACGTAGTTCCAGCGCTCCAAAAGGAGCTTGGTATCAAAAATATGATGGCTGTCCCAAGGATTTCCAAGATTAAGCTGAACGTGGGAATCGGAACCTTGACCAAAAATACTAAGGACTTTTCTGATGTAGTTGCTAATGTGGCGAAGATTGCTGGTCAACAGCCAGTCGTAACAAAGGCAAAGTTGGCTATTTCTAATTTCAAGCTCAGAGAAGGTATGCCAACAGGTATTACAGTCACGCTTCGAGGAAAGAATATGTACGAATTCATTTACCGTTTGGTAAACATAGTTTTTCCCCGCGTGCGCGATTTCCGAGGTCTTAATCCCAAGTCGTTCGATGGTAATGGTAATTACTCCATTGGCTTCAAAGAAGCACTTGTTTTCCCCGAGATCAATCCTGACAATGTTCTGAATGTTCATGGAATTCAAGTGACAGTTACTACTACCGCTAAGAACGATGACGAAGGCCGTGCCCTTCTCACTCAAATTGGATTCCCTTTTAAGAAAGAAAATCAGCAATAATATCTAATCTATTTATTCAGATGGCTCGAAAAGCACTGATAGTCAAGACGGCTCGAAGACAACGAAAGATGAAAAACGCCCTTATAAACGGGAAGAAACCCGCTAAATGGGTGAGAACTTACAATCGTTGTAAGCTATGTGGTAGGCCACGTGGATACCTACGACAATTCGAAATCTGCCGTATTTGCTTCCGTGAACTGGCTTCTAAGGGCGAGATTATGGGTATCAAGAAGTCCAGTTGGTAGTTTGAAAATATTAAGTTTAAAAATCTAAATTTTAGTTCATATGGTTACTGATCCGATCGCAGATCTTCTCACAAGAATTCGGAATGCTGTAAAAGCAAAACACTCCAAGACTGTAGTGGCTTACTCTAAACTTAAAATAGCTATACTCGAGGTTTTGAAGAAGAACAAATATATTAATGACTATAAGGTCATTAAGGTGGGCAGTTTTGATCATATCGAAATTGTATTGAATACAGCTTATGAAGAAATGCACCTAAAGCGAATCAGTAAGCCTGGCCAAAGGATTTATGTGAAGAAAGGAGAGCTTAAGTCAGTTCTGAATGGTTATGGGATTGGTGTTATATCTACTCCTAAGGGTGTGATGACAACAATGGAAGCTCGTAAGACTGGTTTGGGAGGAGAGCTATTATGTGAAATTTGGTAATAACTAATCAATTAATCTAAATAATGTCTAGAATCGGTAAACAAATCATTGTAATCCCAAGTGGCGTCGAAGTGACCTTAGATGGTACGCACGTTAAAGTGAAGGGGTCGAAGGGTGAATTGGAAATGGATTTTGATCCAGCTATTACAGTTACAAAAGATGACGAGGGAATTCGTGTAAAACGAGACTCAGATGAGCCTCATGTGAGAGGCTTGCATGGTCTTACAAGGGCTCTGATTGCCAATATGGTTATCGGTGTATCTACTGGATTTGAGAAGCGACTTGAGATTATCGGAGTAGGTTATCGTGCTCAGATATCAGGTAAAAAGCTTACACTCAATCTTGGCTTCTCTCACCCCATTGAACTTACTGTCCCAGAAGGACTTACTGCAGAAATGGATAAAGAGGCTAAGAACACCTTGGTTGTTACTGGTATCGACAAGCAGCTCGTTGGTCAGTTCTCTGCCAATGTTCGCAGCTTTAGACCTCCGGAGCCTTATAAGGGCAAAGGTATTCGCTATGTTGGTGAATATGTAGCAAGAAAGGCTGGTAAGTCAGCTGCAGGAGCTGCTAAGTAAAGTTAAACTAAATTATATATTCAGATGAAACCATCTAATCTACAGCAACGAAGAAGAAGACAAGTAAGAATCCGTGCCAAAATTTCTGGAACAGCGGCTCGTCCAAGGCTTTCTGTACATCGCAGTCTCAAAAGCATTTATGCTCAGTTGATTGATGATACAACCGGTAAAGTTCTTGCTTCCAGTTCAAGCGTTAAAGAAAAGAAGGGTAGCGGAGTCGAACTGGCTAAGAAGATTGGTTTGGAGCTGGCTAAGAAGGCAAAGGCCAAAAAGATTACAGCTTGTGTTTTCGATCGCTCTGGTTACCTATATCATGGTAGGGTCAAATCTTTGGCAGAAGGAGCTCGTGAAGGTGGGCTAAAATTTTAACTTATTAAGTATCAAGTATTAAATGGCTAAAAAGAATTCAAGAAGATCAGGTGGACGCGACAAAGAACCTAAAGAGTTCGAAGAGGAAGTGTTGCAAATAGCTCGTGTAACCCGCGTGGTTAAAGGTGGACGCCGCTTACGTTTTCGCGTTACTGTGGCCATTGGCGACAAGAAAGGGCGTGTTGGCGTTGGTGTCGGAAAAGCTTCCGAGGTGGTGACCGGTATTCACAAGGCTGTATCCAGAGCTAAGGCAAACTTGATCAATGTTCCAATTACGAAAGGAGATACCATTCCTCATGCTGTAAAGGTTAAGTATAAAGCTGCTCAGATGATTATCCTTCCTGCTTCTCCTGGTACTGGTGTAATTGCAGGTGGTAGTCTACGTAAAGTTCTGCACTTGGCTGGCGTAAAGAATGTTCTTAGTAAGAATATTGGCACAAGAAATACGCTTGTTACAGCTCAGGCTGCAATGAGAGCTCTTAAGGCTCTACGACCTGTTAAAGAGTCACAAAAGAAAGTTGAGGTGAAAAAAGTAGAGAAGGTTGAGAAGAAGGATACACCCCTTGATGAACAAGGTCGAAGGGGCGAAGCCAAGGAGGATGGCAAGAGTGTAAAGAAAGAAGAAAAAGCCGATAAGAAAGATAAAACCCTAGTTGAAGATAACTCTAAGAAAACTTAATTATGAAGCTCAATGCAATGAAACCAAAGGTAGGTTCCACAAAGACGCGAAAGCGTGTTGGACGTGGCAATGCCTCTGGTAGCGGTACTTATTGTGGCCGCGGGTGTAAAGGACAAGGACAAAGAAAGAGTGGTAATGTCCGCCCAGGTTTTGAAGGGGGGCAAACCCCTCTTATTAGCAGGCTACCTAAGCTTCGAGGTTTCAATAATCCAAATAAGGTAATTTTTCAGGTCGTCAATGTTGGCAGCCTCAATGACTTTAAAGATGGTACTGAAGTGAATATCCAGACTCTTCTCGAAAAGAGACTTGTCGCTAAGAAAGACGTTCCTGTTAAAGTGCTTGGTAATGGAAAATTGGCCAAAAAGATTGTACTTAAAGTGCAAAAGGCTTCCAAGACAGCCAAGGCAAAGGTAATTGCTGCTGGCGGTAAAGTTCTTTAATTTGAACAATCAATAACTCCCCCCCCACTTTGTTTAAATATCTGCATCAAATCTGGCGATCAAAGACCCTTAGAAAGAAGATTCTCTTTACGCTATTTATCTTGATTGTTTTTAGATTAGCGGCTCATATCACTGTGCCAGGAGTTAATCTTGCTGCCCTTGATAACATCTTTCAGCAGAATGATCTTCTTGGTGTGTTCTCGGCTTTGACGGGTGGATCAATGGAAAGCTTTTCCATCGTACTCATGGGGCTTTCACCTTATATCAATGCCTCTATTATTCTTCAGCTGATGACCGTGGTTATTCCTAAGCTTGAAGCGCTTTCAAAAGAAGGCATGGAAGGACGACGAAAAATCAATCAGTACACTCGCATACTTACTATTCCTTTTGCTCTTTTGCAGTCTTACGGGATGATCATTCTTTTGAATCAGAGTTCTCAAGGTGCTGGTGCACCGCTTATCTCTAGCGTGACTGATCCTACAGTTGTTATTCCTATTATGATCATTGTTACAGCGGGTACGCTATTTTTGATGTGGCTCGGTGAGCTCATTACTGAGGGTGGACTTGGGAACGGTATTAGTCTTTTGATCTTCGCCAGTATTATTTCTGGTATGCCGACCATTGTGGGTCGTATGCTTGGGATTGCGCAGGGTGGAGATACCACTAAATTGAGCCATTTCATTGTTTTTGTCATACTCACCGTCGTCATGCTTATGTTTGTGGTGATTGTTGCTGAAGGGCAGCGAAATATCCCCATTACTTATGCCACGCGAGCTACGGGTGGTAAGGGTGAAAAAGCGGGTCTTCCTATTCGTGTGAATCAGGCAGGAATGATCCCGATCATCTTCGCTATCTCCATGATGACCTTCCCATCAGTGGTTGCTCAGTTTTTTAGGGCTTCCGCCTCTGCTAGATTGCAAGGAGTAGCTGATTTCATTCTGAGATACTTTGACGCGACCAATCCGACATATGTTTACATGGTTGTTTACTTCCTTCTGATCGTCGCATTCTCCTATTTCTACGTCAGTGTTACATTTAATCCAGAACAAGTTGCCGAGAACATTCAGAAGCGTGGAGGATTTATCCCTGGTATTCGTCCGGGTTCTCAAACGGCTGACTTCTTAGCGAGAGTTTCCAGTCATCTGAACCTCTTTGGAGGTACTTTCCTTGCTGCAGTGGCAGTTATACCTATTTTGTTTACAAAGTACACCACTCTATCTTCCAGTGACCTTATTATTACTGGTTCCGGTTTGATTATCGTGGTTGGAGTAGTTCTTGAGCTCATTCGTCAGATCGACTCTCAGTTGGTGATGCACGATTATGACAAGCTATACTAAGTTTCTGAAACCTTTAATATAACTCCCATGGACATTATATTGTTTGGAATGCAAGGGTCTGGGAAAGGGACTCAGGGCAAGATTTTAGCTGAACGGTATGGGCTCAAGGTTTTTGAGATGGGGGGAGCATTACGTACTATGATCGCTTCCAAGAGTGAATTGGGGAATTTGATCAAGGATACCGTTGAAAGTGGGAATCTGGTAAGTGATGAGATTATTATGAAGGTGGTAGAGCGGTTTTTGGAAGGTGAGGCAAAGGAGCAGAATATTCTTTTTGACGGCATTCCTAGAACTATGCATCAGACTGAGGCACTTTTGGCTTTACTTGGCTCCCATGGGCGAGATGCGTTTGCTCTCGATATTAAGATTTCTGAACATGAAGCTATTGAAAGGTTAACGAAAAGGCGAATGTGTGTGGGTTGTAAGGAGATCTATCCGGCTTTTTATAAGGGTGCATCTTGTAGTGAATGTGGTGGTGAATTAGTCACCAGAAGTGATGATAGTAACCTGGATAGCATCAGCAAGAGGATTCACAACTTCAAAACTGAAACTATGCCGGTCATTCAACATTTTTATAAAAGAGACCGTTTAATCGAGGTGGACGGAGAACAGGCTATTCCAGATGTAACGGAAGAAATGATTGAGAAGGCAGGTTACCTATTCTCATAAATGGGAGATATCATCATAAAAACATCGGAAGAAATCGAAGCCATGCGTCATGCTGGCAGTATTTTGACTAAAACGCTTGATCTACTCGCTGAATCGGTCAAAATTGGTATTTCGACCAAAGAGCTCGATGATATTGCTGAGAAGTTTATTCGCAGCCATGAGGGTTGTACGCCTGGTTTTAAGGGCTATCGTGGTTTTACAGGGTCTCTTTGTGCATCCATAAACGAAGAGGCGGTTCATGGTATCCCTTCCTCTGATCGAGTTTTAAAGGATGGCGATATTATTGGCCTCGATTGTGGTGTTTATTACAAAGGTCTTCATACAGATGCTTGTAGAACCTTTATCATTGGCGATGTACCTCACGAAGTTAGACAGTTTGTCAAAGTAACCAAAGAGTCTTTAAGGCAAGGTGTTAAGCAAGTACGCCCAGGTGGCAAAATAGGTGATATTTCTGCAGCCATACAGGCAACCTTGGAACGCTTTGATTATGAGCCCGTTATTGAGTGTACGGGGCATGGAGTGGGTCATAACCTACATGAACCTCCAGAAATCATGAATGCTGGTGTGAAGGGCACAGGACCTACCATGAAACCAGGGATGGTTTTGGCGATTGAACCGATTTCGTCCATGGGTTACGGTGACATTAAGACGGCTAAGGACAAATGGACGCTTTTTACCGCAGACAAAAGCCTTTCAGCTCATTTTGAAGAGACTGTTTTGGTCACTGAAACTGGGCATGAAATTTTGGCATATTAAAATAAAATATTGTTTTGTCTAGATAAAAAGAAAAAAGCCCTAAATTCGCTTGATATCGCGGCTTTGATTATGTAAGCTATTACAGCTTACGCTCACGTAAATCAATTTATTTATGGCCAAGGAAGTAATCGAGGTAGAGGGAAAGGTCGTTGAAGCCCTTTCTAATGCGAATTTCAAGGTTGAGCTAATTGGAGACAATTATAAAGGCCATACAATTACTGCACACATTTCTGGCAAGATCCGAATGAATTACATCCGAATTTTACCAGGAGATGTCGTGACGGTCGAAATGACCCCTTATGATCTGACAAAAGGGCGAATCATTTACAGACAACCCACCGTCAGAAAGACTCAATAGTTTTTTTATCAACATCTGATCGCCATGAAAGTTAGAGCATCCGTAAAGAAAATGTGTGAATACTGCCGAGTAATCAAAAGAAAGGGGGTTGTCAGAGTTATCTGTCCCCGCTCCAAAAAACATAAACAAAGACAGGGCTAAAACGTTAATTGACGCTTTTATTTAATTTTTCTTACAGTTATGGCAAGAATTGCCGGTGTGAATCTACCCAAGGGAAAACGCATAGAAATTGCTCTTACTTATGTTTATGGAATCGGAAGAAATACGAGTAAGAAGCTATTAAATCAGCTTAAAATTAATCTTGACACCAAGGTTGAGAATTTGACTCCTGATGAGGAGCAGAAGATTCGTGATGCAGTTGGACAGATTATTACCGAGGGTGATCTTAGGAGGCAAACTGGTGATGATATCAAGCGTTTACAAGAAATTGGTACCTACCGAGGTTTTCGCCATCGCAGGCATCTGCCTGTCCGTGGTCAGCGTACTAAAACTAATGCCCGAACTAAACGTGGTAAAAAGAAGACTATGGGTAGCGGAAAGCTCAAAATTGCTAAGAAATAATACAGGTTAATTACTATAAATTATTATGGCTGATAAAGTCGTGAAAAAGAGTTCAAAGAAGGTAAGGAAGATGGTTCCTGAGGCGAACGTATATGTTACGGCCTCTTACAACAACACACTCATGTCCCTGACAGACCTTGATGGCAAAGTTTTGGCCCAGGCAAGTGCTGGTGCCAGTGGCTTTAAGGGCTCAAGAAAGTCTACGCCTTATGCAGCTACAATAACTGCTGAGAAATTGATGGAAAAAGCAGCTCCTTACGGAGTTAAGAAGGTAAGGGTATATATAAAGGGTGTGGGTACTGGCCGCGAACAATCTGTGCGTGGGCTTCAGGCAGCAGGCTTGGAACTGATGGCTATATTTGATACAACGCCTAAGCCTCACAATGGTTGTAGAAAGAAGAAGGCAAGGCGCATTTAATCTATAAAATATTTATGAGATACACTGGACCTAAAGCAAAGCTGTGCAGAAGACTAGGAGTCAATCTCTTCGGTACCGAAAAGTACACAAAGATTCTCAGAAATCGTCAGAGTAAGCCTGGAGTACACGGTGCTAAGTTTTCTAAGAAAAGTGAATATGGTCGTCAGTTAGACGAAAAGCAGAAAGCTCGATACATTTTCGGAGTTTCTGAGAAACAGTCATCTAATTACATGAAGAAGGCTATGTCCCAACCTGGTGATACTGGTCAGAACTTCCTACGACTTTTTGAAAGAAGGCTTGATAACATTATTTACGTATCACAGATAGCTGTGACCCGACCTCAAGCTCGCCAAATGGTGACTCATGGTCACTTTAAGCTCAACGGTCGACGAGTGGATATTCCATCCATTCTTGTTCGTCCAGGAGACAAGATTGAAATTGTAGAAAAGTTCAAAAAGTCTCCCCTTTATGCAGATTTGGATTCAGTCAAGGATTTCTCTCCTAAATGGCTGAAAGTTGATTTGAAAAAACTGTCTTTGGAAGTACTGGCGCTTCCAGAGCAAGACGATTTGGAAAAGAGCATTGATAGCCAGCTCATTGTGGAGTTCTACTCCCGCTAATTATTTAATCCAAATGCTATGCATATTATCCAAGAAGAGATCGGTTTGCCTAAGATCAAAATCGAATCAAGTGATAAGAATCGCGCAGTTTTCAGCATCAGCCCTTTGCCATCTGGATATGGCATGACTTTGGGTAATGCGTTTCGTAGAGTTTTACTTTCATCTTTGCCAGGTGCGGCTATTACAGCTGCTAAAATAGATGGTATCACCCACGAATATTCTACTATTGCCGGTGTACAGGATAGTATGTTGGATATTCTTCTCAATCTAAAGCTCGTTCAAATTAATAAGCATTCTAAAGATCCTGAGACCGTCAAGATTTCTGTTAGTAAAGAAGGTCCTGTGACGGCTAAGGACATTGAGCATTCCAGTGATATCGAAATTCTGAATCCAGATCTAGTTATCACTCATATCACAAAGAAAGGAGCAAAACTGAATATGGAATTGGTGATAGAAAAGGGTGTGGGCTATGTTCCTGCAACGCTTCGCAAAAAAGATAAGAAAGATATTGGGCTCATTCAAATTGATGCTATCTACTCACCTGTTATTAAGGTGCGTTACGATGTGACCAGTGCTCGTGTAGGTAAGATGACAAACTTGGACAACTTGATGATCGAGATTGAGACAAACAGCTCAATTACTCCTGATGACGCTCTTAAGTTCACTTCTAGTGTGCTCAAGTCTTATTTTGATCTCTTCCTTATGGATGAAGATGATGTAGAGCCTGATTTCCGTTCAGATGTTGATACAGTTAAGGAGAAAGAAGTCGAGGAGCAGGAAGAGGAGTCCAAGAAAGAGACTTACACACCTATTGAAATTCTGAATTTCTCTCCACGTACACTTAATGCTTTGATCAATGGTGGCATTGGGTCCATTGAACAGCTTGTTAAGTGCACACCTAGCAAATTATCTAACTTCCGAGGATTTGGTAAGAAGGCTATGACCGAAGTGGCTGATGCATTGGCTACCCGTGGCTTGGCCATTCAGGATGATGGAAGTGACATTGGTGAATTATTATCTTAAGAACCCTAGACCTAATATTCCATGAGACACAGAGTAAAATCCAAAAGGCTTAATAGAGACGAAGCTCATCTAAATTCGATGACCAGAAACCTTGCTACCAGCATTATTCTCTACGAGAAAGTGAAAACGACCAAAAGTAAGGCCAAGCTCGTTAAGCCAATTGTAGAAAAGTTAATTAACAAAGCTAAGTCTCAAGATCTTCCTTTAGCTACTCGCACCTTGAATGCTTATCTGATGGATAAGAATGCAACTAAGAAGCTGACTCGTGAGTTACTCGAACGTTACAAAGAAAGAAGCTCTGGTTTCCTCCGTATTATCCCACTTGGATTCAGAGCGGGAGATGCGGCTCCCATGGTTCAAATTGAATTGGTATAATAGAAAGCCCTAATTATGACTCAGAAAACATTTACACCAAAGGTTCAGTCTAAATCTGACAAGAAATGGTACATCGTTGATGCCACTGATAAGGTGGTTGGACGTATTGCTACCGAGATTGCTGTAGTACTTCGTGGAAAGAACAAGCCTAGTTTTGCTCCTCATATGGATATGGGAGATTATGTAGTTGTTATCAACGCAGAAAAGGTTCGTTTGACCGGTAAGAAGGAATCTCAGAAAGAGTATATTAGCCACTCCGGTTATCTTGGTCATTTGAAGCGTGTGCCTTACGCTACGATCAAAGAGAAGCATCCTAAAAGAATTTTGACTGAGGCTGTTGCTGGTATGATTCCAAAAAATCGATTAAAGAAGCATATTATGGCCAAACTTCATGTATATGCAGGTGAGGAACACAAACATTCTGGCCAAAATCCTATTACCCTTAAAATTTAATCTCACTCATGGCTGAAGATAAGAAAGCAGAAAACACCGAAGACAAGAATGCTCTTATGAAGAAGGACGGGCATTACTTCTATGCCAACGGAAAGCGAAAGACTTCAGTAGCTCGCGTTCGTTTGTATGAAAATGGAAAAGGGGAGATTATTGTAAATAACAAGAATATTACCGATTACTTCTTTGGAGAGCTCATTCCTAGTGTGAAGGCTCCTCTTAAGCTTGCTAATGCTATGAAGCTTTTTGATATCACGGCTTTGGTAACAGGAGGTGGTGTTAGTTCTCAGGCTGATGCGGTTCGTCATGGTATCTCTAAGGCACTCCTCGAATATGACCCAGAACTTCGTCCTCAGCTTAAGAAAGCTGGTTTCCTTACTCGAGACTCAAGAGTCAAAGAAAGGAAGAAATTCGGCCTTAAAAGAGCCCGTAGAGCACCTCAGTGGGCTAAACGTTAAACAAATTAAGAACCCCGCTTCTAAGAGTGGTTTTTTTTGTTATTCAATTTC
>JAJDCF010000090.1 GCA_029260955.1 Patescibacteria group bacterium | reverse complement strand
AAAAAGGAGAGAGGAAAAATGATGCAAAAAAGCACGGAGATGACAGAAAGAGTGATAAGAAAGACGAGAAAAAGAAAGATAGGAAAAGATAGATTTTCATGGGTGGCTGATATCTGATAGAATGATGGCTGTGACCAAAATTGTTTATGGCCAAGTTTTATTTGTTGATTGTTACCATCGCACTTCTTGATGTATTTGCTGAATACACAGGAAAACTATGGATTTTGAGGAGTAAGCCGATTTATTTAGCACTGACCGTTTTGGGCTTTGGTGCAGCTGGCTATTTTTTCGCGCTCTCTTTAAGATACGAAGGCGTCGCCATCGCCAATATACTTTGGATTGCTCTGACCATTATTCTGGTAACTCTAATGGGTCATTTTGTCTTTAAAGAACATCTGTCAGCAATAAATATTGTTGGTATGGCAGTGATCGTATTTGGTATAATCCTTGTCAATATAAGATGATAAAACCAATCGTAGGAATCATTGGCGGTAAAGGAAAAATGGGCAATTATTTTGCCAACTTTTTCAAAAAAAATGGTTACGAAGTCATCATCAGTGACGTTGGCACCAAGCTCGGCAATAAGGCACTGGCCCAGAAGGCGGATTTGGTCATTGTTTCAGTCCCCATCGACCGCACCAAGGAGGTGATTCAAGAGGTGGCACCTTTGGTTAAAAGAACCGGAATGCTCATGGACCTAACCTCTGTAAAGGCTTCTCCCATGGAGAGCCTAAAAAAGACAAAGGCTTCTTATCTTGGTTGTCATCCACTTTTTGGCCCTACAGTTAATCTTGATGGGCAGGTTATTATTATTTGTCCGGGCAAAGGAAAGCTAGGGCAAATGTGGCTCAAGAACTTACTTGAAAAGAACGGTGCTATTGTGCGCGAACTCACTCATAAGAAGCACGATGAACTCATGTCCTACATTCAAACCCTCACACACTTTTCTCACATTGCTTTCGCTGATGCGCTTCGAAAATCCGGTATTCCCATCAAAGAATTCATAAAATACCCCAGCCCTGTTTACATGTTGGAGCTTTATATGATGGGCCGCATTCTAAATCAAGACCCAAAGCTTTATGCCAATATTCAGCTCTCCAATTCTATGAACATTAAGGCAGTTGAATCCTACTTAAAAAGCTGCCGGGAGCTTGCCGAAACAATCGAAAGAAAGAAATTCAAAGACAATGTAAAATTTTTCAAAAAAAATACCGAATACCTAGGGCATTTCACCAAAATTGCCATGGATGAGAGTGACCGTTTGCTCAGACACCTAAAATTACCCCAAAAATCCAGATTATTCAGACGAGAGACAAAGCCAAAGCGTTCGGACATTGCTATTTTGGGCCCCCAGAATACTTACTCTGATCTAGCGCTCAGGCGTTTCGACAAAAAAGCAAATCCCTGGTTTGCCCTGTCCATTACCGAAGTCTTTGAATTGGTAGCAGATGGAAAGGTGAAGGCTGGCCTCGTTCCTATCGAAAACACTACCAGTGGTTCCATCCGAGAAACCTTAGATGATTTATACGAAAGTAATGTGCATGTAGAGCAAGTAATGGGGTTTCCAATAAAGCTAAATCTGGCCAGCACTGTAAAGTGCTCACTTAAAAAAATTAAGGCCATTTATTCCCATACTCAACCACTTCTTCAGGCAAGGCAATTCCTCAAAAAAAACTGCCCAGATGCCACGCTAATTCCAATGTCTAGCACAACGGCAGCCCTAGATCGAATGCTCAGTGAAGACAAAGAAGGAACGGTGGTCATTGCCTCTCCGACAGCCACGGAAGTCCATCATTTAAAGCTCATCAAAGAGTCGATACAAGATGATAAAAACAACACGACTTACTTCGCCCTGATTAAAAAAGGTCCTGTCAGCAAATCAACACCAAAGGCCAAAAAAATCTCCATCGCTTTCCACTTTAAAAAGGACTCACCCGGATCGCTAAATGCTGTTTTACAGACTTTCGCTGAGGCCAAAATCAATTTGGCAAAAATAGAATCCAGACCAAGTGTCAAAGTGCACGGTGAGTATGTGTTTTACATAGATTTTGACGGAAATACAGGCAACAAAAAAACCCAAGCCGTGCTCACAAGCATTAAGGCCAAGGTGGCTAAGCTTAAGGTATTAGGAAGTTATTAGCCGCTCAGCGTCCCTGTAACAGCATGACACAGCCAGATCTAAACTGATGAAGTAATGCCTCTCTGGTTTCTGGGAGTACTTGTCCTCGCTCAATAGCTTCGTCAATCAAAGTACCAGCTTTTTCATAGAGTCCATCATAGCCTAATTCCCTTGCGCCAAGAGGGTATGCGGGTGAAGCATGGTCATCATTTTCGTCGTAAAAAGTGGCAGTTACAACACTTTGTCCATCTTGAAGCTTTGTACTAACACGAAGCCCAATATTTGGTGAAGGAGAATATCTATCGGTCATATTTAAGAGGCAGAATCAATCTTTAGGTATAAATTTTTCTTATTCTCGCCATAAACATTGGTGAGCTCAAGACGTTTAAGCTGATCGTAATTTGAACGGATCTTTTTCGTTCGGCCTTTGTATAGACGCATTTCTTTAACACCACCCCACTCAATGTGGGTGAGCCTTAGCAGTACGTAGTCGGAATTGTGATCCAAAATCTTAACACGCAGTCCAGATGGTAGGTGGTAAAGAAAGTCCATGTCACAGGCGTCGAATACACCATCTTCAATCTCTTGATCAGCGCAACCAGCATGGTCTCTTTTTCCTTTTTCTACCTCGGTAGTGTATACATCAGAGAAGTCATATTTGTCTCTAGATCGAAGTCCACGAACATGTTTTGCAACGAACTCAACTTCATCTCCAATATTAGACATCTGGGCAAAATTTCTGGTGAAGCGAAGCTTTAGAGTTGCACAATCGTTGCTAGCAACAGAAAGTTTACGTTTATAAAAAGTCTTGATGGTAAGGTTTTTCACATCCAAAGTAAAACGAACACGTTCGTCTTCGCTGTTACAAATTGTCACTTTACCCACTACGCGACTATTTTCTGTTTCGACCATAGCAGACTTGATTTGAATAGGCTGATCTTCGTCTGCAAGGGTTACAGGAGCCAGAATAAGGGCAAGTAGTAGGACACTTAGGAATCGTGTAAATTTGGACATAATATGAAACTTTAATTGGTTAGGGGACTTATTCTAGTATTATTCTAATATTCTGTCAAGAACAATTATGCAGCCTCAGCCGGACGCCATATATCTTTCAACTCAATGTTGTCTGGTTTAGTAAGAAATCCAAGGGTCTGAGTATCTTCAGAGGGCACAATAATGCCATTTCTATAAATCATGACCTTATCGCCTATAAGAAGCGTTTTCATAAGAGCTTCTCTTGCAGCAGCGATAAATGCTGCACCTGTAAGCCTAAGTTCTGCTTCAGTGAGTTCAACAGCGACATGATAATCATTACTTCCAGCCTGTTTGGCTTTATCCTTAAAGTCAGCAATAACTACGTTCATGCTGGCCTCTACGTGAACCGTTCTAGAACCTATTTTTTCAGACATAAAATATAATCAACAAACAAAGGTGAATAAATCTATCATACACTTTTTAATCTTGTCAATAGCTTCTGAATCTTTGACACTACACCTATATGTATGCTAAAAATTAAAAGAATAAATATAAATAAAAATAGTGACGAAGACGTTCCAGTATTCAAAATTTGCAAAGGTTCTATACTTGTCTTTCACCCTCTTATTTTTGATAGGGGTTTTTGCTTTGCCTTCGACACTTGTACATGCAGTGCAAGATCAACTAAATACCTCTGATTACCTCGATGTTGATGGAGATGGAACAGTTGATCACTTAAAGTGGACTTTCGACGACAGTCTTAGTAGGTGCCTCTACGACCCGGCAGATTGGTCAATAACTGTACCAGGTGATATAAACATCAGTATTATTGGAATTGACAATACTGATCCTGAAGACCCACAAACAGGAGAAGGAGAGTGTGATTCTTCAGATGGCGTAGTCTATCTCACGGTAACGGCCGATGCTAACGAAACCGGTGCGAGTAGCGGAACAGAGCCAGTAGTTACCTATGCCAACCTTGGAACCCTCAATAGCCTTAGGGATACCGGTGTAATTGGGTCTCAGATAGCTGAGACACAGGGCGATAAGGCAGCCCCTGCTTATGTTGCCTCCACCACACTCGACAACAACAATGATGGAGTCGTAGATTACATCAGAATCGAATATTCTGAGGATGTGGATGACAGCACTGTGTCCGCTGGTTATTTTCAAGCCGGCATCGACGCTACTACATCGGGGAATATTACAGAAACCTTTAGCTCTGGAGTGCCAGCTGCTGATGTAGTCGATGATGAATTCATTTACATAGGGGTGGCATCTAGCGGCGAAACAATTGTAGCTGACAGAACCAATTACGGACTTCTTATAGAGCAAACAACTGGCATAGATGACTCGGATGGTAATACCTCAGGCACGTTTACAGCAGTGGCGTCCACTGATGGTGCTGCTCCAATCATTACAAGTTCTACTTATGACGATGGGAACACCGATGGCACGATCGATTCGGTTATACTAGGCTTCTCTGAATCGGTCACTTTTGCTTACGACGCCGCCGATTGGAACTTCACAACACCAGGCGATATAACTTTGGGGGGTGATTTTCTACCTCGCCATTGCACGGGTACTGGCACCGCCACGATTACTTGTTACGACATAGAAGACGGATATTTTACGGCCGATGCAAACGAAACCGGTGTAAATGGCAGCACAGAGCCTGTTTGGGCATACGTCAATAATGGCAACGTTACCGACGGCACCAACGTCATGCAAAACGATACGAGCATTCCGCTTACGGACGTAGCCAGCCCTTTTGCTACCAGCTACACATACACCGCATCAAGTGCTACTAACGTAGATGGAATATCAATCACCTTTTCTGAAAACATTGTTACCAACACGGCAAACCTGACTGATTTTACTTACGTTGCCAACGACATCACAAATTCCCTTATTACAGGTGGTACATACAATGGAGGATCTGAAACTGGAACGGCAATCACCACGTTTACCATGGGCACAGATGGTGATCAATACATTACATCTCACGTAACAGCCCCTACTCTGCAATATACCGATCACGTTGCTGGAGAGATTTCTGATGCGGATGGAAACCAGGTAGCCACAACAACTGCGACCAACATTGCGGATGCAGTAGATCCAGTTTATATTACCTCAACCACCCTCGATAACGATGGTGACGGAACAGTAGATTTCGTTCGGGTAGAATACTCAGAAGCAATTCTTGATTCCACTGTTTCGGCTGGTGATTATGAAGCTGGTATAAGTGCTACAACAGGGATTGAGTTAGTGGAAACCGTCACTACTGCACCAACATCAGGAACACTTATCAATGTTGCAAACGACAAATATATCTACGTTGGAGTAGGAGCGGACGGAAACGGTGACACTATCGACACAAATAAAACCGACTATGCTTTCAAAATAGAGCAAACAGGTAGCATAAATGACCTAAGCGGCAACATTTTGGCCTCCACTACTTCGCTGACGTCCACTGATGCTGCAGCTCCTGTCTTCGTTTCTGCAAGAGCCACCTCAGCAACAAATATTGAAGTAACCATGTCAGAAACAGTGCCAACTATAGTATGGGGGCAGGCTAGTGCATGGAATGCTACCGGTATTACCTCATCTGCAGCTGCCACTCCTGGTGGAG
>JAJDCF010000089.1 GCA_029260955.1 Patescibacteria group bacterium | reverse complement strand
GAGGCTGGAGAAAGCCGTTATTTGACCACTGCAGACAAAAGCTATGCTGCTCACGAGGAAGTCGCCGTGTTTAAGCGCGAGATGATGAACGAAGACGAGGAGCTACTGCCGATGGAGGTCAAGCATGCACCACGTGGTACATCAATTGCTGCCGGTGTGGAACTTTATGGCCAACCTGCTTGGCGTCAGATCAAGAGTATCGTTTATGTGACCGATACCGGCGAAAAGGTGATGACTTCACTTCGGGGTGATTTGGATGTTAATGAAATCAAGCTGAAGCATGCACTTGGCTGTCATACTCTTCGGGCTGCTACGGTGGAAGAGATTAAGGAGTTGGATTCTGTAGTTGGTTTTGTGTCTCCGTTAAAACTCAAGATTAAGAAGATTGGTGATCCTTCATTAAAAACAGTCCGAAACTTTTATACGGGGGCCGATGAATACCAGAAAGACACGCTCAATGTGAACTATGAGCGTGATTTCACGGTGGATGAGATGACTGATATTGCTCTACCACCTGCTGATTGTCAGACAGAGGACGGCAAGCTTCTTAGCGAAGGGCGGGGGATTGAGGTGGCTAATATCTTCCAGCTGGGAACACACTATACGACTCTTATGAAGAATGCCCTCTTTACCGATCAAGATGGCAAAGAGAAGCCCTATTACATGGGTTGTTATGGCATTGGAATCGGTCGGACATTGGCGACTGTTGTGGAGCAATTAAATGACGAAAAAGGCATTATTTGGCCCAAGGTCATTGCTCCTTACCAGGTGCATTTGGTCAGTTTGGGTAAGGATGAAGCTGTGATTAAGGCTGCTGATAAGCTTCATGATGAACTTGAAAAAGCAGGAATTGAAGTGCTTTACGACGACCGAGGTAAACAAGCTGGTGTTAAGCTGGCAGATGCGGATTTGATTGGTATTCCAGTTCGTTTACTTGTTTCGAATCGAACCCTCGAGGCAAATTCAGCTGAATGGAAGGAGCGTGATAAGGCTGATGCGTCGCCGATATCATTGACAGAAATCGAAAAGAAAGTTAAGTTGTATTACTCTTAACCTGTTATATGAAGGGATTCATTCTAGCCGGTGGCTCTGGAACCAGATTGCATCCGCTTACAAAGGTGACCAGTAAGCAGCTTTTGCCGATTTACGATAAGCCGATGATCTATTACCCTTTAAACACCCTTCTTAAGGCTGGTATTAAGGATATTTTGATCATTGTAGCCCCTGAAAGAAGTGGGGACTTTTTGAATCTTCTTGGTTCTGGAAAGGAATTTGGTGCTCGTTTTACCTACGAAATCCAAGATAAGCCAAGCGGAATAGCTGAAGCTTTTATTATTGGTAAGGAATTCATTAAAGGTGATGCCTGCACTCTGATTCTGGGGGACAACATTTTTACTGATGACTTTTCTGAGGTGATTGCTAACCATAAAGAAGGAGCAAAGATTTTCGTCAAAGAAGTACACGATCCTGAGCGTTTTGGTGTGATTGAGATGGATGATGCGGGAAAAGTTTTGAGCATTGAGGAAAAGCCAGCTAATCCAAAGTCGAATTATGCTCAGACAGGGCTTTATATTTATGATGACAAGGTGGTTGAATATGCTGAGAAAATTAAGCCATCAGCTCGTCTAGAGTATGAAATTACCGATCTCAACAATCTTTATTTAGCTGATGGAAAGTTATCTGCGGAGATTGTAAAAGGGGAGTGGATTGACGCGGGAACCTTCGAAAGCTTGCACAGGGCCTCCGTCATTGTTCGCGAACACGAACTAGGTATGAATGCAGGGAGTTCGAATTTGGAAGTGAAGATTAAAATGCCTTTGGAAACAAAGGAAGATGTGACTGTTTGATGCCAGTTTGTTGGCATTGCTTGACCTATGTCTTTTAGAGTTATATAATTTCGCTCCATTAGCCATAAATAAATGAGCCTCCGTGTTTTTTCACCACTAGAAGCCACTGCTTGTGGCCCGACTATTACAAGGGCATTACCTGCTACGGCAGAAGTTCAATGTAATGCTGAAGATATTGTGGTATCTCTTAGGCAATATATGATTCAAATTGTTATTGAGAAATGTAGGTCCGTACAAACATCACATGGTGGATACAATTCCGAGATAAGCTTTACCTCAATTAGACCACCGGAGGGTGAAACTGCTTTGGAGGACTCAATGAAGGGGGATATTGTGCTATATCAGGCTGTTCGTGCGATGATACGTACTCTGCGTCATGCTTCAATTTTCGATGATGGTGGGACTCCTGTTACTTTGGATGATCTGACGCCTGAGCGTTAATCAGGTTATTTCCGCGGATTTCCCTTAAGCATGTGGTTCCAACTGTATTTAAGTGAGTCCTTAACGTGTTGGCGGAGGGTCCATTTTTTGAAGAAAGTCTTAAATCCACCCTTACTAAGGCGAATACCGTCGGCGTAGACAGTGGCTCGGGGGTAATAAACCACCTTGTAGCCTTTTTCCCATACCTTAAAGCATAAATCCGGGTCGGACATAAAAATAAAGTAGTCCGGGTTCAGTCCGCGGAAGCTGTGCCATAGTTCTTTACGGATTACCCAAAAGCTGGATTGGACCCAATCGACTTCCTGTGTCAGCTCATAATCCAAATGTTGCATTTCGTCATAAGCTACCCATTTCTTAATCAGTGGAAGTTTGCGAATCGATGTTCGGCGAGCGACTTGCAAAAAGAATTTTGGGAAGGCTCGTACGGTCATAGCAATCTTTCCGTTGCTATCATTGATCTGTCTGGGCGCCAAAATGCCTATTTCTTCACGCTTTTCCATATAATCGACCATCTTTTGAAGGGTGTCCTTTTCGCGCCAAACAATATCTGGATTTACGATGAGCAGGTATTTACCGGTTGCATGCTTGGCACCTTGGTTATTACCCTGAATATAACCGACATTCTTTTTGTTGATGACCAGTCTGACGTTGGGGTACCTGGATAATTCAAGCAGTTTTTTGGCATTATCTTCATTCACTGAATTATCTACCACAATAATATCTACAGGAAAATTCACTTCTTGATCTATGATGCTTTCCACGTTCTGTATAACGCGTTTGCTTTTGAGAAAATCCAGGATGACGATGGAAGCTGATCTATTCATGACATAAGGGATTCAATGTCTGCTGGGCTTACGTTCTTTCTAATGGCTCGTTTCTTAGCTTCAAGCTCTTCTTTCATTTTCCATACCTTACTGTACACTCCCATCATGCCGGGTGCCAGAAGCATGGTGTAAAGGGTCCTAAGAAAGTCGTTAAGGCCGGTTTTCCATCTTACTGAAGCGCTAAAGCCTTTGTCGTAATTCTTTTGCATGGTGACCAGGTGTCCTTTTAGTGAATCAGCTTTGGCCCAAGTTGCTTTTTTATGATGATCTTTAAGCTTGTCTAGGGCGCCTTTTCCCTTTTCACCAAGTTGGCGGTCATGGTAAACCTTTACGTCCTTTGCCAGGTAGCAGGGGAAACCTGCCCAGCTGAGACGATAAGCCAAATCAACATCACCTTTGTAGTGAAGATT
>JAJDCF010000088.1 GCA_029260955.1 Patescibacteria group bacterium | reverse complement strand
CGAATGGATAATTTACCTCGTCCTTTTTCTTGTTAGAAGTTCCTGTTTTGGCTCCGTTCACATGACCCGGAATAGTCAGTGTATTTCTCCAATATTCATCTGGCCTGGCAGCGGGATCAGAAAGGACGTTATTGACGAGATAGGCTACCTGAGGGTCGAGAACAAGATTCTTTTTGTTTGGCGCCTCATACTCCTCCAAAATGTTACCTGTACGATCTTCTACTTTTAAGATAGCTACTGGCTCTGTTTTATAACCGCCATTAGCAAACACAGCGTAAGCAAGGGCCATGTCGAGAGGGCGAGCTTCACCAGCTCCAAGAGCCAAAGAAAGTCCATACCAATCATCTGGTTGATTCAAATTTATGCCCATCTTACGAGCCAAGTCGATGATATTTGGAACGCCAGCCAGGTGTCCGGCTTTTACAGCAGGAACATTACGTGAGCCTCCTAGGGCATCGCGAAAGTTGACGGGGCCAAGAAACTCGCCATCAAAATTCTCGGGCTCGTACCATGAACCGAACTTGGTCCGTACATCGTAAACAACCGTACTTGGAGCATAGCCTTGCAAAAAGGCAGCTGCGTATGCGATTGGCTTGAAGGATGATCCAGGAAGACGAGAGCGCAGTGTTACATTTACCTTCCCATCGATTTCATCATTCCAAAAATCTCGTGAACCTACCATAGCAAGAATTTCACCAGTATCAGGATCGAGAGAAATGAGGGCTGCATTGGTTGCGCCAAACGTATTTTCATTTACCTCAGCCCTTGAGTCGACTGCCTCGTCGGCTGCTTTTTGCTTTTCGACATCGAGAGTAGTTGTGACTCTAAGACCACCTTTTTCTAAAGCCTCTTTACCATATTTTTCCTCCAAAACTTGCCGGACATACATCACAAAATGAGGTGCTGTAATGTCTTCGCGGAAAGGTATAAATTCGAGTGTGTTAGATTCGGCTATAGCGGTATCAAATTCCTCCTCGGTGATGTAATCAAGTAGCTTCATGCGCTCAAGCACAAAGTCCACGCGGCCTTTCACATAAATATCTCTGACCTCTTCATCCTCACCGTAAGTGTAGATTTTTCCGAGTAAACCCTTAGAAATAAAATCAACAAGCTCCTGTTCTACACGAATATCTTGTCTGAGTATTTCTTCTTCGCCTAGTTCGACTTGTACATACTTATTGTTGCCGTATGGCGAGTAGTAGGTTGGCGCTTTTGGTATAGCAGCAAGAACGGCACTTTCGGCAATTGTTAACTCAATCGCAGGTTTTCCAAAAAAAGTTTGGGAGGCCACTTCAACTCCGTAAATATTGGCGCCGTAAGGAATACGATTTAGATACATCTCCATGATCTCATCCTTTGAGTGCCTACCTTCAAGCTGAAGGGAAAGTATGATTTCTTTTGCCTTACGAGTGTAACTGCGCTCGGATGAGAGGAAGGCGTTTTTGACGAACTGCTGAGTTATAGTTGACCCTCCACGAGCCTGGGAGCAGATTCGGAATTCGCTACAGACAGCCTTCAAAAATGCCGCTATATCAACTCCGTGATGCTCATAGAATTCATCGTCCTCAATAGCCATCGCTGCCTTTGTTGCGTACGGAGAAATTTGATCGTAAGAAATTATTTTACGATTTTCATCACCGTGAATTGCATAAAGCACCTCCCCATCTCGATCGAGAATTAAGCTGGATTGTGAGGCAACTAGGTTACGGACATTGTCGATGTTGGGTAGGGTAACAATGACTGCAAACATCATGAAAAAGACTAGGGCAAAACCAAATGCCACTATGCCCACAAATATGTATTTGGATTTTTGCCAAACAGAAGCGCTGTCTTTTTTAAGCCCCTC
Organism: Patescibacteria group bacterium; assembly: GCA_029260955.1. Taxonomy (GTDB): domain Bacteria; phylum Patescibacteriota; class Gracilibacteria; order UM-FILTER-43-11; family UM-FILTER-43-11; genus JAFGTE01. Next base: position 5,732 of record JAJDCF010000088.1, on the reverse strand, counting down.
TCTCAAATGCCGCATTCTGGACCTCATTTTACTGAAGTGATTTCTCATCTTTTTTCTTAGGTAAAAGCAATTGCACGTTTTCTTTGAGCTTCTCTAGCCAATTAAAGCCAAGTTCCTTCATATCAATTTTCAATTTCTCTCCACTTATCAGCCATTTTGGATTGTATTTTAACATGTTCATAATCTGTTCTGCAGTGACAGCGTTACTCATGTGTAGGATAATCTGCCTTCCCGCATTTCCCATTGGAATTGACTTGATATTAGTGAGTCCAACTTGTTTGGCGTAGATTTTTATTTCTAGAATTTGGAAGAGGTTACTGACCTCTTTGGGGAAGTGTCCGTACTCGGTTATAAGGTCCTCCTTCAACTCATCCAGCAGTTCGATATCATCGACTGATGAGAGTTTTTGATACACATTAATCTTATCCTTGGTTTCGGGTATGAATGTATCTGGGATATAGGCGGGTAGTGGTAATTCGATAGAAATGTCTTGTATTTCGTGTTCGCCGTCGACCGTCTTACCTGCTTTTAGTTCTTCTATGGTCTTGTTGAGCATACGAAGGAAGTGGTTCATGCCGACCACTTTGATGGTGCCATGTTGGTTCACACCAAGGATGTCTCCGGCCCCACGAATTTCCATATCACGCATTGCCACCTGGAAGCCCGCTCCGAGCTCGGAAGCATCGACGATGGCCTTGAGGCGCTTTTTTGCATCTAAACGCAACTGACGGGATTGATAGAGGAAATAAGCATATGCCTGTGTCTTGGAACGTCCTATACGACCTCTGAGCTGATACATTTGAGCCAAGCCCAATGTTTCCGCGTTGTCCACGATGAGGGTGTTGGCTGTTGGTAAGTCGATTCCGTTTTCGATAATCGTTGAAGAAATAAGAACCTGATATTCACCCTCTTTGAACTTCAAAATGCGGTCCTCCAAATCCTGCGCTTGGAGTTGACCATGGGCCACCATGAACTTGATATCTGGCATTAGTTTTCGCATTTTCGCGGCAATACTTTCGATGGTCTTAACACGATTGTGCAAAAAATATACCTTGCCTCCTCGATCCACTTCTTTCTTGATTGCCTCTACAATCAAGCGATCGCTGTACCGGCGAACCTCGGTTATTATTGGTAGTCTGCCGGGTGGTGGAGTAGTAATAGTAGAGATATCCCGGAAGTTATTGAGGGCCAAATTAAGCGTGCGCGGAATGGGTGTTGCGGTAAGCGTGAGGATATCTACCTGGCTGCGGATTTCCTTAAATCTCTCTTTTTGTTTTACCCCAAAACGCTGCTCCTCGTCGATTATTACAAGGCCCAAGTTGAAAAATTTAACATCATCCTGAATCAAGCGGTGAGTTCCGATCAGAATGTCGATATCCCCCTTTCTTAAGCGTTCCAAAATTTCTCTTTGCTGCTTTGGTGTGCGGAAACGACTTAGCATTTCAATGCGAATGTCGATGCCGGCCGCCCTCTTTAGGAAAGACTGAAAATGCTGGTCGGTCAAAATTGTGATAGGAGAAATAAAGGCAACTTGCTTGCCCCCCTCAACTGCTTTGAAAGCCGCGCGCATCGCCACCTCTGTTTTTCCAAATCCAACATCTCCACAAATCAAACGGTCCATAGGTTTGTCGGATTCCATATCTTTTTTAACATCCAAAATGGCCTTCATTTGACCAGGTGTTTCTTCGTAAGGAAAAGCCTTCTCAAATTTCCTCTGACGTTCAGTGTCTAAACCATAGTTATGCCCTTTAATCTGGGCGCGTTCTGCATAGAGCTTAAGAAGTTCCTTGGCAATTTTCTGAGTCTCCTTTTTAATCTTCTGGCTCACATTCTTCCAATCGGCGGCTCCGAGACGGGTGAGATTTGGCTCATTGTCCTCACCTCCTACGTATTTACTAATCTTGTCGGCTTGGTCGATAGGAATAAATAGGCGGTCGTTTTCAGCGTACGCAATTTCCAAATACTCACGTTTAATTTCATCAATCGTTTTAGGAACAATCCCCAAAAATCGCCCAATTCCATGATCTAAATGTACCACCAGATCACCAATGCGTAGACCGGTGAGAAAGTTGAGATTTATCTTTTGGATACTCTGATTTTTGGCAGTTTTACTGAGGTTAAAAATCTCTTTATCCGTCAAAAACTGAATCTCTTGTTTGGGTGCCTGAAAAGAAGTGGGAACATTTTCTAAATCCCCCGCGTCGATAAGAATAATTTTTGCTTCATCAGATGCTTTGGTGCCATAACGAATATTTTCTTCGTTAAAAATGGTGGTTAGCTCTTTGGTTCGCTTGGTGAGAATGTTGATTTTCCATCCTCTTTGCACCTTGTCACGAAGATCATTGAGCAAATCAAAAACATTGTAGTATTTAAGTACTGACAGGTAACGAAAGTGAAAATAGTCCTCATCACTTTTTGGAAAAGATGTGAAGTATAATTTGTCTATCTCTAGCTTATCTAAAACCTCGGAAAACTCTTCTTCTTCATCTATATCATCGATGACAACCAGGTCACCTTTTTTGCAGTTTTCCAAAATACCACCACCTGTACCCGTTATATTTATTGGGAATACATCAATTTGCTTCAATTCCTCACCGAGTTTTTTGGTCTCTTGATTGTAATACCAAAGACCAGCCACCGAATCATAATCAACCTCGATCTTGATAACTGAGTTGTGGTTTGGTGGGAATATATTGATCACACCACCCGAACGGCGACATTCTCCCTTTTTCAGAATCACATCGGCACTTGGGTAGTACCCCATTTTAATCAGGCGGTTGAACAGTTCAACAATACGGATTTCTTCTCCTTTTTCTATCACAAGGCCAGCCTCTTTTACTTCTTCGTATGTAGGAATTGGTATTTGAGAATCCTTTCGGTTGATGATGTAAATTTTGTCCTCCTTCTCTTTAAGACCAGCAATAATCTCGGTTAGCCTGTAATCTTCCTGGGTTTCCGAAGTAAGGTCATCAAGAGCAACAACTTTGTCATCAATCCAAAAGGGCAGGTTGTTTTGAACCTCATAAATATCTTTATTGTTGTTGGTCACCCAAAATATATTCTTAAAACCTCTTTGCTTCTTTAATGCGTTTATCAGATAACACTTTGAGGTAATGTTAGACACACCAGAAAGAACCAAAGGGCTTTTCGGTGTCAATTGGGCAAATTCCTGTTTGTGTATTTTCAGCGGAAAAAACTGACTGATGTTCATTGTCTTACGCTATTTGAAATGCGGGGATTAAATTTTAAGGGGCATTATAATGTGTGTATAACCTTTCCCGTCTTTAGGTTTAAGAATAACTGGTGCGATCTTGTCTCCAATTTCTAGGACCACCTTCGTCTTACCTACAGTTCCTAGGGCCTCTAGAAGGAATTGAGAGTTTAAAGCAATTTCACCATTCTCGCCATCAATTTTTGTATCCAGAGTAATTTCACCCTCTCCGTATTGAGTTGATTCTGTTGTTACTATCACCTTTCCGTCAGCTACTTTTAGAATAATCTTATTATTATTCTCCTTGGCAAAAATATTAATTCGTTTAAGTACCAAACTGACTGCACCTACTTCAAACTCAATCTGGGTTTTCGAAGCTTTTGGAATAATCTGTTCATAATTTGGAAATTGCCCCTCAATCAATCTGGATATCAACTCTACCGACCCCACCGAGAACATGATTTGATTTTTAGAAATAATGATAGTTACTTCATCATCTTCTTTCATTCCATCTAATATTGATCCAAATTCAAGAATAGTTTTGGCGGGAACAATACAATTTACGTTACCGGACACTTTTGATACTGGAAGCACCCTTTCGGATAAACGATAAGAGTCCGTTGCTACCATTTTAAGCTCTTCCTTCTCAATAGCGAAGTATACGCCACTCAAAATTGGCCTAGTTGTATTTAATGCAGCTGCGAAAACAACTTGTTCGATCGCCTTTTTCAAATCACTAACCTTAGCTGTCATTCCACCTTCTTTTTCAACCAAAGGGATGGATGGAAATTCTGAAGCGGGGATCCCCTTTATTCTTGTCTTGGAGTCACTGGTTTTAATTTGAATATCTCCACCTTCCACTACCACATCTACTTTCTCATCCTTCAAATAATTAATATAACTTGTGAATAATTTTGATGGAATTGTAATTTCCCCCTCATTTTTAACATCTGTTTCAATGTTATAAGTGATGGCAATTTCAAGATTGGTAGAAGTAAAATAAAGCTTCTTACCTTCGGCCTTTAAAAGCACATTATTAAGAACTGGCAGGGTATTATTAACATCTACTGCCTTATTAGTTGTTGTTAATGCACTAAGTAAATCTTTTTGAGAACAGGTTAAACGCATCTTCCTCCAGAGACGATATTATGTATTAAAATTTCTTTCTAAATTACAAATTAATGTTAATGGTTTTTTCCCTTACTGGCAAACCCTTTTCTAATAAGATATATATTAAAATAATAACTTCGCCGTAGTATTAAGGTCTTGAATTTTTAAAGAATTATTTGGAAGTACTAATCACTCCAATTTGTCGTTATAGCTAGGGCAGTAAATAGACTGTTGAGTAAAGAAGTTGTTATTACAATGTTAGACAGTTTTAGCCTTAGTTAATCGGATAAATCAGAAGGTGGTGAGTACAAATATTGGACATTCAAATTTGGACAAAATTGTGTATAACCTGTGTATAACCTGTGCAAAACTTGTGTATAAATATCTTAGAATGGCTTATTCTTGGTCTTGAGCTTTTAGCGCTATTTTAAGCCATTTACTCGTTCTATTGTGGGAAATTATCTTCAATTTCAATAACTTTTGTGGGGTTTTCCACACTCTGCACAACTTTACACAGGTTTTCCATATACGACATAGCGTTGGGCGATACTGTTGGGTGGCCAGCAGGTATAAAGGGCCAGTTCGTTCGAAGTGTCATTTTGGACAAGGGTATGGTCCTGTGAGGCAGCGATAATATTGGAGTTGTAAATCTCAAAAACGTAGCCCTTTTCCTTATAGTTTATGTAAATGCGATCTCCAATACTGAGTCGAATTATATCTTGGAGGAGGGTTTTGTAGTCAGAGCTGTCCCAAGAATAGCCTGATGAGTGGCCAAATAGAAGCATTTTCTTCCTACTGTCAGGTGGGTTGAGATAGTTGCCAAGGCCGTATTTCAGAATGCCCATAGCAGAGGTTGGGTCATAAACACTGGCAAAGTTCACATCCACATTGATGATATTTAGCTTAGGGATGCTGACTGTATATTCATCAGATGCGAGAGTTTCCTTTTCAACATACTTGGGAAGGCGGTTTTTGAGCACTTCTTCCAGGCGGTATATGACTTCTACAAACTCCCCTCTCGTGATCATTTGACCAGGATGGTAAAACTTATCTCGATTGATGAGATTGTGGTCGTAAGCATAGGTGAAATACTGCTCAAACCACTCTCCATTGCGCACGTACAAGAGCTTATTGGGCTGGTAGCTGTTTTGGCTGAAGTCGATCTTGTAGGTTTCCAAAATTACTTTTAGCGCCTCGGCAAAGTTGATTTGATTGCCAGGTCTAAACTGCCCATCTGGGTACCCTTCAACAATCTGATTTTGGACAGATACTTCTACATATTTTCCATACCATTCCCAAATCGGCACGTCCTGGAACATGACATATTGGTGACCAGCTTCTTTGTGCCAGTTCAATGAAGCATCAATTTGGATAGAGGGATATTTGGATTTTGTCAGAATTTTGACTGCTT
>JAJDCF010000087.1 GCA_029260955.1 Patescibacteria group bacterium | reverse complement strand
TTCAAAAAATGTTTATAAAATTTGCTCCATCTTCCACCTAAAGCAGCCTTTATGGAAGAATTATGAACCTCTGCATTATCCGAAAAAAATACGACATAGGGATATTTGAATTTTTTCAGAATAGCATTGAGTAGTATGCGTCCCACCCTACCATTTCCATCAAGGAATGGGTGGATGGCTTCAAGTCTACAATAGAACTTTATTGCTAATTCAGGAGGATACATATCCTTTTTTCTAAATCTTAAATGAAGCCACCTAAGGAGGTCCTTCATTCTATCATTTACTTTGGAATAATCGGTAGTCAATTGTTCACCTGGTGCTACATTATCTTCATTCTTCCATTTCCCAGCAATTACGGGTGCAATATCATGAAGAAGTAATTCATGAATCTTTTTTATATGCTTCGCGTTCCATATCATTTCAGATGAAGTGGCATATCTGAAGGCATCAAATGAGCTTATTAGCTCTCGACCTGTCAATGTCTTGGGCTTGCGGATACCTGAAGCAACAAACTCTTCAATTTGCTTCTTTGTAGTTTTCGAACCTTCCTGACGGTTGGAATGATAGGTAAAAAGGTAGATAAACCTAGCCTCAAGAGTATCCTGAATATTCGAGAATAGCTCATTTTCATGGCAAATGTAATCATGATGCAACTTCTCAAGAAGCTTTAAATTACCGTATTTAAAATCCTTTTTAACAGCATCCGGAAGTAACCCATATTCCTGGTCAGCTACATCTTTAAAGAACTTCAAAACATCTAATGCATTGGGAAAATCAGGCCCCAAGTATTTGGAATAGCTCTTGTACTGTAAATAATAATATGACTTACCCTTGATAACTTTCTTTGAAAGGAATTTCACTTAATATGGTTAACTAATTTTTTGATATAATCTTCAAACCAATAATAGCAAAAAATATCCTCAAAGTCAATATAATTGCTTACACTACGCGTAAAAACATAGCAGGTGTTAACTTATATTTCTAGATTTCAGCTAATTTCAGATAACTAATTTTGCTCATTCCTAGACAACTCCAACCACTCCCTAACCTTCTCCGGCACCTCCTCCAGCTCCATCCGATCAATCAAAACTCCCTGAGGCAAAGCCTGAAGGAACATTTTTCCGTATTCCTTTGTAAGCACACGATTATCGAGCACGATCAGAGCGCCAAAGTCACTTTTTGAACGAATCAAACGACCAAACCCCTGCTTAAATCGTAAAATCGCCCGCGGAACGGAGTATTCCATAAAACTATTGTTGAACATCTCGCTCCGAGCTTTAAATATTGGGTCACTCGGCACATCAAAGGGTAATTTATGAATAACCAGCGTCGTCAAAGCATCACCTTGAATGTCCACCCCCTCCCAAAAGCTATTGGTTCCGAGTAGTGCAGAATGATGGGGATCCTTCATAAAAGCCTTCATCACTTTGGCCCTCCCACCACTAATTCGCTGAGCAAAAACGTTGGGATCCTTAGAAGTAAAATCATGCTTCAGATTCAAATAAACCTTTTCGAGTGCACCGTGAGACGTAAATAGCCCCATCAAGCTACCCCCCACCGCACGAAGAAGTTTTGTGAAAAATCCTCCCACCTGCTCAATCGAATCTCTGACTTGTACAGGCCGTAAATCAGTAGGTGTAATAGCATAAGCCTGCCTCTCAAAATCAAAAGGACTCTCCAGAATAAGCTCCTCAAACCGTTCATCTAAGCCCAGCATTTGGCGGAAGTAGGTAAAAGGATGCTGCTCGGTCTCATCGCGGCTGACCAATTTCACACCAAGTGTAGCCGACGTAAAGATGACAGATTTTTTGTCTTCATAAAGCCGCCCGTCCAGTTCGTCACCGAGCATAAGCGGTGCCATAAAAATGGTAATCTCACCCTTAAAATCTGAAGTAATCCAACGAATAAGCTTTTTAGCATCATTGTCGTTCTCAAAAAAGTTCTGCACATGTCCAAGCTCCTCCGCCATAATCTGAATCTCTTGCATCAGTTCATTTGTAAAATCTGATTGCTCAGGAAAATCATCAGACTCAGCAAGTTCCAGGGCTGTAGCAAACTTACGCAAGCCCGAAATCCAAGCCATAATCCTGCCGTGAAGTTCATCAAAAGAACCTCCTAAATTCATCCATTCCTCAGAAGCACCAATGACCTTATCGACAAGAAGATGTTCTATAAAACCGGAATTCGGCACATTTCGACTCACAAAAATTACAAGAATACTGAAGAAGTTATCAAGAGCCTGATTTAGCTCCGGAACTTCATCCAAAATGGAATCGATGGATTCAAAGGATTTACTAGCTGTAAAAAGAGTGCCAGAAAACCTACGTTTCAAATCTTCTAAGTGATTTTTGATGGTCTTGATAGGAATAGATAGTGACTCCTGCTTAATCTCAACTCCAAAAGCTTTGGTAGCCACCGTTTCAAAGTGATGAGCCTCATCTACCACCAAATAATTGTAGTCCGGGAGTAAACTACCATCAGATTCCAAATCCGCGCAGAGAAGAGCGTGATTTACAACAATAATATCAGCATTTTCCGCGTTTTTTCGGGCCTCATGCAGATAACAATTGCCATAGGCCTTACATTTTTGAGGGCTACAGTATTTTTGATCCGCGGAAAGTTCAAAATCCCAAATCAAAGTCTCATGACGAGCTAAATGAATGTCGCTGTTGTCGCCACCTGCATTCCAAGCCTGCCACACGATTATTTTAATAAGCAAAATTAGCTCATTTTCAGTAAGACTAGGACGACGTTTGAATTCAGCCAGCCTGCGCAAGCACAAATAGTGAGAACGACCCTTTAGCAGTGCCGCTCGCACTCCGGAATGACCAGTCGCCTCTTTGTAAATCGACTGCAAAAGTGGAATATCCTTCTGAAAAAGTTGATCTTGTAGGTTGATGGTGTTGGTAGAAATAACAACCTTGGATTTATTGGAAATAGCCATATTTGCCGCAGCCGCAAGGTAAGCCAGTGATTTACCGACACCCGTTGGCGCCTCACAAATAAGGTGGTAACCCTGCTGAAAAGCCGTCAGAACGTTCTGAGACATATCTACTTGTTGAGGACGTGCCTCAGAAGATTCCATCACCTGACCCAGTGCCCCCTCCTTTCCAAAAACCTCATTCAATTCGAGTGCTTTTCTGATTCCGTTCGTCATTTCTAAGTCTTGTGGCAAAACTTTTTCCACCTGTCCTTTCGATTTAGAAGCTGAAGGCTTGAGTTCATCAAAAAATATGCCAGCATCCCATTCCGCCCGAGGTAAATATTCCTGAATTTCTTTGAGTGAAGCCCTTGGAATCTGACCACCAAGCTTCCAGAGATGCTTTAAAAGATCAAGCGTAGCTTCCACATCACCCATGGCTCGGTGCTTATTTTTGTGAGTAATCCCAATGTCATCGGTAATGGACTCCAAACTGTAACTGGGTGCCTCAGGCATTAATATCTGAGCCAATGGGATGGTATCGATAGTGCCAAGAATATTATGGAGATCAATTCCCTTTTCTCGCAAAAAACCGACATCAAAGTTTGAATTATGAGCGACAATGTAAGCTCCATTAATCACTCTTTCCACTTCAGCAAAAACATCATCTTTTTCTCTTCCATTTTCCTCTAAATCTTTATCGGTAATCCCTGTAATAATGGTAATTATCTCAGAAAGCTTGAAGTCAATCTTGATAAGGTCGTCATAGCGATCTACTTCCTTTCCATTTTCATAGCGAATCATCGCGACTTCAATAATCTCGTCACGTTTTGGATCTATGCCGCTGGTTTCCAGGTCGAGTACGACAAAAGGCTGCTTAAACATGCACACATCATACCACGCTCATACCCCTATTTCACTCCTTTAAGTATCTTTTTTAGGAGTTTGGCAGATTTCTTAAGCTTAGCCTTTTCTGGCATAGTAAGAGGCATCTTCCAGACTTTCTCTACACCACTTCGACCAATGACAGCAGGAACACCAACAGACATATCTTTAATGCCATAAGCTGAACCTGGAACAGTAGAAACAGGCATGACCATTTTTTTGTCGTTTAAAACAGCTTCAACAATCTCGGTGATTACCACTCCAATTCCATAGTACGTAGCTCGCTTTCGTTGAATGATTTCGTAGGCAGCTCTTCTAGTCTTCTTCTCAATAGCTTGCATCTTTTTAGCCGACATTAACTTTTTAACAGGCATACTGGAAACATTTACAGCACTCCATGCAACAAATTCACTGTCACCGTGTTCACCCAAAACATAACCGTGAACATTGTGCAAATTCACGCCAAGTTCCTGACTGATGTTGTAGCGAAGACGTGAAGTATCTAAAGCAGTACCCGTACCAAAAACCTGCCCCCTATTAGGCTGTTTAATTTTTTCGCGAGCAACATAAGCCAAAATATCAACTGGATTTGAGACCACAATAACAACTGTATCTGGGCGAAGTTTGCCCATTTTTTTGATGATGGATTTAAGAATTTTGACGTTCTTATTCACTAAATCAAGCCTGGTTTCACCAGGCTTCTGAGCTGCACCAGCCGTAATAATGATAATATCTACATCTCCACAATCCTTAAAATCACCACCAGTAATTTTACCTGTTTCGGTGCCAATCAAACCATGAGCCAAGTCCATGACCTCTCCTGCCTCACGCTCTTCACTTGCATCAATCAGAACAAGTTCTGCAGCTAGCCCTTTAATCATAGCCGCATAAGCAAAAGAAGATCCAACCATGCCTGTTCCGACAACAGCAATGCGTGTTTCACGAACGGTACAAGGGACTACATTTTTTTTCTTCATAATTTCAAATTTATTTTTTATTTCTTAAGTCCGATTTTAGCACATCAGGCCAAGCCATTGAAAACAAAACGCCAATCACGTAGAATTACCAGGAACCAACATCAATATGCAACCAAGCGGATACAGCCCATACAAACACCAAGATAAGAAGCGTAAGCTTTCTGTTAAACTCCCAAAACTAGGTGGAGGCCTAAAGAAATGGCTCGTTATAATCTTTGGCGTGCTCTTCGGAATTCTGTTTATTGGCTATTTATCGATGGGTGACCTACGCTTTTTTGCCAATAACTATCTGCGACTTACATTTTTTCACAAGGAATACCTGATTTTGCTTCAAAATAACTACGAAACCAGACCAACTGGCGGCTTTATTACCGGTTACGGAGAAGCTAGCGCTACCATGGGCTTTGTATCTGATATTTCTTTCCATAATTCCTACGAAATTGATACTGACACCTATGTAACACCTCCGTACCCTCACGAAGAATTGCTAAAAAACGAGTGGTACGAGGGTTACACCTTCCGAGATGCTAACTGGGAACCTGATTTCCCGAAAAGTGCTGCAACTCTTATTGACTTCTATCAGAAAAAATTCCCCGACAACGATGTAGATGGAATTATTGTAGTGAACTTTAGTATGGTGGAGGATTTGGTTAAAAAACTTGGAAGCATTGAAATTGATGGCGAAAAAGTGAATGCAGATAATTTATTCAAAACTCTAACCGATACTGTTAACGATGTTGATCGCCATGATGAGAAGGCCCTAATTGAACGAAAAAGTATTTTAGGAGAACTTGCAACAAGCATCATTCCAAAGGCTAAATGGCACCCATTTAAAACAAAATCAGTCATTTTGGATGCCTTAGAATCAAAAGACCTATATATATGGCTCAAAAGTGAAGGAATGCAGAAAAAACTTGAGAAAAAAGGCTGGGCCAACAACATGGATTTACCAGAAAACTCTGATTTTCTAGCCGTTAATCTGGCAAACCTGGGTAGCAAGAAAGCCGATCGATATTTAGTAAAAGAGGTTTATCATCATATAAATATTCAAAAGGAAATCCCTGAAGTTACCACCGAAATCGTTGTGAGATACCCCGGATCAAAAAATATATATGCGGATGACTACAAAGGTTTCTTGAGACTTTATATTCCTGCTTCAGCCATCGTTAATAGCGACACGCTTGGGGCTACCGTAGAAACAGAGGGTGAATTCAAGGTTATAAGCACTCAACTTATTCTTCCGGCTGGAAGCAAGAGCACTGTCGGATACACTTATCAACTTCCTAGAACTCTTTTGCCAAACAACACCTATCAACTACGCATATTAAAACAATCCGGTGACGATAAAAGATATACAATTACTGCAGAATCCCACGAAGATAGTGAGATAATCAGTGATGATTTTGATGCCAAAGAGAATAAAGCTATATGGCAAGGTACTCCTATAAGCGACATAGATTTAGATCTTCAACTAGGACCAGACACCTCTGCGCCATACCCCATTGAACAGGTATTTGAGGACTTGAATACTGTAAGCATTTACTGGAATGAGCCCATCGAAGTCAGTAGTGGAAGTGATGCCATAAACTTCGAAATAACTGATGCCAACGAAATCGATTCCGTAACCACCGATGAGGTAAAGGTGATTTATGCAGAAATTATTGATGCCAGCGTAATCAAATTGGAACTTGAGGGTGTTACGGAGCAAAATCTGGAGCGTTACAAAATCACCATGAAAAACCTCCGCGATCGGTCGGGGAATGAAATAGAACCAAGTCCAAAGGAAATTACCGTTGTTCAAAGAATGACTGGCGCAGTAGAATCAACAGAAGAGCCTAATTAATCAGCCAATCCGCTCGTATCCCCCGCATCCTGCCCAAGTTCGTAGGCCTTGATGACGCGTCGCATGATTTTGCCGCTTCTGGTCTTTGGAAGTTTGTCCACAAACTCAATTTCATCTGTCACCGCGATCGGCCCGAGTTCTTTTCGGATATGTTTTTTTAGTGCGGCTATCAATTCATCAGAACCTTTTTTGCCCTGCTTTAGAATAACGAAAGCCTTGGCACTTTCACCCTTAATAGGATGAGGCTTACCGATAACACCAGCTTCCGAAACATCCAGATGTGAAACCAGAGCACTCTCGATTTCTGCATTGCTAATACGATGACCAGCAATAGAAAGAACATCATCACTACGGCCTTGAATCCAGAAGTAGCCATCTTTGTCGATGTGAGCTAAATCACCTGTTTGGTAGTAACCGGGGAACTTTTCCCAATAAGTATGAAGGTATCTTTTTTCGTTCCTAAAAACCGTTCGAAGCATAGAAGGCCAAGGATTCTTGATTACCAGGTATCCACCCTTACCTGGCGCAACTTCATCACCATTTTCATCGAGAACAGCCGCCTGAATACCAGGAAAAGGCAAGGTAGCGCTACCTGCCTTAAGCGACATGACCGGAAGGGGTGTGATCATGATCATGCCGGTTTCGGTTTGCCACCAAGTATCTACGATGGGGCATTTCTTTTTGCCAATCACATTGTAATACCAGCGCCAAGCCTCAGGATTGATAGGTTCACCTACTGATCCAAGCAAGCGAAGGGAGGAAAGATCATGCTTGTTGGGCCATTTTTCACCAAACTTAACAAGTGTACGAATCAAGGTAGGAGCTGTATACAAAATATTCACCTTATATTTATCCACTATCTTCCAAATTTTGTCGGGCTTAGGGTAGATAGGCACGCCTTCGAACATAAGTGTAGTGACACCAGCCATCAGAGGCGCGTAAACGATGTAACTATGCCCCGTAATCCAACCGGGATCAGCCGTGCACCAGTAAATTTCATCCTTGTTAACATCAAAAATCCACTGAAAAGTGCGGTTGGTTC
>JAJDCF010000086.1 GCA_029260955.1 Patescibacteria group bacterium | reverse complement strand
TTTGTTGCCATTGCGCCATTTTAAATAAGGAATGCTGACAACAGGACCTTTAATAGACTGTGAGCCTCCCCATTTTTGTGTGACTTCCCGCACAGCCGAATTCATTCTACTTTTCCTGTTGTGAACAAGTCCCTGCACCATAAAGGTAGGAATCATCAAAACTAAAATTAAAAATCCCATAAAAAAGACTTTCAGCAGTACAGAACGTTTTATCCAGTCCTTAAAACCACTGATCCCGTGAGATAATCTATCATTCATCTTCTTGATGGTTATTGCTAAATGTCATTGGTAGCCTCAAGGGGAATCGAACCCCTGTTGCCGGAATGAGAATCCGGAGTCCTAACCACTAGACGATGAGGCCTTCGTCGTCGTCTTGCTTATAGTTTACGTATACGCCTATCGGCGCCTACTTCAACTTACGCAAGCTCCTCCTCTCCCCACAAAATCCTTCTCGGCCTACGGCCTGCGATTGAATTTTGCGTGGATCCCCTTAATCACAACTGCAGGGGAATTTTAATGGAGGATTGCACTTTCACGCAAGCCTAAAATTTGCTAACATAAGTCTCGATTCGCCACTTATCACACATAAATATGGAACGCCAAATCAAACTACTCGCCGAAGCCATCACAAACGGCCACACCAAAGACATCATTCAAGCTCATGTAAAAGAGTTAGCCTTTGATGAAGAAGCAAAGCACCTTGTTATTTATGTTGATAATGCGGCCCCAATGCACGATTTATCCAGCGAAGAAGGGGATCATCATTTAAAAAGTGGACTCGAAAAAGTCTACGGCGAAGACATCACCTACGAAGTAAAAATGCACGGCGAGGGAAGCCACGAGAGAGAAAACTTGGTTCCTCACAACATTAACCAGTAAAAGGCGAAAAGCTTTTGCGATGAATCTGGCAGGCACCGTGTTTTTTGATGGCGCTCAGGTGAACTTTCGTCGCGTAGCCCATATGCTGATCAAAGCCGTAAGCGGGGTATTTTTTGTGATAATTCATCATTAGCTTATCTCGGTGAACTTTGGCCAAAATCGAAGCACCTGCGACGCAAAAAATCGATTCATCCGCCTTAACGACCGCTTTTTGCGCTATTCCCATAATATTCAAGCCTACAGCATCCGATAAAATGAAGTCGGGTGTAGGATCGAGCTGTAAAATAGCCCGCCGCATGGCTAGCTTACTGGCATTCAGAATGCCCATTTCATCGATTTGCCGCCAACCGACAACGCCAACAGCCCAGCTTAGGGCATTGTTCTTAATTTCGACAAAAAGCTGCTCTCGCTGGAGCCCCGTTAACTGCTTAGAATCAGTGATAAGGGGGTTTCTGTAGTCTGCATCAAAAATCGCTGCAGCGGCCACCACAGGGCCTGCCAGGGGCCCTCTGCCAGCCTCATCGGTACCGGCAATCAGCTTGAAACCTCGTTTTCTCAGATTTTGCTCCTCACTATGCATAGAAAGAGTCCTATTAATGGGCTAATAGCCCGCTAATAGTGGGCTAATATTGGTTAAATTTACTACTTAGACTTCCGCAGAAGTGCTCGCATCTCTGGGGTAACCGCATTGGTCCAAAGCAGCATAATGCCATAGGTCACTCCTCCAAGTGGTACAAGCATAGCGAGTTTATATACGTACCACATGCCATTCGTCCAGTAAAAGCCAGCGCCCACTATAACGCCCATCACAACCGATGACAGGGTAATCTTCCAGGTAGTCGAAAAATCCAGTTTAAAGTCGAGAGCTCGCTTCACCGCTATTCCCGTGAGCACAAGAATAAACAGTTCACATATAATCGAAGTGACAGCAGCACCCCGAAAACCCCAGTAGGGAATTACGATCATATTGCTGACCAGGTTAAACAGTACGCAGGCCGCATTAATGTACATAAGTTGGGCCTGCTTGCTTAAAACCACCAGCGTGAAGCCAAAAAGCGCGTTGATGAAGGAGAAGAACATGGCAAACATCAAAAACTGAACGGCTACGTCTGAGCCGTAAGCATGCACCGCACCACTCACAAAGTCCTCATCCGAAATCAGCCGTATGATAGGCACGGCCAGAATAAAGCCACCCACCATAATAGGCATGGCCGTAGCCACCAAAAAGTCGAAGGAATATTGGATTATCTTCTTCACTTTCTCGCTCTGCTCTTCTAAAAAACGCGTCATCACCGGTAAAACGGAGTTCATATAGTAAATTGGAATGATGATCAGCATCTCCAAAAACCGCATACCTACGCCATAAAGACCGGCTTCGGTATCTCCACAAATAGCCGCGGAGCAACTCGTAGTACCATCGGCCAGTGCATCTGTATGGGGCAAGATCACCGTCATCAAAAGTATGTCCAGGCGGAAGTAGATGCTGTTTAGCACCAGCGCAACGCCGTAAGGTAGGGCTGTAATAAAGATTTTCTTCCAATAGCTAAAATCAAAGCGATAGGTGATTTTTGTGAAGCGCCTGGTGTAGTAGGTTGTAATAAGAAGCATCACAAAATTACCCAGAACTCCCGCCCAAATCAGGTGTTCAAAGCCCACAGTCGTATCCGAGGTATAAAGGTAGTAGACTACAGCGGCAATGTAGCCCACACTGGCGATTTTACCTATAATAAGCCCGATAGTAGTGTATTGCATCTTTAAATGCACCTGTAAAACAGTGCTCACTGTGCCATTTAGCAAGGTAAAAACAGTTGCCAAAGTGGCGATCAACACACCCATGGGAATAACCGTATCTGAGTAGCTTGGTATAAAAAAGACCACAATCGCCGCCAGCCCCATGGTAATTATGGCCAGGGCCGTGCGCATACCCAGTACATTCCCCAAAATTTGCGGGATTTTTTTGGTGTCATGGCTCATTTCCTTCACCGTAATCGTAAAGATGCCGAAGTCCGCCGCAATGCCGAAAAAGGCTAGATACTGGTACACCGTAGTGTAATCTCCGTAGCCGGCTGTGCCCAAATAACCGGAAATCATCTTCAGAACGAAGATGGAAAGAACAGCTGTGACGATCTTTCCTCCGAATTGCACAAAGGTGTTTTCGAGGACTTTTCGGGCGATGCTCATAATCGGAAATTAACGAGGAAATTATACCGTAAAAAGCCTATTTTGACAGGTATTCTTTTATATTGACAAATTAGTAAGAATATTGTAATATATACTCCAAATCCTGAAAAGGACAAAAAACAGAAAGAAAAAAGTCACGTTAACCCTAATACGATGCGACTTAAGATTCTTTTTCTTTTTGTAGCCATTCAGCTGTTTTCATTCGGCATCTGGACCAACTTATCTCATGCTGAGCCCTTTACTGCTCAGGTAAACGAGGTTACACAGGTTCATTCGGCTCCAACTTCACCAGCCATAGTAGTTGAGCAAACCGATGCAGAGGCTCCAGACCTTTTGCTACGTTTTGCAAATCGCAATATGAGCGAGGAAAGACGTTTTTTGAACGCCATCAAGAAGAACCAGATTCTGACAGCTCTGCAAAAAATGCCATTGGAACACGCACAATCAATAGAGAGCATTACGCTTGATTACAGCTTGCAGGCCAATCGTGGTCTGGGTGGCAATAATCAAGTTATCTTGCGAGGCGTAGACATGGGAACCGAAGAAATGATCGCCGTACTCATACATGAACTCGGGCACAATGTGGATTTTGCATATCTTACACCTAAAAATCAGGCAGTGAAGAGTGCTTTCGTCGATGGCAGAACCCAGTTATATAAGAGTGATGCAAGTGTGGACTTTTACGCTATCAGTTGGGAATCTGCCGGAAAGCGTAAGAAAGCAGCAGTCAATACCGACTTTGTATCTGGTTACGCCATGAGCGATCCATTCGAGGATTTTGGAGAAACCTACACCTTTTATGTCCTTCACAATAAGGATTTCAAAAAATTGGCCGCCAGTTCAGATGCTATGTACGCCAAATATCTATTCATGAAGTATCAAGTCTTTGATGGAGTGGAATTTGACACTGGCGATGGACTTGTAGAAGAAGGCAAAAGACCATGGGATGTAACTGTGCTAAATTACGATTATAGCCAATTACTAAGTTAAAATAGGTGAGCTTGGCCGGTGGTCTTTTTAGACTCCGCTGCTTTCTCGATCTCTCCTGCAATCTCGTGCGTCAGTAAAGCCATGATCTTTCGAAGTTCCTCGATTTTACGCTTGTAAGGCTTGCGGGTTTTTTCGTTCATAAAGAGCTTCTCATTTATCTCAATCTGAATACCAGGTAGGCCTTTTCGTGAGCAGTGGTAACCGATCAAATAGGCACCTTTATATGGGTCATTGATTTTGACGTTGAAGCCACGAGCTTCAAAAAACTTCTTAATTCGCTGAGTCATATGTCTAGAACAAGTGGTGTAATCACGGTTGCCCAAAATAATATCCGCTCGCTCCTTGCCAGAATCAGCCCGAGTGCTGGGCCCAACACTACGAAGTGAATGGCCATCGATCAAAAACCCAATTTTTGGCTTAAGCTCATCAATTTTGTCATGAAAAGTGTAATGATATTTGCTCACTCGGTCCATGACCGTTTCCATCGATGGAGTGTTTTTATAAATTGGATTTCCATCCATATCGATGCTCACAACCACCCCCGCTTTCGAAAGCTTGGCTTCAGTTTCAATGTCATCGGGTGCTCGATTTAAGTCAGTCACCAATCGAGAAATTCGGGCTTTCACCACATATGCCTTGGGAATATCAAAAATCTCATCTGTAAAAGGATCACAATTCTTATTAATCTGTGAATCTTTAAGCATCATTCTTCTGCGCAGGTCGGCAGGCACAAAGGTAGAGCAATGAGGAACGGTGATTAGAATCGGATACTTTTCGACGGTCATTTTATTTTTTTTGATTTGTTGCTTACCCAATCTAATACCTGACATCGAATCCGTCAAATTCGCCAGTATATTCATGGCGCTCAACATCAATTTTTTTAACCTCACAAGTCGATGGGCCGCTGCGGCACCAGTCGATAAAATCGTTGATCTTGTTTTCCGGTCCTTCAGCTTCAACAACAACCGTTCCATCTGCCTGATTGGCCACCCAACCGGTAATATCGCCCAAGTCCTGGGCTTTTTTGATCGCATGAGTTCGGTAAAAAACTCCCTGAACTAGCCCGTGAATTGTCAAATGAACTCGTATCATTTCTTCTTTTTTAGCATTAAATCGATTGAATAGTAGATGAAGTAGAGCATGAGGGTGTAGGCAATCAGATTCTGTAGCATGGTTTTGTCCGCCAGGTAGCCAAAGGCTGTTTTAATGATTTCCCATGGCTGACTGATGACTTCCCAGCTGTTGAATCTGGCCACAAGTCCAAGCAAAAGCCCCAAAGCAGTGACGGGAATCATGACCAGCGGAAAAGCCAGTCTAGCCCACTTTCCAAAAAGCTTTTCGATCACATTCGTCATCTTTTTAAGGGCATAGTAAAAAGTCGGAACACCAATGAGTGCATAAGTAAAAAATACGGGAACAACCCAGGCTTGACCCGCGCAGACCCGAAGATAACCCAGGTCATCACAGTAGTCTGCCAGGTGTCTGATATCCGAAATCAGGTAGGCCGTATTAGGAAAGAAGAAAAACCAGACAAGAAAAATAGGTAGAAAAAAGATGTGATTCAATCGTCCAAGATTACTCCACTTTTTTAGGTAGTATGCCGTGCTCAGTCGCCATGCAATCACGCAAGGGATTAGCGCCAAAAATATGTTCCAGAAAAAAGTTACAACATGATAATCATTAACCTTTGTTGCGAGCAAAGTTTCAATCATTTTTTACCGTTTCGTCTAACAATCTCTACTTCAAATACGCCCACCATAGCGGCTACAGCTCCCAATGCAACCAGAGGTGGCGCAATCAAGAAGCCAAAAACCCCAACTGTTACAGGAATTTCCATATAGGTTTTCCCCTTTCCATCTTTGATGATAATTCGGCGAATATTTCCCTCCTTAAAGGCTTCTTTTACAAAGTCGGCTAACTGATCGCCTTTGATTTTGAAGTTGCAGTTTGCGGTTTTCTTTTTTCTAGGCATAGTGATATTTTTTACAATTTTACAGAATCATTTTAGCATTTTGGCCCTACCACAGGGTAGTGTTTTTAACCCTATGTATTCTGATGCACAGATCTTGCACAAAGTTTGCACAGATCTTGCACAAACCTTGTGCAACAGAATTTTCTACCTCAAATAGGGTATGCCAACCTTGGTAACTCGCGGGTAACAAAATACTATTTCACTGTCACACTTTTTGCCAAATTTCTTGGCATATCTGGGTCTAATCCGCGTAAAACTCCCAAATAGTAAGCCAAAAGCTGAACTGGAATAATATTGACCAACGGCGAAGCCATTCCAACGTCCGGAACCTTAATCCACTCGTCAAAAACCTCGTGTTTCTCGGGGCTAATACCTATTATATGGGCACCGCGGGCTTTTAGCTCAATCGTATTATTGATTACATCGCTCTTCACCTCGTCATTGGCAATCAGGCTAATGCAGGGCGTTCCCTCCGTAATCAGTGCTATTGGCCCGTGTTTGAGTTCGCCGGCCGCAAAACCTTCTGCATGAATATACGACACTTCCTGAATTTTAATCGCGGCCTCAAGTGCCATGGGGTAGTTCTCGGCTTTTCCAATAATGTAAACGTTCTCATTCTCCTTAATTTTCTCGGCCACCTCTTTAATGTAATCCAAAAATCGGGGATTAAGCATGTCATTGATTTTACCGGCCACATCAGCCAAAATCCTGCGCCCCTCTTGTAGTTCCCCCTTCATGGCTGTGGCAATCAGCAAAAACAGTGCCATCTGGGCCGTCGCTGCCTTCGTAGAAGCCACCGCT
>JAJDCF010000085.1 GCA_029260955.1 Patescibacteria group bacterium | reverse complement strand
CTGTATTATTTGTGGATCCAACTGACGACATTCTTTTATGGGGCGAATTACGAGTATGAGGATGATGATTGAGAGGATTCCGATTGCTAGTAGGCCAGCACGGTAGAACTTCGATATGATTTTAAGAAGTTTTCCTGAATAGCGCTTTTTAAGCTCTTTTAGAATAATGTGAATGACTGTGATGACTGTTAGGAGTAGGAGTAAAATTGTGCCGGTGCTTAGGCTGAACAGAGTATACTGAATAGCTGAAGCGAGGATCAGAAGGATGAGTAGTGTGGTGGATTTGCGAAGGGAATAAACGTTCATTATTCTTTGTGAAACTTCTGTATTGTTTTCTGGAATATTGGCTGCGCTAATACCCAAGGAATTTCTGACAAAAGCACAACCAATAGCACTTTTTCTGTAAGAAACTCTGCCGCTAAAAGTATTACAAGTCCATTGTTCATATTTCCAAACATAAGGCTATTTGTCCAACGTTCGGTTTTGTTTTTAAATGGCATGTAAAAACCAAGTATAAAAAGAAAGAGAAATAGTATGAATAGTAAAAATAAGATCCAAAGTGTAGAAATTTGTAAAAGGTTTTCAGCTAAGAATTTTTCGTTTACGGCAACAATAATGGCTAGAAAAAAAGCCAAGTCTATACTTCCAATTGAACCTGAAAAAGGAATAATGTTTTTTGTTAACTTTGGAAAAAACCTCTTTAAAATTATTGCCAATGTAGCTGGAATGAAAACCAATTTTGCCAAGAAAATAGTCATTTCTAAAATTGGTATCTCAATAGAGATATTAAATAGAATTTTTACTAAGAGTGGCAAAGTAAAAGGTATTAGAGCGGATGTAATGACCACATAAACAGTTGACCACAGTATATTTAGCCTCAAAAAACTGGCTAATAGTGGTGTTGCAACAGCGCCAGAAATAGCAAATAACAAAAATAACCCAATACGAATCTCTTGATTCAATCCAAAGGAAATGCCGTAAAAAATTAAAGGCAATATAGCTATATTCAGCAACACAAAGAAGATCATCTTTCCAAAGTTCTTTTTAAGATGAAAAACTTCAGAGAAGTCAATTTTTAGAGACCCTAAAAATAAGGCGAACATTAGTAGCTCATCAGTAAAATTTCTTCCCCATAAAAAATATTGAGGGAAAAAATAAGAGAAGATAGCTGATATTAGCAGAATGATGCCAAAATTGCGCTCAATACTGTTTAGGATTCTTGTCATTCTATTTCTTTTTTACGCGAAGCACCATCCCCAGAATAAAGGAGATGAAAAAGATAGTGATGATTGCCCAGAACTTGCCTTTGGTACCCAAAAATAGGGCTGAGACACCAAAAATGCCGGCGAGGGTGTAAATAGCAAAGAGCACCTGTCTTTCACTCATTCCAAATTGCAGCATGCGGTGATGCAAGTGGACAGCTTTGCGGTCCTTGTCCCATTCACCGCCCTTCCAGGGGGCTTGTTTATTGTAGATTCGATGAACGATCACGTAAATGGCATCCATAATCGGAAAGCCCAGAATTAGGAAGGCAGTGGCGATCTTTCCGCCAGAAAAAATGGCAAGTACGGCCAGCAATAATCCAAAAAACATCGATCCCGAATCGCCAATGAGGATTTTGGGTGGGTAAAAGTCAAAGAACCAGAAACCCAGGGCTATCATGGCTACTATAAGAGCTAGAGTGGCGGTTTCGGGTTGGTTGACCAGGTCTGTAATACTCAAAAAGAAGATCGTCAGGCCTCCGATAAAGGTCATTCCACTGGTTAGTCCGGGTATACCGTCCATCCAGTTCATGGTATTTACGATTAGCAAAATCCAGATGAGCGTGAAGATTCCGGAAAAGGCCAAAATAGTGATAGCAGAGTCTCCGAATTCCAGAATAAATTTAAACTTATCGAGTGCTATGTAGCCTCCAAATGGATTAGTAATGGTTTCTACACCGATGCCGGCAACTATCATAATAAATGCTACCAAAATCTGTACGCCCAGCCTGAGTGAGGGCGGCAGGCTGATGCGGTCATCAATAAAGCTGATCATTACCAGTAGACCGCTACCAAAAAGCAGGCCAATTAGCTTAGTGGTTGGTTCAAAAAAGATCAGTGTCAGAAGAACAAAAATCAGCCAGAGTAAAATTCCTCCCGGGTAGGGGATGGGCTTTCTTTTAAGTCCGTATTTTTGAGGATTGTCCAAAAGACCAAGTTTCGGGAAAACTCTAAGCGCGATTAGCGTTGATAAAACTGTGAGACTGAAAGCCGAAATTGCAGGTAGAAAATAATCCATATTTTTAGTATCCGCGAGTGGCCAATTTTGTTTCGAGTATTTCTATTTCGATGCCGACCATGGCCTCTCCAAGATTCTTAGAGAGTTCGGCAAGTTTTTTTGGATCGTTGTAATGAGTAGTCGCTTCCACAATGGCAGCGGCCCTTTGGGCAGGATTTCCGGATTTAAAAATACCTGATCCTACAAACACGCCATCGCATCCCAGTTGCATCATCATGGCGGCGTCAGCAGGGGTAGCAATGCCCCCAGCGGCAAAGTTTACAATTGGCAAACGACCAAGATTCAGGGTTTCATTCAAAAAACTTTCATCAATCCTTTCTTTTTCACAGAATTTTTTTCGGTCAGTGGGATCAGCTTTTTGCAGCCTCTGAATGTCTGACTGAATGTCTTTCATATGTCTTACGGCTTCGATCACATTGCCTGTGCCAGCTTCGCCTTTTGTGCGGATCATGCATGCGCCTTCAGCCATTCGCCTTAAGGCTTCGCCTAAATTACGGGCACCACATACAAAAGGCACTTTGAATTTGGATTTATCGATGTGGCTGCTTGGGTCGGCTGGCGTAAGAACTTCACTTTCATCAATATAATCTACCTCTAGGGCTTCCAGAATTTGAGCTTCCACAAAATGGCCGATGCGAACTTTGGCCATTACAGGAATGGTCACAGCTTCCTGAATTTCCTCAATCAATGCAGGGTCACTCATGCGAGCGACACCTCCGTCTTTGCGAATATCGGCGGGCACTCTTTCTAGCGCCATAACAGCAACAGCTCCAGCTTTTTCAGCTATTTTTGCCTGCTCGGCATTCACCACATCCATGATTACACCTCCCTTTAGCATCTGAGCGAGGCCTCGGTTTAGCGTGTCGGTATTCTTTTTCATAGGGAATCTAAAAATTTAAGTCACTGGAGCTAGTAGTTGGAATAGATGGGGTTGGAGATGGGGTTGAATCGTAGTAATTGGTACTACTGCTATTAGATCCCATCTTAAAAAGAAGATATATCGAAAATATGATTACAATTGTCGCAATGACAGCAAAAATTCCCACGACATACTTAAAACGTGGGCTAAGATAGCTGAATTTAACGGTATGTCTCAAAATCAGACTACTGATGATCAGAAAGACAATGAGGAGCAAAATGTAAAGGACGATCGCGGTTCCCATGAATGCTTTATTTATACCAAGTCATATTATCATATTGATGGCTGATTTTAAATTTTAAGTTTCGATTTTAAATTGGTATAATTTTGCAGTAATAAAGCGATTTTATGAGTGAAAATACCCCTTCCATTGAAGAAAAGCGTCATAGTCTGGCCCATATTTTGGCGCAGGCCGTGGTAGACATGTTTCCTGAAGCCAAATTAGGTGTCGGACCATTCATCGAAAACGGTTTTTACTATGATTTTGAACTACCCCGCACCTTGATTCCCGAAGATTTGCCGATTTTGGAGAAGAAAATGAAGCATATTGTTAAACAGAATCAGGAATTTACCAGCAAAGAAGAGCCTGTTGATGAGGCGATAAAGTATCTAAAAGAGATCAAGCAGCCTTACAAGGTTGAACTTGCAGAAGGTTTTAAGGCTGATGGCACAACTGAGGTTGGCTTTCATCGAAATGGACCTTTTGTGGACCTTTGTCGTGGTGGGCACATCAAATCTACCAATCAAATCGACCCAAAAGCTTTCAAGCTCGATCGTATTGCGGGTGCTTATTGGAAGGGAGACGAGAAAAACCCAATGCTTCAGCGAATTTACGGTTTGTGTTTTGAAAATGGTAAGGAATTGGATGAATTTTTGGCAATGAGAAGGGAGGCTGAGAAGCGAGATCACCGAAAATTGGGTAAGGCTTTGGATCTTTTCTCTTTTAACGAAAATGTTGGACCTGGCTTACCGCTTTGGCACCCAAATGGAACTGTTTTAGTTGAGGAGCTTGAAAAGTTGGCGAAAGAAATGGAGTTCAAAGGTGGCTATAAACAGGTACGAACCCCTCATTTAACGAAAGGAAAGCTTTATGAGCTCTCAGGTCATTTGGCTCACTACCGGGACAGCATGTATCCACCTATGCAGCTTGATGGTGATTCGGAAGAGTATTTTATGAAGCCAATGAATTGCCCGCAGAAGATGGGTTGAGTTTCTCGCCATATGCGGTTGATATAGCGAAGTGGATCAAAAAAATCGAGGCAGATGGACATGAGGTATTTCTAGACTTGCCGATGGAAACATATGACTATCCACGTTCTGACAATGGTCCATACTCATTGCTAACAAGTGAAACGCAGGTCAATAATATGTTTCGCTTAAAATCCACTTTATCTGCGACAAGTAAACATGTTGGGGTAATTGCTACAA
>JAJDCF010000084.1 GCA_029260955.1 Patescibacteria group bacterium | reverse complement strand
CCCAAGTATTTGGTGGCATTCAGCTGAACTCGACGGGCAAAAAACAGGGTTACACTTAGCCCGAGAAAGATTACCGGTAGCATAACAGCACCCACACCAAAGATAAGTCTGAGGTAGGTGTTGAGGCCATCACCAAGAATTCCTGCCTTGCCACTCATGGCTAAATAAAAGATAATCGCCAAGCCAAAATAAATAACAGCACCGATTTCTCTGGCGATATGTGAGTCCAATTCGATTCTAAAATCTTTTTTTGGTACGCGTCGTGCCTTTCTGGCAGCGCCTAGTTTTCGTCTTCTGGCCATCAAGTTTTTATTTAATAATGGATTTGATTTTACTATAAAATTGAAATTGCACCAAGTATCTACTTTGTGCTCTTTCGCCTTTTTAATGGGGATTTTGGAAATGAGAAATGCTCATCTTTTTCTAGAACAGCCTTGTACTCAAGTTTGTAGATGTGAAGGAAGGCTAAAGCTAGAGTCAGTACTACGGGACCAAAGAGCAGTCCTTTTAAGCCGAAAACAAAGGTACCTCCGAGCAGTACGAGCAGAGTAGCTAGTGGATGAAGGTGGGCGGAAGATCCGATTATGTAGGGCTTGATCACGTTGTCGGCGGCGGCCACAATAAATACGCACCAGAGCAAAAGCAGGATCGCGGTCAGATATTGCCCTCCTATAGCTAGGGCTGCCACTGCAGGTACCCAAATAATGGCCGTTCCAATGTATGGCACAGGTGAAAATAAGGCTGCGATTGCTCCCCAAAAGGCTGCATTGTTAATGCCGGCTACAGAAAACCCAATGCCTACCAAGAAACCTTGCACAATGGCTGCTCCAAAAATTCCATAGATGATGCCGTAGCTCAACTTGTACATTTTAGTGAAGAGTTCCTGCCGATATTTTTTGGACATTGGCAATAGCGAACGGATGTAGTCCACCAGCTTGTCCCCTTCACGTAAAAAGTAGAACAGGGAAATCAGAAAAACCATCAAGTGCACTAAAAAGAGTGAAAGATGCTTGAGGATATTCGTTGTTTTGGCCAGAAGAAAGCTGCTGACCACTCCCACCGCATCTTTGGCTGTCTGAAGAAGGTCAGAGGTAGAAAAAGGCAGATATTTGAGAACTCCCTCAATTTTATGGCCATAAGGAATCAGATCCAGGATTTTTGAAGTGGTACTGACATCGCTTGTTTCAACGATCGTATTAATACTGTCACTGACAACGGTGTAGGCGTCAGCAGCTTGCTCAGCAACAAAGAAACCGAAAAGCGTGAAAGGTAACAGGATTACGATTATGATCAGAATCATGGATACGAACGCGGACAAGGATCTGGAAAAGGAGATTTTTTGGAAGATATATCGATGAACCGGATAAACTGCAGCCACAATAATGCCAGCCATAACCAGATCAACTCCGAACGGGCTGATGAAGGTAACCAGAAGAGCGAGAAGTATGAGTAAAACACCAATCAGAAAGTACCTCTGGAAGCTGTTTGTTGGGGAATTTGGAGCTTTTGCCATGGGAAAATATTTAATTTTTTATTTCTCAACGCTTGGAATTATACTTGACAAAAAGGTTTAAGTAAATATAATGGGAAGCGTAAACTACAAGAAATGTCCAATTATCCTATGCTCCGTTGGTTTCTAGTCATTAACCCACTCTGTGGCGCGTAGTTTCATATAAAGATTTCCAAAGAACTACCTTCCGCCACAAGCCAGGCGGATTTTTTTTGATCATTTACAGCACTGGTAACACTTCAGGCTTTTGCAAGTTAAACCTAGCATGCAAGGCCTGTGGTATTATCTCTCAAACATGGTGCTTTTGCACCGCAGGAGGAAGCTCGAGCATGACACGGGACGAAGCGATCAGGGTCATCGAAAGATGCGACAGAAGAAGGAGTGGCATCTTTGCCGGCACACGAACTGTGACCAAAGATGTTCCCACACCGAAGTTGGTAGCTACGGCCCTACGCTTGCAAGCAAAGGGCAATGGCAAGAAAAAACGTTCGAAGAGGAATAGGCGCTGAGAGCGCAATACTACCCTGGCGGATGACGATCCGCCCTCCCAGGAGGCCAGATGGCCGACCTACCACACTCGCTCCGCCCGATGTCTCGACTGAGACTGACGGCGGAGCAAAAACCTAATCAAATACTACATTTTGCTTCGTCAGTATTTCGGTACTGATGCTTTTTGACATGCGAGGTTCCTTTACACGCACTTTGATGTAATTGTCGGTCATGCCTTCGGACCAACCCGGTATGCGTGGTAATTCCCACAAGACTTCGGCTTTTTTGCCGAGCTGGCTTTGGATGAACTCATGGCGGCACTCATCAGCGACTTCTTGGAGCTTTTTAGCCCGCTTGCGCCTGACTTCGACCGGAACCTGCTCCATTTTAGCTGCCAGGGTATTCTGGCGTTCGGAATAAGGGAAGATATGGGCCTTTGCTAGTTTATTGTCTTTGACGAACTTCACTGTTTCTTCAAACTCTTCTTCAGTTTCACTGGGGAAGCCCATAATTATGTCGGTGGTAATGGCAATGTCAGGTGAAATTTCGCGAAGCCTTTTGATGACGTCCGCGACTTTCTCGACGCTGTAGTTCCGCCGCATCCTTTTTAGCACCACATTGGAACCTGATTGGATGGATAGATGCAGGTGACGAGAGAAACGAGGGTTTTTCATGACCTCGTACCATTTTTCGTTAAAAAACTCTGGGCCAAGCGAGCTGGCGCGAAGTCTTTTAAGTTTGGTCTGTTTAAAAATGGCTTCGAGAAGTTCGGCAAACTTATTTTCTTCGGGCTTGGTGGTCAAGCTGGCACCATATGCACCGATGTTGATGCCTGTTAGCACAACTTCGTTAAAACCGTGGGCTACGTGCTCATTGATTTCGTCGATGATGTCTTCTTGCGACCTGTTCTTTGACTTTCCTCGAGCTGGAGCAATGATGCAGTAGGAACAAAAGTTATCACATCCATCCTGAATCTGCACCAAAGCGCGACAACGAGTAAAATCTGCGCCCGAAGCAACCAAGCTTGTATCGTCACACTTTTTCATGTCGCCAATGTTGGATTCCAGGTGCTTGATAACCTCCTGCATGTTATCGAGAAGTACGTCGACTTCCATGATCTTTTCGAAGGTCTTTTTTTGCATGCGAGCAGCACAGCCAAATACGATGGTCTTGAGTCCGGGGTTGTTGTTTTTGGTTCGGCGAACCAACTGGCGGGACTTTTTATCGGCAATAGAAGTGACAGTACAGGTGTTGATCACAGCAAAATCGGCATCGGATTCTTTAACGACCGGTATCTTGTTTTTGATGGCCCATTTAAGTACCTGATCGAGTTCGTAACGATTGTTTTTACAGCCGGTCATTCCCAGTGCTATTTTCATGAAAATTTGACTTCAAAATAAAGCCCGATTACTATATCACACCGACGGTCCTTAGCTCAGTTGGTAGAGCGTCGATTGTGGCTTTGGCACATGTTTCATGTTCCGGAACGAGAAGGTTACAATCGAAGGTCGGTGGTTCAAGTCCACTGGGATCGACCACGGCTTTAAACTGCGGCGTAATAATAACAAAAGCGCTCTCAGAAGAGCTGTGTATGACGAGCTTGCTCGTTGTATGGGATCGGGCTTTGTATCGGTCCCTACCCCAACAGGGGGCGCGTAGATGTTAATACTATCTTCCTGCCCTCTGTTTTTTCTAATTGGCCCCAGTAGACTCTTCTGCACCACTAGCAAATCTTACCCATAGAAGTGCATTTCAATGTATAGTCACCACTACCTGTGTGGGTCAAATTTGCGAGTGGCCTTCGGGAGTAATACAATGGAAATCACACACAATATGAAATCTATAATTTTTGATTACAACAGAACCATTTATAATCCCGAAGAAGGGATTGTCTTT
This sequence comes from Patescibacteria group bacterium, assembly GCA_029260955.1. Taxonomy (GTDB): domain Bacteria; phylum Patescibacteriota; class Gracilibacteria; order UM-FILTER-43-11; family UM-FILTER-43-11; genus JAFGTE01. The sequence goes on along the minus strand of JAJDCF010000084.1, from coordinate 9,147 downwards.
CCTGGTTCTTTGGAGATTCTGCAAAAATATAAGGATGCTGGCTTTGTATTGTTCCTTGTGGCGAAAGGTGGAATTGATAGAAAAAATCAGATTAAGGATCTTAATATTGAACACTTCTTTAAGAAAATTATTGTTCATCCTGAAAAAACGAAGGACGATTTTATTGATGCAATGAATGAATGTGCAGAAAAAACTGTTTTCTTCGTTGTTGGTGATAGAGTGAAAAAGGAAATTCGCTTTGGAAATGAATGCGATATGACAACCATTTGGCTCAAGAATGGAAAATTTAAAGATGAAGAACCTGAGCTGGATATCGAAAAACCAGATCATGTGATACATGAGCTAAGCGAACTCGAGTCGGTAATCTTAAGGTCGTAAGAAGTTGAAGGCCTTACCTAGTTCGTGCAACAGCAAGAAAGCTGCAGCCCCTATGACAGGGTATATTAGATCACTCGTGGCAAGACTATCAAATCCAAACCAGATTGAGATTGAGGGTATGTAGATTAAAAGAGAAATAGCGACGAGCGAAATGACAAAAGAGCCCCACAGATAAAGGTTGCTAAACAGATGGCGGGTAAAAATCGTGCGCTCAGTTCGGCGGCTCAAAATGTTCATAAACTGACAGAATATAATACCTGTGTAGGCTGCGGCACGACCAGATTCTACGGTGCCTGAACCAAACTTGTAAACCATAAAGAAGCTAAAGAATCCGGCGGCACCCATCCAGAAACCGTAGAAGATGAGGTTCAGGTAGCTGCGTCGATTTATGATGTGATCTTTCAGATTACGTGGCGGTTTTTCCATCAAAGTTTCTTCTGGTGGGTCAAAAGTTATGGCCGTAAGGGGCAGCATTTCGCCAACTAAATCGATAGCCAGAATCTGCACAGCCGTGATGGGTGCGGGCAGGCCAAAAGCAATGCCTACAAAGCCCAGAAGCACGCACGCTAGCTCGCCGTTGTTCGAGGTGATGGAGGATAAGATGGTGTGTTTCAGGTTCGCAAAAATCGTCCGTCCCTCGGCAATAGCAAGTGTCAGTGTGCTGAAGTTGTCGTCCAGCAGAACAATGTCAGAAGCTTCCTTGGCCACCTCAGAGCCCATTTTGCCCATTGCTACACCGATGTCGGAACGCTTTAAGCTGAGCGTGTCATTGACCCCGTCACCGGTTACAGCCACTACTTCACCCATATGCTTGAGCAGTGTGACCAGGCGATATTTGTCTTGTGGTGACACGCGAGAAAAAATGATGGAGCGGGCTTGTAGGATCTTCATCAGCCCTTTGTCACTCAACGCCTTGATTTGATCACCACTGTACACCGGTAACTCATCGTGGTTGTACTTCATACCTATTCTCTCGGCGATAGCCTTGGCTGTGACGGCATTATCACCCGTTATCATCATCACGCGCATACCTCCTTTATATACATTAGCGATGGCCTCTTTGACGCCTGTGCGAGGTGGGTCCATCATTGCCACAAAACCTGCAAAAATGAAGCCTTTTTCGGATTCCTTAATAGAAAACTCTTTGCTGTCTTTTGGAAAATCCCGATAAGCCAAAGAAATAACACGCAAAGCCTGGCTACTGAACTCCTCGCCCTTCTTCAAAATTGCTCGACGCATGTGAGGCGTAAGCGGAATAATTTTGTTGGATAATTTTACATTGCTGCAGACCTCCAATACGCTTTCTAGTGCGCCTTTCATGTAACTAATCTTCTTGCCCTTGTGCTGGCGAATGATGGTCATACGCTTGCGTTCGGAATCGAAGGGAAGTTCGGCAAAAAGTGGGTATCTTTTGTCTAGATCAGCTGGCTCAAACCCTATTTTCATTACAAGCGGAGTGAAGGCAGCCTCGGTAGGATCACCAATGGCATACCAGCCTCGATGATTTTTGTCGGGTGGCATAACACGGCCATTACTAGCCAGAAAACCGTCTTCGAAGAACTGCTTTAGGGCCGCCAAGCTAATGGGGCCAATTTTTTTATTACCTTCTTTTACTTGCCCTTTGGGATTATAGCCATCGCCCGTAACTTCAAAGGTGCGCACTCTGCAACCTGCCGTTGTTTCACAGTCGATCGTGACACAGTGAGTTATAGTCATCTCATTTTTGGTCAACGTGCCGGTTTTGTCGGAGCAAATGACCGTTGTAGAACCAAGGGTTTCGACGGAAGAGAGCTTTTTAACGACAGCCTTCTTTCTGGCTAATCGTCCTACCCCCAAGCTGAGTGCGACTGAAATCTGGGCAGGAAGTCCCTGTGGCACACAAGCCGCTGCCACAGTTACAGCAAAAAGGATGCTGAGTTGAATGGTCAGGCGAATGTTTTCGGAGGCGTCGACGTTTAAAAAGAAGTTGATAACAAATAAAGAAAGAGCGATTACCCCCGCGATTTTGGTAAGGGATTTTGCCAGAATATTGATCTCTCGCTGAAGTGGCGAAAGGTCGTGATGGATGGTTTCGGTTTGTTTGGCGATACGGCCGATTGCTGTATTCATACCTGTTCCATAAACAATTCCGTAAGCGTTCCCCCTGGCTACAGTAAGCCCCATAAATACCAAGTTGTCCTGGTTGGTTAGAGTAGTTTCTTTGCCAATCACCAAGTCCGCAAACTTTTCTTGAGGAACTGATTCACCCGTTAGCACAAAGTCGTTAGTGCTGAAGTTGGTGGTACGTATCAGGCGTATGTCGGCTGGAACTGAACTGCCTTCTTCTAAAAAAACCAGATCTCCGGGAACCAGATCGGATTGATCTATTTCCATCTCTCTTCCGTCTCGGATCACGATGGCCTTGGCTCGAATTATCTTTTTGAGGGAATCCAGGATTTTTTCAGCCTTATATTCCTGATAAAAACCGATGATGGCGTTCACAAAGACGATAACCAGAAGAATGGTGCCACCGCGAAAGTCATCCAAATAGTAGGCCAGCAGTGCGGCGATGATCAGTACGACGATAAGGAGATCTTTGAATTGGTCGAAAAATCGAAAGACCATGGGCCGACGTTTGCCCGCCTTTAGTTCGTTGGGGCCATATTCTGCCAATCTTTTTTTAGCCTCTGCCTTCGTAAGGCCTTTTTTGCCGTCAGTTTTTAGCTTCCGGACTGATTCTTTGGCCGAAATTTGGTAGAAATATTTTTTTGGATTTTTGACCGGCATATTTTTCTTTTATTTGCCTTAGTTTAGCATAATTGCTTGTAGAATTGTTTTGACCTATATGGATTAGAACCATTCCAACCTGTCATACTCTTTTTTTAGACTTTGCACTTTCTCTTCAAAGAATTTCTCTGCTGGCCAACCACCATCAGTATCCACGTCAGCAGTTTGTGTATCTACACGTGTTTTCTTTTTCAGGCCAAGCTTGACATTTAGAGCGCTTGACCAATTCTCTACACACATTCCTAGTGTTTCGCCTCCTGCTTCAGTTTCAACATCCTCAGGATTGTACTTAAAACCACGGGCACTTATCATCCGCGCAACTCTTTCAATCTCTACATCATCCATGCCATCTTCAAAAAATACAATAAGCCGCTTACGCAATATTCGTCTTAACTCACGTATCATTTCTACATATCTCTCCTTATTCTTTAAGTCAGTTTTGAACTCAGTTGGATTAGAGTGAGCGAATACCAGCATCAATTCATCTTCTCTGAGCTCGGTAGCTTTTTTGATGTATCGAGAGAAGAGTAAAGTTGCATTACGATCACGTTCTTCTGCTGTACTCAAGATAGAATGTGGAGAAGTTAAGAATCCAGGATGTATCAAAAAGAATAGCTTAGCGATGTTTTTTCCACCATTTGGCATCGAGAGGTTTAAGGTTAAGGTTATCATAATAACATGCCATAGTTATATGTCAATGAAAGTGACCCTATTTTGTGAAAGATATAGAGGATTGTCAGCCGAAAAAGGTGTGGTATTATAGGCCGGCATGAAAAATATTCGAAACTTTTGCATCATCGCGCATATCGATCACGGAAAGTCCACGCTTGCCGACCGTTTTTTGGAAGTGACGAGCACCATTGAGAAACGTGATATGAAGCACGGCCAGATGCTGGATACCATGGAGCTTGAGCAGGAACGTGGGATTACGATTAAGCTGCAGCCGGTTCGTATGGATTACAAGGGTTACACTCTGAACTTGATAGATACTCCTGGTCACGTGGATTTTTCTTACGAAGTTAGCCGGTCGCTGGCTGCCTGTGAAGGAGCGATTTTGGTTGTGGATGCTACACAAGGCATTGAAGCGCAAACCTTGGCCAATCTATATATGGCCATGGAGCACGATTTAAAAATCATTCCAGTGATCAATAAAATCGATATGCCAGCCGCTGATCCGGAAAGAATCATGACAGAGATCGAAAACACCCTAGCTATTCCTCGTGAAGAGGTTTTGCAGGTGTCTGCTAAAACCGGGCAGAACGTGGAGGCATTACTAGAGGCCATCATTGAACGAGTACCCAACCCCACTGAGGGAGGCATCAGGAAGCAACTTGATATAAAAGATGACACAGAGGCAAAAGCCCTTATTTTTGATTCGGTTTACGACACCTACCGAGGAGTGGTGACCTATATTCGTATGGTTTCCGGGTCTTTTAAAAAGGGTCAGAAGATGCGTTTTTTGAATGCAAAAACTGACATTGAGCCAACCGAAGTAGGCTATCTTCGACCAACGTATGAAGCTACTACAGAGCTCAAACCTGGCGAAGTTGGCTACCTTGTTACAGGGCTTAAGAGTGTAGGGGAGGCTCGCGTGGGTGATACCATTTGGTCTGGAAACCGAGAAAATCTGAAGTCTGTTGAGGCACTTCCTGGTTACACCCAAGTCATTCCCATGCTTTATGCCGGAATTTATTGTGTGGATGGAGATGACTATCACATGCTCAGAGATAGCATGGAAAAACTGACCTTGAACGACGCTTCTCTGATTTATGAACCTGATCAATCCCCTGCCCTTGGCTCTGGATTCCGCTGTGGATTCTTGGGCTTACTACATATGGACATCGTACAAGAACGACTTGAGCGTGAATACGATTTGGATTTGATCATGACAGCCCCATCTGTGTCATACCGTGTGAACATGAAGGCAGGAGAACAGATCACTATTTCTTCACCAAGCATGCTTCCTGATCCATCGACCTTTGAGAGCCTGGAAGAACCGTGGGTAAAAATGGAGATTGTTTGCCCCAAAGACAAGGTAGGTGGCGTAATGAAACTCGTTCAGCAACGTCGTGGCATTCACAAAAACCTGAGCTATATCGATGAAGAACGTGTACTACTTTTATTTGAAATGCCCCTAGCCACTGTGATCATCGATTTTTATGATGGACTTAAAAATGTGAGTTCGGGTTATGCTTCTATGAACTATGATTTTATTGAATACCGTCTTGAGAACCTGGTGCGCTTGGACATTCTGATTCATGGAGATCGAGTGGATAGCTTAGCCGTGATGTGTCACCGTAGCGAAGCTGAAGGTCTAGGTCGCAGACTTGCCAAAAAGCTTAAAGAAGTCATCCCTCGAGCTCAGTTTGCCATCCCTATTCAAGCAGCCATTGGTGGTAGTATCGTGGCTCGTGAAACTATCAGCGCCTTCCGCAAAGACGTGACCGCTGGGCTGTACGGTGGGGATGTTAGTCGTAAAAACAAGCAATTAGATAAACAAAAGAAGGGCAAAAAGCGAATGAAGCAGATGGGAAGTGTGAGTCTGCCTCAGGATGCTTTTCATGCCATATTGAAGAAGGATTGACATTATAAAGGTCAGGTTTATAATAATCATCCACATCCATCAATCCTCTAATCAATGAAAAAAGCGTTAAACTTCGCCAAACGTAGCGTCCTTAAGCTTGCACCTCTTGCGGTTGCCGCTAGTTGCACGGGTGATGCTCATCCAACACGAATTAAAGTGCCTGTTACCCCAAGCGCGACGACCATACCCGAAAAAACAATCGTTGATCTTGAACCCGAGAGACAGAAACACTTAAAGCAAATGCGTGAAGCACTTGTAGAGCGAGTCTTGTCTACAAAAGAGCAACTTGTTATCAATCTAGCCTTGAGAGATGTGCCTGGGGTAAGAGAGGAGCTAAATAGGCTTATTGAAAAACATCGTGGTCGCATTATGGACGTTGTTGATGATGTGGCCCTCCAAGTGTCCTCGCTGGACGGAGCTCTTGGCCTTTTAAATAGAATCAATGACTCCACTGCTACCAATATCAACACCCTCAAAAAAAGAGTTACTGGCCTTGTGAAGTCCGGGTGTGACGCTCTGATTGATCAAAGTCCTACAGTGAGCCAGGCTACTTCAAGTGATATCGAAAAGAACTACGATCAACACCTTGTGCAACTTGAGGCTGATTTACGCAAGTGGGCCCATGAGGCTGCTGAACGCCTGCTTGATCTGGACCTCGATGAGATCCAGGCTCATGTTGATCAGTATGATCCAAAGAAAAACAATATGAGGAATGACATGACCATTGCCTATCTTCCTAACCCGAGGATCGTGGAGTCTTTTCAGGGGCAGTTTCATGAAGTTTTTGACCTCTATTTACAATTAGCCCATGGAAATAAGGCGGATGTTGTATTTCCTGCCGGCCCAAAAAAGCTTGAGGCACTATTTATGAATCCTGATGTAAAACGCCTAGCTGTAGTAGGGCATGGAAACTGGACAGGGGTCAGCGATACTGGCTCCACATTGCCACCTGAAAGGGCTATTGCCATGATCCTTTTGGAATACAAAAAAGATCCCAAAGCATTTATTCAGGGGCTTGAGCAAAAGATTAGCAAGAAAAAGGAGGGATACGCGATAGCAAAGGGCGTAATGGCTTTTTTATCTCAAAAAGTGCCACAAAAGTACCGTACAGGTAATCGTGGATTTTATGATGATCGGGCAAGAACTCCAGCCGAACGAAGTAAGATTACAGATGACGCTTACTCTAATGGGCCTTATGCTGGGGCGTACCCAAATCTGTATGTTGATGTCGATCCAAATGATCCTGCCAGGCAGAAAGAGATCTATCGTTATACCTGTGGCGGAGATCGTTATTCGATGGACAACACAGCCCTTGAAGGTGCCAAAAGGTATCAGTTCGTACATAAGGCACCTGACTTACCAATTGATGCCGCTTGGTATCCAAACAATGGACAAAAACACTTCTCTGCTAAGCATTCCTCTTTCGTTGGTAAATATGAAGCGGACATGCTCTATCGAGCAGCCTTTATGACTCGATGGAGGATTGTCGAGGATCTTCAAAAAACACTTGCTGGTTGCAAAGGAAATACTTGCCCAGATCGCAGATTGACCTATAAGCTGGAACATAAGAATCTTGTTAATGGCTCTGGCTCAGTTGAACGAAGCAAGGTTCAGGCGAAGTTAAATAAAGTGAAGTCACAGCCTCTTTCTGTTTTTGCCCCTGAAGTTCATGAGCAACCTGGATTTGGTTCTACATTCGGTAAAACTCACGGCTATGAAGGCCAGGCTTACTTGCCACAGTATTTGAGAAATCCATTGATGGAGAATATGGGTGGCCTGCAAAACTTCAAGCTTCCCGAAAAGCAAAAGGACTAGACAATAATCGCTCAGCTAAGGTAGAATTTTCACCTTTCATTCAAAATAATATGGCTGAAGCGGCTAGACGAATTCATAGTGTGAACAAAGTAGGTGGCAGTAGCATGTCACAGTTGCCCGAAGTACTGACAATGGTTAGATCGCTGCAGGCAAAAGGTGAGGATGTTCACTTGGTGGTGTCCGCCTTTGAAGGTGTGACAGACACTTTAGTGGATGCCATGGATACACTTCACAATAACCCATACAACAAGGGTGCAATCGATGAAGCCTTCACGGAAACACAAAGGCTACATAAAGGCATCATCATTGAGCATTTTAATAAAGATTATATAGAGAGAGCCTGGGGTATTTTTAATGAAGAATATGGAGCCGCCAAAAGAGACTTGCTAGTTCACCAGGAGCAAGGGTCAACCAAACTAACCCCAGAAAAGGGCTCCTTCAGTATAAGGGACATTGTGCTCGGTTTAGGTGAGACTTTGTCAAAAAAATTGGCATGCCTTTATCTGACGCAAGAAGGCCTAGAGTCTACAGTGATCGATACCAGCATGGATACAGAGACATTGAATGAAGGCGATGTGATTTCAAACAGAAAATTACATGAAGATATTCAGAAAGGCGTTGTTAAAGCAATTCGAAATGCACGAGATGGGGTTATTAAAATCATCGGTGGTCATGTTGCTAATACTCCACGTGGAATTGCCGTAGATATCGGCCGAAGCTATTCCGATACCACTGCTGTCCATGTTGCCCTGGCTGTTCGTGAGTTAGCAGGCACAGTAGTTGCTCGCTGCTGGAAGGATGTACCTGGAGTACTTACTGCTAATCCAAAGATTCTAGATAAGAAGAAAAACAAGCCTGTCGTGCACCGCGGTATTTCTATTTCCGAAGGAATTGAAATGGCCTCTGCCGGTAGTGGCCTAATGCAAATTGATGCTCTTTCGTTGGCCCGGCAACACGGACTGGACCTTGAATTAAGGAATATCAAAGAACCAGAAGAGCCTGGAACTCTTTATACGAATACGGAAATTTTCACGAGCCATGCTTTCAAGGCCATTGTTACTAATCCACACATCGATTCAATTACAACAGCTATGCCAGAAATGGCCAATCGACATGGCTTCGTGAGTGCCATTACAGCTGTTATGGCTAAACATGGCCTTTCTATTGATGGTATTTTTGGGGAGGGTACCAATATGTGTTTTGCTATTCCAATGCCCAAAGATAAAGCCGACCGTGAAGCTGATAGAGACAAGATACGAGCAGCACTTCCTGAATTAAAAACGATTGTTGTAGGGGGAGAAATGTTTGCTGCCTCCAGAACGGCTTGGACTATGGGCAATCTTTCCTCCCTATCTGTTGTGGGTAATGAACTTAGTAATAGTATAGGCATTCTTTCAGAAATTACTGGCGTATTATCGTCTTATGGTATCAATATTCATGCTATTTCTCATACTGATGTTCAGAGGCGTATCACTATTCTCATTCCTCATGATAAGGCCCAACTCGCTGAGCAAAAACTTCATAGCATCTTTGTAGACCGCGATGCCGATGTAATTAAAGATTACACTGAAAGAAGGCGTCGAATTACCGAAGTTCTAGTGAGT
>JAJDCF010000083.1 GCA_029260955.1 Patescibacteria group bacterium | reverse complement strand
TTACCCGGATTTTTTCAATATTTTTGCTGTTTTGGGCGAAATACTAAAAAGACAGATCAAATTTGTTAAAAGAATTCATGAATTGGAGGACGAAATCCGTGAATTGAAGAATGAATAGGCCTATTCTTCGTAATTTTCAATAATCCTCTGTAGCATCTCTTGCTTTACGTCTTCACCAAGTTCGTCTTTGATCTCTTCAAAGGCTTCTTTGGACAAAAACAACGTTGATAGATCATCTGACACCACTCTTATGGTGGCTGATCTTGGGGTGTGTGCCACAAGAGCCATTTCTCCAAAAAAATCGTTGTCTTCCAGGCTGGTGACAACTTTGTTATTAATCTCTACCTCTACTTTTCCCGAAATGATCACATGCACCCCGTTTGCTTCAGCGTCTTGGTGCATAACTACATCACCTTTTTTGAATTTTTTTGATGCGAGCTCCTTTGATACTAAATCTATTTTTTCATCATCAAGATGAGCAAAGAAATGGATTTGTTTTAGGAGTGTTGGGGTCACGTTGTTTTCGCTTTATTTAAGTGTCGAATAATAAGTGTCAGCATATCTATGTAGAGCCTTCTCCATCTCTTCGTCCAGCTCATCTTTAACTTCTTCGTAGACATCTTCAGAAAGAAAGTATGCGAGCAATACATCCGATGTAACTATAACATCAGCGGATCGCTTCTCGTGAAGCATTAGGCTCATTGCGCCAAAGAAATCACCATCTTTCATGGTGGCAAGTAGTTTACCTTCTCGTTCTATATCTACTGTTCCAGACTTAATGATGTACATTCCATCGGATTTATCATGATTACGAAGGACAACATCACCTTTTTTAAACTCTTTAAGGTCGCAAATTTTTAGTAGTTCTTCATTCATATTAATTTTTTTGATTAATTGCCATTTATTGTAGCATATTCGCTTCTGTGCGCGAAGCACATGCGTCACGTCTTGTGCTTCTTCTTTCCCTTTTCCATATCCTTTTTTATAAAGTAATAGAAAAGGCCGATGAGCAGAAGATAACTTGCAATGTTATATGGAATTCCAAAGAATAAGCCGCCGGGCGACAAATAAAATATTGCGATCACGAGGCTTACGGGAATTATAAGAAGTCCTTCTTGGACGAGTTTATCAAATGAGCAGTAGCGATCGCCTTTCCAGCCCCGGCATACGTAACTTTCCTCTGCTCCAATTCTTGGTCCCTTCCCGTCCAGCACATAACTTTCGCTCTGACGCTGAATCATGTCAAAAGTGAAGAATGCTGAACCCACGAGAGTGACAATCACTAGGTAAGCGAAAAGCACTTTTCCTGTGGTGATCAGGGCGTGTATCATTTATTACATTATCGCATGCCTCCCGATAAGCACAAGAGTCACAATCGGGATTTTTTTGTAAGAATTGACAAAGATATTCGGCCGTGGTTCATACACCACACTTGGCGGAGTACCTTTTTTATTTGATTAGTTATTTAACTTATGTTAAGATATTAGTGTATTCTTTGAACAATAATTTAACATATGTTAATCTTATGAAAGATTTTCTATCAACCGTAGAGGCTGCAGAGATTCTAGGGGTTAGTCGAGTCACTCTTTTTAATAAAATTAAATCTGGTGAAATAGAGGCTATTAAAGTTGGACGTAATTACATCATTTCGCGTGATGAGATTATCAATTATTCCAAAAAAGGTGGGTTAACTGACAATAGAAAGAAGGAAATCGAAAAAGAGGTCGACAAAATTATTAAAGAATATGGTGAAACCTTAGAACTACTCAAAGATAACTAATGGTAAAGAAGCTTACAATCGACGAAGTAGCATATACAGCTCATACTCTTGCGCAAAAGTTCATGGCATGGGATGAGCCTATTCCGAAATTTTCCACGCGTTTCCCCAATAAGCTTGAAAGCTGTATTGAGACACCATTTATGACTTTTGGTGGCAAACCGCTTTATCGTGGACTCATTAATAAGGCAGCTATTCTTTTCTATCTACTTGTTAAGAATCATCCTTTCCAAAATGGAAACAAGCGCATTGCAGTAACTGCTCTGCTTGTTTTTTTGACGAAAAATAAGAAATGGCTGAAAGTCGGCACGCAGGAGTTCTATAATTTTGCAGTCTGGGTGGCTGAAAGCCCAGCTAACTTAAAAGAAGATACAGTTAAGGCTGTTGCTTCGTTTATTCGTCAGAATATGACAGAGTCTACTGCCTCCCGATAGGCACAAAAAAAGCCCCACCACCTTCCAGTAGCAGGGCTTCTAAGTTTATCCATTTACTACATCATCCCCCCCATACCTCCCATTCCTGGCATACCTCCCATTCCGGCAGGCATGGCTGGCATATCACCACCTTCCTTTGGAATATCGGTTATGGCAGTTTCAGTGGTTAGGAACATAGCGGCCACAGACGCAGCGTTGGTCAAAGCAGAGCGGGTGACCTTTTTGGGGTCAATTATTCCGGCCTTAAACATATCCACTAGTTGGTCAGCAGGTGTTGCTTTGATGTCAGATGTAGCATCGTAACCATGATTCTTGTGAGAACCCCAGGCTTTTTGCAGTTCGGCCTGGATCACAGCGCCATCAACACCAGCATTTTCAGCAATCTGATTGAGGGGATAGGTTAGAGCGCTCTTAACTATCTCGGCTCCCAGTTGTTCTTCGTCAGATTTGAACTTGCTCGGGTCGATGTGGTTGCTGGCCTGTAGTAGGGCAGCGCCTCCACCGATTACAATGCCTTCTTCCATGGCTGCACGAGTGGCAGACAGGGCGTCTTCGATGCGGTGCTTCTTTTCTTTCAGTTCAACCTCGGTCGCGGCACCAACTTTGATGACAGCGACTCCTCCGGTTAGCTTGGCAAGACGTTCAGCGAGTTTTTCCTTATCAAATTCAGATGAAGCATTCTCGATTTCAGTTCGAAGTTGAGATACACGACTTTGGATGGCATCTCCGTGACCCTTGCCTTCCACAATAGTGGTGTTGTCTTTAGAAGAAACGACTTTGCGAGCTCTTCCCAAGTCTTCCAGGCTGGCAGTTTCCAGCTTTAGGCCTACTTCTGAACTGATCACGCGGCCACCTGTTAGGGTAGCGATGTCTTGGAGCATGGCTTTTCGTCTGTCACCAAATCCTGGAGCCTTAACAGCTAGTGTGTTGAAGGTTCCTTTGAGCTTATTAACGATCAAGGTAGCCAGAGCTTCGCCTTCAATGTCTTCGGCAAGAATCACGAGGTTCTTTTTCCCGGACTGAGCCATAGCTTCTAGCAATGGGAGGATCTCCTGAATGCTCTGGATCTTAGAATCAGTAATCAAGATCATGGCATCGTCGTAACTGGCTTCCATGCGAGCAGGATCGGTAATCATGTAAGGGCTGATATAGCCGTTATCAAACTGCATTCCTTCCACCAAATCGATGGAAAGACCCATGGTCTGACCTTCTTCGACCTGTACCACACCGTCACCTCCGACTTTTTCAAATACTTCGGCAATAAGTTCACCTACTTCTTCGCTTTGGGCAGAAATTGTAGCGACCTGAGCCATTTCTTCTTTGGTAGAAATATCTTTCTTCATCTTGTCTAGCTCGTTGATCACGATCTTCACGGCATCCTCAATCCCTTTTTTAAGAAGCATAGGGTTTACCTTGTTGGTCGTAATATGGTGCATACCCTCTTTGATGATGGCATGAGCAAGAACAGTAGCAGTGGTAGTTCCGTCTCCGGCCACGTCATTGGTCTTGTTGGCTACTTCCTTTACCAGTTGGGCACCCATGTTCTCGAATTTATCTTCCAGTTCTATTTCGCGGGCAATAGATACACCATCGTTAGTAATGGTTGGTGCGCCGTAAGCTTTGTCCAATAGGGCATTGCGTCCTTTTGGCCCCATGGTGACCTTTACGGCCTGAGTTAGTTTTTCAATTCCGTCCAGAAGTTTCTGACGGGCATCATCGGAGTGTAATAGTTGCTTAGCCATTTTTCTAATTGGTTAATTCTTAATATTATTGAACAATTGCGCGAACAGAAGTCATCTCGACAATCTTGTATTCCACGCCTTCGACTTTTACGTCTTCACCGGAGTATTGGCCATAAAGGACCTTGTCTCCCACTTTAATCTCGATGGGTAGGTCGGTTCCATGGTCGTTTATATTGGTTGCAGACACAGCGACCACTTCGCCCTCTTTGGGCTTTTCTTTGTTGGCGGTATCAGGAATAACGATCCCGCTCTTGGTGACCTCTTCGGCCGCGAGTGGCTTGATGACCACATATCCGTTTAAGGGCTTAATATTCATGTTCTCAGTAATTACTGGTAAAAATTAGCACTGACTATTATAGAGTGCTAAATCATTGTAGCAAAGAGTAAATTAGGGGCAAGAGAGAATACTTGACAAATGGTAGAAAAACCTTATAATGCTAATGGAGCGATTCGCAATTGTTACATTGTCGTGATCCTGTCTTATTTCAGTGCTTACTTCGCCAGTTGTCTCGCTCCTTTTTTTTATTTTAATACAGTCAATGAATACGAAGAAAAAGGTAATGATAGGTGTTTCAGTACCTGCTGCACTACTTTGTGCTGTACTTGGTGCAAGAGAGGCTATTGAGCCACTTGAGGAGGCTGTTATTGTTATACAAACAAGGCAAAAGGTTGAGGAGGCTGCTGAGTATGCTATTTGCGAGCACCCTGCAAAACATGGTCCTTGTGAAGTTTTAGATGGTTCTTTGCAAAGCCTTATTGATGGGTGGCCAATTTCGAGAGTTCAGGGGATTGGCTATCTGTGTGGCGATGTTCCCGTTGATTGCGGTAGACCCCTTGGTACAGGTAGTGATTTTTCGTGTCATGCCCGAGCGCGTTATGTTCACGAAGCGCCGGATGGATCCAAAATCGATGCGTGGAAGGAATTTAGGAAAATGCTCCATGATACGAAAGGGATGGAACCTACTTCACCAACACATACCCTTCTGTACTCACTCCATCCGTGAAGTAGTGTTTTACCCATGAGCCGGCTTCAAGTTTAGACAGTAGGGGCTGGAAGGCCTGAATGTACTGATTGCTGGCAGTAAGAGTATAAAAGTTGTCGAAGTTCATGTAGGTTACCTCGTCGCTCACCTTGCTCAGGTTGGCGATGCTTTTTCTGAATGAGGCACTGTTAGACAGCAGGGTGGTATCACTCAGGTCTATGGTCTTTAGTAGGCGATCTTTGCTATTTGTCATTATTATGATTTCGTCGGTAGCGGCGTAACAAAAGCCAGCCTCGGTACCGGTAACTTCCATACAGTTGATCGTGTAGCCATCAATATTTTCCTCAGTAGATTCTAATTTGCCGGTATCAGGTACTAATTCTCGGCTTTCCGTTCCGTCAGGCAAAGTTACTATGGCTACTTTGGGTGCAAACTTGGCCGCGAGGAATCTGAAGCCCTGAGCCAGTTTTTCCAGCTTCTTTTCGGCAAATACTCTATCTTCGTGTGACAGAATTAAGCTGATCTCTTTACCCTTTTCTCCTGTGCCAATACTAAGGGCGTATTCACTCTGGAATAGTGGGTAAATATCGTTTCGCAGGTCTACTTGTGAGCCAAATACTTCGTTGGCTTGAGCTCGCACCATGCCTTCCAGTATCACGCCGTAGGCAGGATTCAGATTAGAAATGGTTTCTAGAGTATTTAGCCATTCAGCTTCTAAATTGGCACCGCCAATGTACATGGCTACGTTTTCTTCCGGAATGTAGTTGGTCAGTTCGTAAGCAAACTTGCCGCTACTCTCTCCACGATCTAGCGATAGCAGGTCTTTGTTTAGATTCAGGAAGGTATTAAAGTGAAAGCCTTCTTGGTCTTTGCGTACAGCCAAGGCAACGTGGCGAATAGCATGCTTCAAAGGTTCAATAATGCTGTTTACGGCTACGTTTTCCGAGAAGGTCAGGTTTTTAAAGTCTACGTAACCCAAAATCCAACTTCGTCTTGGAAGGTTTCCGATGGATTTCAGGTAATTCTCATCTTCACTCAGGGCTTTACTACTTGCTCCATCCAAAAGGGCTAGAGCATCTGGACTTTGTCCTATGACGACATACTTATTGATAAACCTAAAAGCAAAAGGCTGCCCCTGAGGGTAAGAGTAAATAGGGTCTTCACCATTGGTCTTAGTAAGTTCTTCGTTTGGCAGCAGTAAGCTTTCAAAGTATTTAAGTGCGCTGTGCTTGGTCTTGGCTTTAATAAATAGCAGAGGGTGGTTTCTTAGGCTTTTTTCCTTCACCATGGCATAAGCTATACCGTCATTTGCAAAGCTTTCGAGCATTGGTACCAAGTTCACCCCAAAAGGCTGCCCAAGGGATTCAGCCATTTTGATCTGATCATCGCCGGCATCAAGTTTGGTGGGTAGTTTTAGGCTGTTTACCTCAACGTACATCACGGTTTTTTCGGCAGGAAGCAGGCTAGCCACAGATGGCTGAGGCCAGTTTGTGTATACCATGTTCAGCACAAAAACCACCAAGACGATTGACCCAATGCCTATCATTCCCAAAAGTGCCTGGTCGAGTTTCGACATCTTCTTTACATGTTTTATGTGGAGTTTTTTAAGAAGATGCTTTTTCATGGTCAGCGCGATTAAAGTGACATCAGTTTAGCATAATTTCTTTCTACTCTTCCACTTCCGTTTCTTTGCCACACTGTTCGCATTTGACCAAATCCTTCTTGGCTTGTACTTGCAATCCCTTGCAAACAGGGCATGGGTCATCCACTGGCTTCTTCCATGTAGCAAACTTGCATTTTGGGTAACCGGTACAGCCGTAAAAGACTTTTCCGCGCTTGGTCCTTTTTTCTACAATGTCGCTTCCACAATCTGGACACTTTACTTTTAGTGCGTGCGATAGTGGGCGAGTGGTTTTACATTTGGGGTAAGCACTGCAGGCCAGGAATTCTCCAAAGCGTCCGTTCTTCACGATCATGGCACTGCCACATTTGTCACATTTTTCGTCTTTGAATTCTTTTTGAAGTTCTTTCTCCTTTTCAGCATCTTCCTTCATTGGGCGGGCATTCTTACATTCAGGATACTTTGAGCAAGACAGGAATTTACCGTTCCTTCCAAGCTTTACCATCATGGGAGCCTTACATTTGTCACATATCTCGTCGGTTTTTTCGTTTATTACATCGGATTTTTTGACCTCTTTCTTTTTCAGCTCAACGGTTTTGATAAATGGTTCATAAAATTCTCTGATAACCGGTTGCCATTCTTTTTCACCATGGGCAATATCATCCAATTTGTCTTCCATGTGGGCCGTAAACTGGTATTCCATGATTTCTGAGAAGTGTTTGACCAAAAAGTCATTCACGATCAAGCCGATGTCCATTGGGTACAGCTTCTTATCTTGTTTCTTTTCGATGTAGCCACGAGAAATCACGGTTGAAATGGTTGGGGCGTAAGTAGATGGACGACCAATGCCTTCGTGTTCCATCTTCTTTACCAAGCTGGCTTCGGTGAACCTTGCTGGTGGTTGGGTGAATTTCTGTTCGGAATTCACTTTTTCCAGATCGCAGGCTTCACCTTCTTCCATTGCCGGCAGTATGATGTCTTTATCAGAAATAGCTTTTGCTGGGTCATCATGGCTTTCGATGTAGGCCTTCATAAATCCGGCATGCTTGATCACCTCGCCCTTGGCAGTCAAATCGTAGTCACCAGCTTTAACAGTAACTGTGGTCACGTCCACCTCGGCATCGGCCATCTGGCATGCGATGGTTCTTTCCCAGATCATTTTATAAAGTCTGTATTGCCTAGGATCCAAATGATCCTTTATGTCTTTTGGGGTCTTGCTTAGGTCGGTTGGTCTAATAGCCTCATGCGCTTCTTGGGCTCCACGTGCCTTTTTGGTGAAGACGCGAGGTGTAGAAAGGGCGTATTCCGGTCCATAAAGTTTTTTTACAAGTTTAGGGACACCATTCAGAAATACTTTGGACAAATTATATGAATCTGTACGCATGTAAGTAATCAAACCTGTGTGATCTTTACCATGTTCCATACCTTCGTAAAGTTGCTGGGCGATCACCATGGTCTGTTTTACAGAAAATCCAAGTTTACGACTGGCTTCTTGCTGAAGAGTAGAAGTAATAAAAGGAGCGGCAGGCTTACGTTTGGTTGCTTTCTTTACAATTTTGTCCACTTTGTAGTCGGCCTTGTTCAAGTCTTTTAATACTTTATCGGCGGTTTTCTTGTTGTCTACAACAGCTTTCTTGCCTTTGATCTTATGAAGCTCAGCATTGAATTTGCCTTTTTTTGCTTCCAGGTCACAATCAATGTTCCAGTATTCTTCCGGTTTAAAAGCTTCGATCTCGCGTTCACGATCTACTATTAAGCGTACGGCCACAGACTGTACTCTACCGGCAGAAAGGCCAGCTCTTACCTTGGTCCAAAGAAGAGGGGATAGCTTATAACCTACTAGGCGATCCAGAATTCTACGAGCTTGTTGAGCGTGAACCAGATTGATATCGATAGCACGTGGGTTTTCCAAAGCCTTCAGTACGGCTGGTTTAGTGATTTCGTGAAAAGCAATACGTCGGTACTGTCCTTTTTTAAGTCCCAAGGCATAAACCAAATGCCATGCAATGCTTTCTCCTTCGCGATCTTCATCGGGTGCAAGCCATACAATAGTGTCAGGTAATTTTCTTACGGCAGCTTTAAGCTCTTTTACGATTTTAGTCTTATCAGGAGAGATTTCGTACTCTGGCTTGAAGTCATGTTCGGTGTCAATGGCTATGGTTTTTTTTGGAAGATCTCTAATATGGCCCATAGATGCCTTGACGGTATATTTGGCTCCAAGAAATTTTTTGAGAGTCTTAGCTTTTGCTGGTGACTCGACGATGATCAGATGATTCATAATAATACCTTTTTTTTGAAATATCATGTCTAGCTATACAGGAGCTAGTAGAAGCATGTCAAATGTGAATTTAAATCTAATACCTATATATAGGAAGCCTTTTCCATTGTGTTTAAGCCAAAACAGCTGATAAATAATGTATTTTTGACATGAAAATTTTTTTTTAGTCAAATTTGGTTAAAATGGCTTTAATAAGCGATTTATTCTGTATAAAAATTGTTTACATGCTACCTTTTTCGCTTATCTAAGGGGAAAACGCTTGATTCGGGTGTTTTAGGGTCTTATACTGGCTTCAGAAATTTAATTCTTAATATATTTCATTATGACTAAACAAGATTTAGTTGCTGCTGTAGCCGCTGGTGCTGGAGTAAGCAAAAGAGTCGCTAGCGATGCTCTAGAAGCTGTACTAGCTACTGTTACTAAGGAGCTTAAGAAAGGAAACAACGTTACTATCACTGGTTTCGGTACTTTCCGTGTTAGCCACCGTGCAGCTCGCACTGGTGTAAACCCAAGAAACCCAACTCAGAAAATCAAGATCCCAGCTATGAACGTTCCTGCTTTCAAGGCTGGTAAGAGCCTTAAAGACGCTGTTAGATAGTACGTTTAATCTGACTTTTAAAAAGACCCTGCTTTGGCGGGGTCTTTTTTGTATTCCAGGCTACGAGCTAAACTTGAAATCGTGGAATCCTTAATCTATGATGAGTTTACAATAATTCTTAACATAAAAACTTATGGCAGCTCTCGAAATTACTAAGGACAATTTTCAGGCAAGTGTCTTAGACGTCAAAGGTAAGCCTGTTCTTGTTGATTTTTGGGCCCCTTGGTGTGGACCATGTCAGATGCAAGGGCCAATTATCGATGAACTAGCTGGCGAAGTTGGTGACAAGGCCGTCGTTGGCAAGATAAACGTTGATGACAACCAGGAGCTAGCTGGAAAATACGGTGTTATGAGCATTCCTGCTCTAAAAGTCTTCAAAGACGGTGAAATCGTTGAAGATATGGTTGGAGTTCATCAAAAGGATGATCTGCTCAAAGTAATTGAAAAGCACTCCTAAGTTGCTGACAACTTTAAAAAAGTTTCGATCGCCTTTGGCGTATCCATCAGTACTTTCAAAATATCTGATCTCCCTCTTCACTTGTTCGCTTAGCTCCGCAAGCTTCCTTCACCGCACATGTCGCCTCAGGTTCTTGCTCCGCGCGTTCACAAGCTTATCACTCAGTTATACTAATACCCTCGGTCCATGGCCTCGTTGGCCAGTTGGTCAGCGACTGTATTCTGTTCACGGCGTACATGGCTGATGCGAAAATGATTGAATTGATCGGCAATACGTCTGACTTCATTAAAAAGAGGTCGGACGTTTTCGCTTTTAACCTTCCACTCTCCGTTCATCTGTTCTACAGCTAACTTTGAGTCCATGTAACACTCTACCTTGAGTTCACCATATTGTTCGTGAGCATGGCGAAGGGCGTCTCGTATGGCTAGGTACTCAGCTTGGTTGTTGGTCTTTTCTCCGTAAAAGTTGGATCCCTTAGCCACTAGTTTTCCTCCACGATAAATGGCGTAGCCACCTCCTGAGGGGCCTGGGTTGCCTCGTGATCCACCATCTGTAAAGATCTCAATGGTTTCAGCGTTATCTGCCTTTTTTTCCTGAATAGCTTTTTTTATAGTCATATTCACAAAGGCTTGTTGGTCTTTCTTTTTAGGGATTAGCTTAGCAATGGCCTTTTGATGTTGAGCGGAAATTTCCATGTTACTTCTTGGAGCCTAGTAGAAATTTATTCTTAGACAGCTTTGTTCCATTCAGAGTCTTTAGAAGAGCGCGAGTAACATTTATGGCTGTGAACATAGAAATCAAGATTCCAAGCCCTAGCATCAAAGCAAAGCCACGAATGATGGAGTTTCCGAAGAACCAAAGAATTACACAAGTAATAAGTGAGCTGACGTTAGAATCTCTTATAGAAGACCATGCTCTTTCAAAGCCAGTGGTGATGGCAGCTATGTAGCTGTTACCCTCACTTAATTCCTCTTTGGTACGTTCAAAAATCAGAATATTAGCGTCTACTGCCATACCAATCGACAAAATAATACCTGCGATACCAGCCAGGGTCATTACAATGCCTGTAGTCTTCAAAATGAATAGAATAATAACAGAGTAAATAAGCAATGCTATTACCGCAAATATGCCTAGCAAACGGTAATAAAAAACCATAAAGATGGCCAGAGCAATCAATCCAATCAAGCCGGCGTACAAAGAAAGCTGAAGTGCATTGTCACCAAGTGACGCGCTAATAGTGTACTGACCACTCAGAATAATTGGTGCGTCGATGGCACCAGTGTTCAAATCATTAGCAAGTTGAAGGGCTTGTTGAAGGGAACCAGTTCCAGTAATTACGGCTTGTCCACCAACAATTTTCTGGTTAACGCGTGGGGCAGAAACTAGTTCACCTCCCACAAATATTGCAAGTTGCTGTTCTACTAGACGCTCGGTCAGGTCTTCAAACATACGAGCTCCTTCATCATCAAACTGAATAGCTACCTGTGGTGCGCCAAGTTGATCGTAGGTGACACTGGCGTATTTGAAGTGAGCGCCATCAAGCCCAGTAGACTTCCATGGATCCGGTGACGTATCGTAAAGAATTTCACTATATGTGTAATGGTTTTCCTGGGTTACAGTATCTTCCCCCTCCTCTTTGTCCGTTACTTTTATGATGTGATAACCAAAGTCTGTTTCTGTTACTCCAGAAACCTGATCTACTTCTAATGAGAAAGATGCGGCTTCAAATGCAGGAGCCATAGTTCCTTTTCCAAAGAATCCTAGATCGCCACCCTTAGTACTAGAGGGTCCGTCGGAATACTGTTCTGCCAATGTGGCAAAGTTCTCTGGGGCCGTATTAACTTCTGCGAGTATCCTTTCGGCTTCTACAAGAGCTTCTTCTTTGGTTCTAGTCACGCCCTCGGCTGCTCTTTCGGAGCCTACGTAGGCAAATAGAATATGAGAGGCCTTTACTCTGCCATCGGATGTTTCTGTCTTGTCTCGCATTTCTTTGGCATCTAGCTTCAGAATCAGGAAGCCTTTTCTTTCTCTTATTTGTCCATCGGCTGTAACCATGTAGTCACCGCTGTTTTCAACAAGTTCGCTATGAACTTGACCTACATTAAGATTGGGAATTACCCCATTGTGATTTGTTGCTAATCCTGATTCCCATCCTTCAGTACTTCCTCTGTAAGTGATTTTTCCGTCACTAGTTTGTGTACTTTCACCAAGAGAGGCGAAGTTTTCGGTATCAGCAAGAGCTGCCTGTAGAGTTATATTTGCTTCGGCTTCAATTTTAGCAAGTGCATCAGGATCCTCCTCTGTTTTTGGCTCTTTGAATTCCAGTTGAATGGTTTTACCAACGATAGCCTTTGCCTCATTTACATCTTTAATACCAGCTAGTTCCACAATAATATGCTTCTCTCCAGCTACGTCAGAGGTGTAAATGTTTGGCTCAGAAACCCCCAGTCCATTCACACGTCTTTCTAATGTAGCTCGTACACCTTCCACAATATCGCGGATTGCTACATCGTTTGATTCATCCTCATCTGCATTTCGAGCTTCGATGTTTCTTAAATCAATTCGGTAATCAAGTTGAGTACCCCCTTGAAGGTCTAGCCCAAGAGTAACCTTTTGGTCTTTTATCCAGCTGCTAACCTTGTCATTAGGTAGTTGAGATTTTACTGAATCAGGCAAAGAAACCACGGCCATAAGAAGGGTGGCGATAATAATACCTGTCAGTCCTTTATTAAAACGTCGCATTGCAAGAGAATTATCAAATAATAAGCGGTGATAGTTTAGCGGAGATAGCCTTATTAATCAACGATAATTCTATTTCTTTATCTTATATCTAAATAACGCATGAGCTTTTCCTTTGTCTCAGTTAGTTCGCTTTCTGAAGCCTTTCCTAGCTTTTTGATCAGCCTTTTTTTTGAGGCGACGCGGAGTTGTGGTAGAACAGCATGAGATTCGTTCTTTAGCTTTTTTAAGTAAACATGAAAGCTTTTTATAAATCTTCCTGTTGAAATAGGAATAACAGTCACAGTTTCAGCGATGGCGTTATATCCGGTATGGCTTATAACAAGAGCGGGCCTTGTTTTGGCAATTTCACTGCCAATGACTGGGTCCAGGTTCACGAGCCAAATATCTCCTCGATTAATCTTCATGTATGTCTTCAAATAATTCTTCAGCTAATTCTACTTGCTCTCTACGATAATCTTTGTCATTTGCGATTAAAG
>JAJDCF010000082.1 GCA_029260955.1 Patescibacteria group bacterium | reverse complement strand
GTTTACGAAAACCGATTTGGCCCTGGGGTCTTCAAAAACAAGGCTATCAGCGAATTTTATGAGCCCGGCTCAGTTTTTAAGGCCATCATAATGTCCACCGCTATTGATTCTAAGGAAGTCGATCCAGAAACTACCTTTGATGATGACGGCCCCCTTCATATCGATGAATTTGAGATTAAGAATTCAGATAATGAATATCACGGCATTTCTACCATGACCGAGGTCCTAGAAAAGTCTTTGAACACCGGAATGTCCTGGGTTGCCAAGAAGCTTGGAAAGAGACTGATGTATAAATACCTAAAGGACTTTGGATTTGGCGATTACACCAATATTAAACTCGAGGGAGAAACTAAGGGTGCTGTGGACTATTATTCTCACTGGTCAAAGGCACAACTGCTTACGACTTCATTTGGACAGGGTATTGTTGTAACACCCCTTCAAATGGTCACCGCCTGGGCAGTCTTGGCTAACGGTGGCAAGTTGATGCAGCCGCACATCGTGGATTCCATCATACGCAGTGGCGAGGTAATCGAAACGGAGCCAGAAATCATCCATCGGGTGATATCGGAGGAAGCCTCTAGCATTATTACATCTATGCTGGTTTCTACTGTACGCCGTGGTCATGGTAGGCCGGCGGACATTCCAGGCCACCTTATTGCCGGAAAAACAGGTACAGCCCAAATTGCCGGTAAGTACGGAAAATACGAGACTGGCGAGGGGGCAACCATCACATCTTTCGCAGGATACTTCCCCGCCTTGAAGCCACAGTTTGTTATGCTGGTGAAGTTTGATCGTCCGCGTATTGGTGAAAATACCTGGGGCTCTACCACAGCTGCTCCCACCTTTAGGAAGATATCTGAATTCCTGATTGATTACTACAATATTGAGCCTAACTCTTAGCTAGTAAACGTGCGCCTTTAGTACGCTTATATGTTACCAATTCGGAACATTGAGAATATAATAGATGGAACTATAGGTTGATCTTCTGGCTTAAGTGTCTCGATGCCCAAATCAGGGTCTGAGCTTGATATCATTATTGAAACCTCATCGCCCGCATGTAACGGTACTACGCTTTGTGTTATGACGACGTCTTTTGTGATAGGGCCACTGTGGCACAACGTTACATTACTGTTGTTCACCGCTACATTGTTAACCGTGAAGAAGAAATTGGCACAGGCTGTATTCCCATCATCTGGCATCAACCTTCCAACTTGTGGTGCTGCCACGAGGTAGTAAGCACCATCATGAAGTATGTTTACGTTCGTTGTGCTGACCTCTGGGTCAAATCCAACTCCACTAATCGCATCTCGAAGTCTCATCTGCATTTTTGCCGGCTTATCGGATGTTGGCCTTTGTGTGATATCGGAAGATAGCTGCGCATAAATAGCTGAAGACCCCAATTTCTCTCTTATATCACGGAAATCATATAAATCCGCTACCATGTGTGCCAAAAGTAGCACCAATATAATCAATGGCAAATATGTGGCAAATTTCTTTTTGAATGCATCATTCATGTTTAAATATTTATTTTAGTATTTGTTGGCTTGAGACTACATGTTATATAGCAAGAAATCAACATATCCTTCATTGTTTCTGCATTGTTAAAGTCCCACTACAATCTGACAAAAATGGGTCACTCTTATAACTTCCTTCAGCGTAGGTTTTTCCGAATTCACCCCAAAACAAGACTCTCTCACCATTCTTATCCTTTATTGCTGTGGAAAAGCTTCCACCATCCTCAATTTTTCCGCTAAGATAGCCGCTCATCTCGTTACCTGCAACAGTGACATTAAATTGCTCACCAGTGCAGTCTTCGTTTGTACTGGTGTCAATCGTTATGCCAAGCCAGTTGCCATCAAAACCTTTGACCTCGGTGGGTTTATTTCCAAATGGAATCGCTTCTGCACCGGTAGAGAGCTGTATTTCGCCCCACATATGCCCCCCTGCCACCTGACCTACAACCGTAACAGGCCCACTGCTTTGTACAGTTTGCCCAGCAACAGTTGCCTCTCCGCTTAATGTACCTGTTAAATTGAAGGCTCCGTCATCCGAAATACCACCCGAGCAGCCTGATGTGCTCATGTAGGCATTTCCTTCGCCAGCTGATGCTAGAGACACGCTGCCTGTAATTGCGGAGGTGAAAGTACTTGATAGATCAATATGGCATTCAGCTTTGTCGCCGGTTACGGTTAACTTAATCGTTCCATAAGAGCGCTCAGAAACAGTAATTACTATCCCCTGCTCTTGATTAGTATCGATGCTTGGCCTGTCAAAATCTTCAGAGTATTGCCCATCGAATCCTGGATCCTCTTGTTTTACGGGCACAGGTATAATTTCGGGCTTTTCCTCTGGCTTCTCATCTTCCTCTTCATCGTCTTTTGGTTCCTCGGTTTCTTTCTCGTCGTCCTCTTCCTCTTCCTCCTCTTCAGGATCTAATTTAATGATTCCATTGTATACAATTCCACCATTGATCATTTTGTACTGATCTCCT
Source organism: Patescibacteria group bacterium (assembly GCA_029260955.1). Classification (GTDB taxonomy): domain Bacteria; phylum Patescibacteriota; class Gracilibacteria; order UM-FILTER-43-11; family UM-FILTER-43-11; genus JAFGTE01. The sequence continues at coordinate 29,426 of JAJDCF010000082.1, read as the reverse complement.
ACTTCGATCACTGACAGCAAAGTGTACGAAAGTGATTTACCGGTGTAACCCTTCGCGGACACGCTCATGACTATTTCTGTTCTCTCTTTCAGATTTCTGGGAAACATAATGAATTTTCCCTGACCATCTGACGCTTCTTTTAGGCCTAATGGCGAGACAGATATCTGCGCATTATTGATGCCTGAGCCAGATTCTGAATCAATGACCTCGCCACGGATCACTCCATCAGGCTTCAGCAAAAAATCATGCCACATGGTATAAGATTGCGTTGTGGCAACTTCTTTTTCTGCCAGGGCATTACCTGCTTCATCTACAATTCTCAAAATTCTACCCGATTCGAGGATGGTGAATATGCCTTCGTCATATCCATCTGAAAATGCGGTCAAAGTGTATTTTGAAACACCTCCACTTACGGCAAAGGAGTAGGTGCCGGTGGCATCGGTAGTTGCTCTATATAACTCTTTTCCCAGACGGTTCTTTAATGATAAATAAACACCATTTATAGGTGTGTTAGTTGTACTGTTCAGAATTAGCCCATTAATAATTTTTTGCTCACTATAATCCTTGTAGTTGTTGAGTGCGCAATCTACTAATTCCTCGCCTTTTCCGCAACCTGGAATTTCGACAACCTGAGAAACCAAATAACCACCAACTCTGGCAATTATTACGGCGCAACTAATTGGAGCTAACGGCGAACCGATTAACCCAGCGGCGCATCCTGCACTGTTAAGCAGCAAGCCAGTGCCTCCATAATAATAAGTGCTCTCATCTGCAGCACGTGCCGCAGGTATAAGACTAGCTGACAGGTTCTTACTCAGATCTATACCATGTTCGTACTTGTCTAGCACTGTCTGCTTACCACCAGCCTGTATCACCGTGATATCAACGGTGCTATCGGTGTAATTGGCATATTGAATTACATTGCCATCGCCATCCTCGTACCTTGCAGCAAAGCCCTGGTCATTTGGCGTAATGGTCGCATGACTACCATCGCCCCCGACAAGAACCAAGTTATCAATTTTTTCTTCACCAGTATTGAGTCTTCGCGTTACCACCACACCTTCGCCATTTTCTGCCTTTAATATCAAAGCAATTTCGCTATCTGTATTGGAGTTATAGAACGCCTGAACATCAATTTCGTCCTCCGTTGTTGTGACCACGGTAGGCTGAGCGCCTTGTTGAGTCACAAAATAATAGGCACCACCAATAGCAAGTGCTATCACTAATACGAGTGGTATAATTTTTTTCATGATATTTTATTTTATTTTCATGAGCTATTGTACCACGCAATAGTAATCAAAGGCCTATTTCTCCTCTCTGCCATTGATGTAAACTTTTACCACCCTTTCTACCTGCATCTTGAGTGGCTCACCCTTTATGTTGTACTCGTAGGTTGAAAGTTGCTGATCTACGTTCACCTGAGCCATTGCATGTCTGAGCTCACCATTCTTCTCCTTCAGCTGGTTTTTGTGGGTCAGTTCGTCGTTTTTGGATTGTTCATAATCCTTATCTTCGTAAAACTCACTTTCGATTCGGTCCTTTTCCTCCTGAATTTGCTCGCCTAATTCCTTTTTTGCCTTTTTGAGCTCTGTCAGTCTTTCTGAACGCACTTTGAAGTCCTTTAAAATCACCTTCGCGTCCTCCAGCTTCTCTTTGATCTTCATTAATTCCAGGAGCAATTTTTCAATTTGGTTCGGCTTTGGAGTCATTTTGTTTTGATTAGAGGGCAATTAAAAAACGTGGAGCGGGTATGGGGACTCGAACCCCACTCACCGGCTTGGAAGGCCGGGATAATAGCCAACTATACGATACCCGCGTAATGTTTGACTCAGTCATTCTATAAGAACTGAGCTTCAAGTACAACTTTATTTGAACTATTTTTTGTAATGAACTGAAATCAGCCCATTCACCACGATTACCAACGTGTAAAAAGTTAGAGTAGTCTGCAACATCACTAGAACCTTGGCTAAACTGGATATTGGTATTATATCGCCATAGCCCACAGTTATAAAAGTGATCACACTGAAATAGACGGAATTTAGTATGCTCATGTCGCCAAAAAAAGCTCCCGGATTCATGAGCCCAATCAATCTGTACCAAATTGAAAACACAAGAACTACCTGTAGGATATTCAGACTAAAAGTCATTATTAGCCACTCCCCTTGCCTCTGTGGGTCACTAAAATCCGTAAAAATGCGGCCTCGGTGAAAAATGAAGTTACGGGAGTAGACAACGATAAATTCAAAGACTCTTTGTGCAAATAGAATAGCTAGTGTAATGGCTAGCCATCTGGGCATCATATGCAGAGTACAGAGCACAACAATGCTGATGATCATAATGACCAGCATCATCCTTTCTATTTTATAAAAGATGTCTTTATTATCTTTTATTATGTACTTGGATAGCGTGAGACGCTTATTTGCGAAATCGATAAAATCTCGGTAGCTGTCGATCAAGATACTGCGGTGATGAGTGTGGTCTTCGTTCATTCTCTAAAAATATTTAATAATGATAGCGGCAATGATCCAAGTGTTGATATTTGAAACAATACACCAGAAACACCATGTTTTTAGTACTCGCCATTGAATATACATGAGGATAACACCCATGATGATTCCCGTTAGCGCAAGTATCTGCTGAATGATCATCCACCACACAAATGGACCGATACCTAATAGGAGCAAAAAAAGAAGTCCAATCATCGTCAGGTAATAAAGCAGCCCCATAGCATCGTTGTGGACCCAAAAGATTTTATTGTATTTGCTTTCTAAAACTGTAGAGCAGTCTTCCCCGATCACGCAGTAGGGTTGCTTCTGCTTTTTGCGTTTCCATATAAGATAGAGGGCAATCAATGCCCCTAGTACTTCTAAGCCGAATAAAATGGTGTATATTTGCATGTTTCTTTATTTGATCTACTTCCTTCCTATTGTAGCAGTCTCAATTATTCTTTCCAGAAGAGTTGTCGGATACATGGCTGGCTTTTCTTCGAGTGCCTGATGGTAAATAACCGTAGAAGGCGTCAGGCCGGGGGTTGAGTTTGCTTCTATGATGATCAGTTCACCGGTTTTACGATGCATAAAGGCATCAATTCGAGCGTAACCCTGTATTCCGAGTTTTTTGGCCACCATTTCCATTCGCTCCTTCGCTTTTTTTACGGCCAGTGGTTTTACGTAGGGGGTGGGTGGTGGAGTAATGTTTACACCAGTCCCCCCTTGAAATTTTTCTTCAAGGCTCAGAATATTTCCTACCGCGACTGTTAGGCTAGGCGACATCGCTCGCAGCTTTCCGTTTTCCTCTAAAATCCCCGCAGTTATTTCGATCCAATTCGTCTTTTCTTCCCATTTGAGCTTATTGCCAATCACCCGTATTTTGTCCGTGGTAATAAACTGCTCAAACATGATCCTGACTAGTTTAATCGTAGGCATTTCGATTATTCCGTGCTGTTCCCGCAAACTACCTTCGGGAATGAAGGTGGCACCCTTTTTTGCATAACTGATGTAGGCTTCAAGATCCGTCGGACCATAAAGTCTGGCGATTCCGGCACTGCAGCCATCGCCCACAGGTTTGACGATGATGGTTTTACTGCCCAACTCCTTTTTTAGCTCTTTAAAATAGCGCTTAAAGTCGTAGGCGCTGAATTTTTGAAAACCTTCGACTGTCTCAATCTTTTTGGCAGCCGAGTGAATCCCCTGCCCTTTTAGATCACTGATTACCTCGGCAGTCTCATATTTATTCATACAAAGGTTCGATGCCTTTGAGCCAGATCCGTTGAAGGGCACCTTGGCTTTTTCCAGCATGGCCTGAAGGGTACCGTCCTCCCCTATTCCTCCGTGTAGGCCGATAAAGATAAAATCAGACTGCTTGATGAACTCTGAGAGGCTTGTCTTTTTTGGAAAGAACCACTTCTCAGACAAGTCACCCTCATCTGCGCCCAACTTATCAACGACGCGGCGGATTAACTTATGAAGTTTTTCCTCATCTTGTTTTGCGGATTTACAACTGGCCGCAATTTCTTCGACCGTATGATTAAGAGTAAGCGCGTATGGCAGTTCCCAAACTTGATGATCCATGTCGAGTAGGTATGGTTTTGGCTCGTATTTGTCTGACCTGCGAAGTTTTAACCAAACATTCGTTCCGCTCATGACCGAAACCTGACGTTCAGCTGTTTTTCCGCCAAACAGCACGTTCACCTTCTTTTTGCTCTTTGCCTTATGTGTCGATGGTGAAGTAGATGGAAACGGAATACTATGACGACGACAAGCTGACTTTAGAATGTAATTCAAAACATCCGCATGTGACATGCCGATGCGAGAAGCCTGCATAAACAGGAAGCTGTTCTGCTCCATACCACTTATGGGATTGAAGTCTGAGAACCAAAGATTTCCATCGGGCATCAACCAGCCGTCGAAACGGGCAAAATCCTGCATGCCCAGTAATTTAAAAAGTTGTTCGGCCTGGATTTGAATTTTTTCGGTGATGTGATTCTCAAAACGTGGCGGACAGTGATAAGTGACCTGCCTTGAGGCAAGATATTTTTTGCGGTAATCAAAAATCTGATGATCGCTGTAATCAAGTTCCATTTCTGTTGGAATAACAGCGACCGGCATGCCAAAACGATTTTCTAAAATAATAACTGTGAATTCTGTCCCCTCGCAGAAGGGCTCAATAACTAATCTTGTATCAACTCTTTTTGAGAAGAGTTCGTTCGCCTTTTCCAGTGCCTCATCTACCGTTGAAACCGAATTAACTCCGATGCTGGATCCACCAGTAGCCGGTTTTACGACAGCACGCTTGATTTTATGATCTGCAAAGAACTTCTGTATCTTATGCTTATGACCGCCTAGGTGAGCCTTAAGCACCATGGAAGGTAATGTATAAAAGCCCTGCGATTTTATAAATTCGTTGGCCTTATATTTATCAAAGGCTCTCTTGCAAGCCTCTTCGGATGATCCTATAAAAGGGCATCCGATACGCTTAAGAATCCTTTGGATTTCTCCATCTTCACCAAATGAGCCATGCATAACCGGAAAGGCCAAGTCTACTGACTTGAGCAGCTTTGTAAGCGCCGATTGACTTAATGGCTTTGCGGAGTTAGTGAGCTTAAAATCAAAATCAGAAGGTGTATTAGAATAGAGCTGAGCTCTTGAAATCAGGTAGGGCTTTTTGGCATGGTTAAAGTAAATGGGAATGATCTCGGTTTGCTCAGATTGCATATGATCGCAGACAGATCTTGCTGAATTTAATGAGATACCCCTTTCGAGTGATGGACCGCCGCATAGCAATGCAACTTGAAGCCTTTTCATCGGTTCTGAATAATGTTGCGTAAACTATATGCCTACTTTGTGTTTAAATCAAGCTATCTTTTACTTTTTCTGCCCAAATTAATCATTTTATTTGAATTATTCGCAAAGAATAAAAATCGTCTTGATGATTCCCTATTTTGGGCTATAATACGCTGTGATATGCGTAGAAGGAGCTTCTTCCATAATGGTGAGCGGCTCCATAAACGCAAACAGTACCCAAGGGGATTACGTTGAAACTCCAAACTCAGACCAAGAGACGTGGATTGCATCTTGACACCGGTCGCAAGGGCTGCAAGCCCAAGGCGCACCTACATCTGAGACTGCCGATGATGCGCGGTTTCGAGCGCACCAGCCGTCTCGCGAAGAGTACCAAGGGGAAGCCCAAGAGCTAAGCTCGGGCACTAGAGCCCCCACCGTCTGCCTAGCAGATTGGTGGGGGCCGATATCAAATTGTGCTAAAATACCTGCATATAAAACAAAATTATGATCGATCAGAAGATATTCAGAGCATATGACATACGAGGCACTTATCCCGATCAGCTGAATGCTGATGCGGCTGAGCTTATTGGTAAGGCTTTTGGAACCTACCTAATCAAGCAAAAATCAATCCCCTCCCCACGTGTTGCTGTTGGGCAGGATTGTAGGACGCACAGCATGGAACTTTTTGAAGCTTTTGTTGAGGGTCTTGTTTCAACAGGTTGTGAAGTGACTAATTTAGGAATTACGCCATCGCCCTATGTTTATTTTGTTATAACTGAGGGCAAGTTTGATGGTGGTTGCAACATTACCGCCAGTCATAATTCTAAGGAATATAATGGCTTCAAGCTGATGACGGCCAATGCTCATGCCGTATTTGGCGATGAGCTACAGAAGGTCTATCAGATTATTGGGTCTGGCGACTTTAGTTCGGGTTCCGGCTCCAAGAAAACGGCTGATTATGTGGATTTCTATATGAAAAAGCTCAAGTCTATTTTTACTTACGAAAGACCATTAAAAGTGGTGGTTGATACAGGTAATGGGGTCGCAGGGAATCTGTACCCAAAAGCCATCAAATTACTTGGACACGATGTAGTTGAGCTTTACACGGAGCTTGATGGGAATTTTCCCAATCACGAGGCGGACCCAGTAGTTGAAGCAAATATGGAGGATCTGAAAAAGAAAGTTGTTGAGGAAGGCGCTGATCTGGGACTTGGTTTTGATGGAGATGGAGATCGTGTTGCTATAGTCACCGAAAAGGGTGAGTTTGTGAATGCGGATCAGCTTTTGATGCTCCTTAGTCAGGACGTTCTCTCTCGTCACTCTGGCGGAACAGTGGTCTTTACAGTTTCGAATTCACAGGCCCTTTTTAATCTTGTTGAGTCGAGTGGTGGCAAGCCCGTGATGTGTAAGGTGGGACATTCTTATGTCGAGGCAGCCATGACGGAGAATAAGGCAATTCTTGGCGGCGAACAATCAGGTCATTTCTTTTTACCGGAGGATTATTATGCTTATGACGATGGACTTGCGACAGCCTGTAGAATACTGAAAATCGCCTCGGATACCGATGTACCAGTTTCGAGTCTTTTTGAAGCTTTTCCGAAAACCTTTTCCGTTCCAGAAATCCGACCTTATTGCCCTGATGAACGAAAGTTTGAAATTTTGGAACAGATTGTGGCGCATTTTAGGGGCAAGTATCCAAGTGAAACCATGGATGGCATACGCATGGACTTTGGCAAGGGTGGTTGGTGCGGAATACGTGTGAGTAATACCAGCCCTCGCATTTCAATTATTATGGAGGCTGAGTCTCAGGCGCATTTTGATGAGATTGAGAAAATAATTATGGGTCACCTAAAAAGCTATCCAGAAATTGACTGGAACAAGTAAAATAGGTATAATTCGCGCGTTAACCCCCCGAGTAAATGCTAAAAAAGAAAAAAGTAGGCAAAGGTGTATTTAAACTGCTCACTGGTGTGGTGGTTGGTGGTGCGATCGGTTCTATTTTAGGACTTACTTTGGCTCCACAGGATGGTAAAAAGACGAGAAAGGCCATTCGCGATAAGTCTCTGGATATGTTTTTGAAGGGTAAGACTCAGCTCCGAAAGGACCACGAGATGGGAACAGTCAAAAGAGCTGTTATCAAAGTGCTCACTCCCAAAAAGAAATCTGCCGTGGTAGATAAAAAAGTAAAGAAATGAGAATAGCTTTTCGCAGTCTTCTGCTCATTGGTGCCTTCCTAGTTTTTCCGACTCTTACATTTGCAGCGGGGCTTCAGACGAACATGATTCTAAAGACGCCTTTCAGAATATGGGAGGTCAATCCTTCACGTCTTGATCTTATTTCTGATTACCAAAAGACTGATTTTGTGGGCATCAAGGTCTCTATTAGTGATGATGATGCCCCCCTGATTGACGGCCTTTTGAGCCAGGAGGACGTTGAGGGATTGGATAGCATGAAAGTACGCCAATATCTTGAAACGATTATCGCACCAGTAATTTATCGCGAAAAGGAGGATGTCACTATCGATATGGATGAAGATGGAAATATTACGTTTGAAGGTGTAGGTCTTTATGGTCGCGAGCTTGATATTGAATCGGCTACCAAGATGATGGAGTATGCCCTTAAAAACCGTATGACTTATCTTAATCTGCCGCTTTTCCGCACGGATCCTGTTATAACGGTACTAAGTGATGAGCTAAAGGAAATGGGCATCAAGGATCTTGTATCAGGTGGTGAGACAGACTTTACCTATTCACCTAGCAACCGCATTGTAAACATCAATAATGGTCTTTCTAAATTTACTGGCCACATCGTTAACCCGGGTGAGGAGTTTGTATTTGGTGACGTGCTTGGTCCGGTTGATGGCACGACCGGCTACCTTAAGGAGCTAGTCATCAAAGGGGCAAAAACGGTGCCGGAGTTTGGAGGAGGGCTATGTCAGGTATCGACCACTGCTTATCGCGCTATACTGGCGGCTGGATACCCTGTAACAGTACGCCGAAATCATTCTTACGCCGTGAGCTACTACAAGCCCCTTGGCCTGGATGCCACGGTTTACCCACCAACGGTTGAATTGAAATTTTTGAATGACACGCCTCATCATATGGTAATGCAGTCATTCACTATTGGAAGCAAAGCTTACTACAACTTTTACGGCACAAAGACCAACCGCACAGTTCAAATGATTGGGCCATATTACTCCGGCTGGAAGTCGCCTCCGGATGAAAAAATTGAGTACTCTGATAATCTAAGTCCTGGCCAGACCAAGGTCGTTGGCCATGCTGTTCCGGGTGTAAACGTTACATGGTACAGGCACGTGACCTATAACGATGGTATACCCCAGGATGAAACTATCGGTGAGGACAGCGAAGCTGGAGAGAATGACGTTACTAGTAAGTCCTTCATCGAAACCATCTACAGTAAATATCAGGCTCGCCCTGACTATTATATTATGGGAAAAGAGGATTCTGCTCCTGCACCTGCAGGTGAGAACGGAACCTAGTACTCTGATCGGCCTTCCATGGCACGCTTCAGCGTTTGACTGTCGGCATATTCTAGATTTCCGCCAACGGGAATACCGCGAGCAATGCGGGTGATTTTGATGTTGAGTGGCTTTATGTAACGGCTGATATAAGCGGCAGTCGCCTCCCCTTCCATCGATGGGTTGAGTGCTAGGATCATTTCCTTTATGTCGCCCTCCTTGGCGCGTCGAACGAGCTCTGCAATGGTTAGTTCATCGGGGCCAATGCCGTCTACCGGAGAAATAATGCCGTGAAGCACATGATAAAGCCCTTTGTACTCATTGGCTTTTTCCAGAGCCATCAAGTCCAGTGAATCCTCGACAATACAGACTGTTTCTTTATTTCGACCATCAGATTTACAGATATCGCAGATTTCTTCCGTTGTCAGGTGCTGACATTGATTGCAATAGCGAATTTCCTTTTTTAGGGACAAGATTGCCTCGCCTAACTCCGCAACCTCAGCTTCGGGTTTTTTAAGCAAATGAAAAACCAGTCGCTCAGCCGACTTGGAACCTATGCCAGGCAGCTTACTGAACTGCTCGATGGCCGTCTGTATGTTTTTTGGAATAAAGTTCATGCAAGTATTTTGTCAGGGTCTTATCTTATCAGATATGATTCTTTATCGCTCTATCAATTTGCCTTTTCGTCTCACGACTTTTGATGCTATCGCGCTTATCGTGCTTCTTTTTACCACGGCCAACTCCAATCTTGATTTTGGCGTATTTTCCATCCAAAACAACGGCTAAAGGAATTACCGTAACTCCCTGGGTATTTAGATGATTAGTTATTTTATGAAGCTCAGATTTATTCAAAAGCAGTTCGCGATCTCGAAAAGGATCGTAGTCAGGATTACTGTCATAGGAATAGCGTGAAATATGGGCACCCTTCAAAATAGCCTTGGAATCATGAATAGAAACATAGCTACCCTTAAGGTTCACATCCCCCTTTCGGATAGACTTGATCTCGGATCCGAGCAGCATAATTCCCGCCTTGAATTCATTCAAGATCTCGTAGTCGAACTTAGCCTTCTTGTTCTGATGGATGATCTTCAATGCTCAGTTTTTAAAGTGGCTCGGGAGGAGGGATTCGAACCCCCGAATGCTGGTACCAAAAACCAGTGCCTTACCACTTGGCGACTCCCGAACATCAAATACACCGATAAGTTTAATGTCACAGACGTAGAATTGTCAATGTGCATCTTGGATACTTCTAACGATTGGCCAAGTACTTCACCACTTTTTCGATTGCACTTCTTGCATGCTGATGCAGCTCCCATGATCCAACCGAGTTTCCGTCGCTGTCTTTTAATACAATCATAGCTTTTGCATCATCTCTTGAATTGTTCACAATTTCTATCTTGATATGAGCTTTTAGAACTTGCTCTACTTTCTTGCCTGGAACAAATTCAAAAAAGCCCACATCTTCTCCTTCTGGATTTCTTAAAACATGCCAGCCTTCTTTTTCACCATCCAAATCATACGTTTCCGTCCAGCCCATTGTATACTTAGCTGGCAGCATGAAAACGGGTTTTTCCGGCTCTTTTTCAGGTTTCTATGCTGACTCCTTACTTAAACCATATTAAGCCTCTAGCTTCGCTAGCAACTCTCTGTAATTGGGCACAACTTTATTCTTATTCACAAAAATACTATACCCGTTATCTAGCATTTGTCAATGGGGAAGCCTAGTTGTACTCGTTCATCACCACCTTAATATCTTTGGTAAACAGTTTTCCAATCAGGCCAGGAAGACCATCAAAAACCTGAGCAAGGGCTGCCTTTTCACCTTCAGTCAGATTTCCGAGTACGTAATCCTCGAGTGCGCCAGGAAAAGGTTTTTTGGGCTTAATACCAAGCCTGACGCGAATAAAATCATCGCCTCCTAGGTGTTCAATCAGCGATTTGACACCATTATGACCTCCTGCAGAGCCTTCCTCACGGATTCTAACAGCGGCAAGATCAATTTCTGCATCATCGTAGATTGCGATTATATCTTTACGATCAATTTTAAAATAGCTGGCCACCGCTTGAGTCGGAACGCCCGATAAATTCATAAAAGTCTGGGGTTTTAGAAGAATTACTTTCTCACCCCCAATCTCACCCTTGGTCATCAGGGACTTGCCTTTATCAAGCGTCTTAAAAGCCTCCATACCGAAATGTTCAGATAACTTCTCAACCGCCAAAAAACCGGCGTTGTGACGAGTGTTTTTGTATTTATCCCCTGGATTTCCAAGTCCTACGATCAGTTTCATGTCTGTATTCTAGCAGAACAATATGTGAGTGACGAATTTTCCAGAGCGAGCGAAGCAAGACCTGAGGCGACATGCGCGGTGAAGGAAGCTTGCGAAGCTTAGCGAAGTAAATGAGGAGCGAAGACAGATATTTTGGAGGTACTGGAACCTTTGTTAAAGGTTTCAGGTGAGGTCCATATAAGTGAAGGTTCTTTCGCCGATGTGAATTTTGTTGCCATCTGTACCGCCCAGTTTTTTCATTTCGCGATAGGCCCCAATCTTTCCTAAGATATCGTGCATGCGGAAGATACCGCCTTTTTTTGTCATATCCGTCATAATGGCGAGCTGCTCAACACGTTTACCAGAAACGCGAAAGCCCTTACCTTCTTTTTCGACCTTAAAGTTCTTGGCATCAGGAATGTCGATGTGGGGACGGAAAACTTTATGTTCATCCTTGGGCTTCTCCGCTCTCTTCTTTTTTCGGTGTATCAGCACTTCATCTTTTAGGCGATACAGGAATTGATCAATTCCCTCACCAGTAACCGATGAAATGAAGAGTGGCTTGTACTTTTTGAAGTTCACCTTCGCCTCTTCGATTATTTCAGGAATAGTTGCATCCGATTTGTTAAAAACAATGATTTGGTCTTTCTTTGAAAGTACATCGCTATAAGAAGAAAGTTCTAGGTTCAATTTTTTAAAATCATCTAGCAAATCCTCGCGTGATAGGTCCAGCATGTGCACCAGAATCTCGGCACGCTCAATATGCTTTAAAAAGGCTATTCCAAGCCCTTTACCCTCGTGTGCGCCCTCGATCAGTCCCGGAATATCTGCCACCACAAAGTCAGTCTGATCGACTTTTACAACTCCCAAATTAGGAACGAGAGTGGTAAATGGGTAATCAGCAATTTTTGGTTTTGCATTACTGATGTGAGAAATCAGCGTGGACTTACCCACACTGGGATATCCGATGATGGCGACGTCCGCGATCAGCTTGAGCTCAAGTTTTAAATCCTTTACTTCGCCAGGTTCGCCAAGTTCCGCGAAGTCAGGTGCCTGCCTGGTGGATGATTTGAAATTGGAATTACCCTTACCTCCCAAACCTCCTTTGGCCACGATTACCTGCTGCCCATCCTCGGTTAAATCCGCAAGTTGGTCATCGGACTCTTTATCAAAAACGAGTGTTCCTACCGGAACTTTTAAGATAAGATCATCGGCGGCGGATCCATACTTGTTTTGCCCAAAACCCTGCTGACCATGGGAAGCTTTGTAGTGCTTTTTGCTCATAAAATTGACCAGAGTATTCATGTTTTCATCGGCCTTCATAATAATGCTTCCGCCACCACCTCCGTTGCCACCATCTGGCCCACCTTTGGCAATATATTTCTCACGTCGGAACGAAGCGGATCCGTTTCCGCCATTACCAGCTTGAACTTTGATTTCTGCTTCGTCTGCAAAGTGCATTGATCCTTTTAATTAAGTCACGCATTATTCTACTTGCATAAGCCGAAAAAACCAAATAGGATGTGCCCTTATGAACAAACCTCAAGTAGACACCATCTGCTGGGACATAGATAACACAATGTGGAACTGGGTTGCTTACGCAGCAGAGGTCTACCCTGCGATGTGCAATGTTTTGTCGCAAGCAAGTGGACAAACTCGCGAGCGAGTCACTGATTGCATGCGTAAATACTATGGTCGGGCCGAGACCATGGAATCCAGTTGGCTTGTGCAGGACTTGGAAGCTCAAGGGCTTTTTAGAGAGGTCGATGTTGATCAAAGCAAACTTATCAAGGATGTTCAAAGGGCATTTCATGCTAGTCGCACTAAATCCTTAAGGTTGTACGATCAAATTCCTGAGGTACTTGAGGCAATCTATAGGGCAGAGATCAGTAGCGTGATTGTAACTGACGCGCCCGCCTGTCATGCAGCCTCTCGCATCAAACACCTTGGACTTAATCAAGATCACATTCAGAAAGTGTTTGCCATTAAGGATAGTTTACCTGACGAGGTTCCTGAGAATCATCGCGATATGTTTGATGGAGGTAACTATGGCCTTAAGCCTCATATGCATCACCTAGAGACTGGCAAGCCACATGACAACCTTCATGAGCTTCTTGGCAAAACACCCGAGGACATGCGGACTAGTGTTGCTTTCGTTGGAGATAGTATTTCTAAAGACATGACACATAACTGCATCAGCATTCATGCCGGCTGGGGTCGTCCATTGCCTGAACATCTTGAAAAAGTCAGTAAGTTCGCACCTCATCACGCACCAGCCACCATTTACAGGCGCCAGAGTTTTCTTACGCTTATTCATGCAAGTGAACCACGAGATGTGCTTAAATTTTTGAACATAGAATAGATCTTTACACCAAATGTGAATGCATATAGAATTTGGGAAGTAGATATTTAATACATACATCATGGATAGAACACAACTTACTACTTCCGCCGATCTAACTCGCGAGGAAGTTGATTTTTTTATGGAAGAAGCCGAGACGCTTCGCGGTAATAACACTGATGATCTTAAGGGAAGAGTGGTTGCCACGCTTTTTTTAGAGCCCAGCACTAGAACACGCCTTTCCTTTGAGGCAGCTGCCCATCGCGTCGGCGCTTCGGTCATCACTATTGCTGACCCCAAGACATCATCCGTTTCAAAAGGAGAAACTCTGGCAGATACGATACGCGTCATAGAAAAGTATGCGGACATCATCGTGATGCGCCACCCCACTGCTGGATCTGCAGCTGAAGCAGTTGAATATACTAAAAAGCCTTTCCTTAACGCTGGTGACGGTCCAAACCAACACCCCACTCAATCTTTACTGGATATCTACACCATCAAGCGTGAATGTGGTGGCATAGACGGTAAAACAATCGCTTTTATCGGAGACTTGAAATATGGACGAACAGTTCATTCACTTACATACATTCTTACCCTATATTCTCCTGACAAAATCATTTTCATTAGTCCGGATGAGCTCAAAGTTCCAGAAAAGTACACTCAGATGCTCAGGGAAAAGGGTATTAATTTTGAAGAGACCTCTGATCTAAATGCGAAGATGCCAGAAATCGATGTGATTTATATGACTCGTATTCAAAGAGAGCGATTCGAAAGCGATGCCGAATATAATAAGCTGAAGGGGTCATACATCCTCACGCCAGAGGTGGTAAAATTGGGCAGGGAGTCGCTCAGAATATTGCATCCGCTGCCAAGGGTGGATGAAATCACACCTGCGGTAGATGAAATGCCACAATCTGCTTGTTTCAGGCAGGCTGAGAATGGCGTATATATGAGAATGGCACTGCTCAAGAATCTCGCCAAAAACTTTTATAGCTGACAACTTTAAAAAAGTTTCGATCGCCTTTGGCGTATCCATCAGTACTTTCAAAATATCTGTATTCGCTCGAACATTTTCTTCGCCCAGCTTCGCAGCTTCCTTCAGGGCACATGTCCCTTCAGGGTCTGCATCGCGGGCTCGCAAAAATTTCTCACTCAACTATTATAACTCTCATGAGTAAAATCCTTATCAAAGGCGGGCGTGTGATTGACCCCGAGTCAAACCTTGATATGGTGACTAATATTTTGATTGTGGATCAGGATATTGTAGAAATCGGGAACATTGAGCCTGAGGATGATATGAATGTGGTTGATGCCTCTGGCTTACTGGTTATGCCGGGAGTCATCGACATGCACGTGCATCTACGCGACATGGAGCAGGCTGAAAAGGAAACGATTGAAACCGGTACCAAGGCGGCTCGTAAAGGTGGTGTGACAACTCTTTTTGCCATGCCTAACACCATTCCCCAACTTTGCGCTGCCAAATTCATTCAGCAGTACCAGGAACTCCTTAAAAACGCCCGTGTGGACGTTCACATCATAGGTGCCATCACCAAACACTTGGAAGGAAAGGAGTTGGCAGATTATGCGGAATTTGTGAAACTTGGCATCAAATTCATCTCGGATGATGGCTTTGATGTGAATGATGATGTGCTTTTGGAGCAAGCCTATATAAAGGCTAATGAAAATGACCTGACCTTGATCACTCACCCCGAAATGAACAATATTGGCGAGGATGGCGTTTTGAATGAAGGTGAAGTTAGCAAACAACTAGACGTTCCCGGCCAGCCCAATGCCAAGGAATATGAGGCAGTGGAGCGAGGCATTAAGTTGGCTCTTAAAACCGGCGCTAAGGCACATTTTACGCACATCAGCACCAAGCAGTCAATCGAGCTCGTTCGCCAGGCTAAGAAGGAGTCTGGCTTGATTACAGCGGACTGCACACCACATCACTTTAGCCTGACCGATGCTGAGGCACTGAGGGTTGGAACACTGGCCAAGGTTAATCCCCCACTCCGCACCGAGGAAGATCGGCTGGCTGTCATTGAAGGACTGAAGGATGGAACGATTGATCTTATTGTTACTGATCATGCACCTCACCGCGAAGAGGATAAGCCAGATGACTTTATGAAAGCTGCTTTTGGTATTTCACAAATCGAAACTTCGCTAGCTTCGTCGATTACCGAGCTACATTTTAATCAGGGTATGGCTTTGATGGAGGTTGTTAGACTAATGACGCTAGCTCCGGCGAAATTCGCCAACCTGCGGGTTGGTAGACTTAAGGCTGGTTACCCGGCGGACATTGTTTTGGTTGATTTGGAGGCTGAGAGGACGGTTGATCGTATGAGTTTTGTTTCTAAGGGCAAGAATACTCCATTTGAAGGCAAGAAGTTGAAGGGTTGGCCTGTGAAGACTATCGTACGCGGAGCTTTGTATTGATCTTGAACTTCTAATTAACTAGATATTATGGTAACTGATTCGTATCTTCATAAAGCAATTAAGGAAAATCTATTAAAAAATGGTCTGATCATAATTTTAGCGCTTTTGTCATACAATCCGCTATCGAATGCTTTACGTGAGATCAAGGCTGATCAAATGGGAGATTTTTTGTTGATAGTGAGCATCTTGCTTGTAACCGTATGCTTTGCAAACTTTGCCTTCACCTATGAAAAGAGTAACCTTGTCGCTCATAGGACAAGACTTTTGTCACACTCCGCCACCTTCATTTTTATGCTACTCATTGCTTTGCTACTTGAAAGTATGGTCATTGCTGTGAACGTAATATATCCCTCTATTTATGTCATAATTCTTGCGTTTTCAGTTTTGCTTTATATAGGTATTGCTTTATATGACTTCTGGGATTTATTGAGAGCTGGGCATTAATCTTGCTTGACACCATAGTAGCTATATTGTAATATACTCCACTTGTATATTACATTTTTTTATATGGGTAAGAATAATCAAAACGGAGTAAGTAGACTTAGCCTTGTGCCTGATAGCACTGAAGAGAATCATCCTCTTGATAGATTCGATAAACTCGATGAGTCTGTTTTGCTGGCTATGAGCCAAGATGACGCCAGGATGCTCCTTGATGAATTAGAACATGAGGAAGTCGATGGACCTACAGAGAAACTTATAAACGACACAGAGTATCCTCCATCAGTCTTTATTGATTTAGTGTCGAAAGCAAATATGGCGATGAATAATGCACCTTATGATCTGACCGTGCCAGATATGAAGAAATTTATGGGACTCACAATGTCCGCTCATGATTCAATTAGAGCCGCTACTAGCATTGTGAAATCGCGTTTTCTTTCTGCACTATTTCGTAAGCATTTACCTTTGTACAGGGATTACTTTCTGACCGTGATAGATATGAGAGAGGAGGGGGAAATAGCACTTGCAGAAAGCCGTGCTAATGAGGCAAGAAGGAGTATTTTGAAGCTTGTTTAGCCGTATACTATTCGGTGTGAGGATTAGAGTCACCCCACAAGGCTACTTATTAGTATTGCTATTGTCATGCTTTTTTGCTATAATGTTTGGATTTATTTAGAAAAAAACAAAAATGAAAAATCTGAATCACCATGACATTCATGAGATTTACTCTCAAATTTCTCAGTCACTAAACTGTGTTGAGTGCGAGGCAGCTATTCTTCCTCACAACATTCAAATCACAGATATTGTTGATAGCGAATGTATGTTCGACGTTAACTGTGAACGCTGTGATTCAGAGATGACGCTTTCTGCTCATGTAGAAAAGACAGCTAATCATGCTGCCAAGACCTACAACAAATCTTCTCAGATCGTCCATGATGGAATTGTAGAGGAAGCTGTTTCGCCAATTGATGTGCGCATGATAAAAGAGGAGCTTCGTAGCTTCTGCGGAAGTTTTATTGAAACCTTTGCAAGATACTAGTGAATTCCTACCTCTTTAGTGATCGCATTAACATCTCGAAGGAGTTGGCGGTCATTTTTGATTTGCTCCTTCATTTTACCAATGGAGTGCATGACGGTTGTATGATTGCGATTTCCAAGGGCGCGACCAATTTTACTGAGTGACATGCGGAGTTTTGTAGAAGCTAAATACATAATGACTTGGCGAGGCAATGTGTAGTCTCGAACGCGAGACTGACCCATGACTTCGCTTTTTGGAACAGTAAAGTAATCAGCAACTGAATCGATGAGAAGTTCCATGGTTACAGCTCCTTTAGGCTGATCGTCATTTGGCAAGAAGCCAACCATTTTGACCTCCTTCTTTTGGGTGGTCTTTAGCATTTTAGCAACCGATTTGACGGTTGGGGCTGTGTGTTCAAGCTCGTAGTTTGCAATAGCCTGCTTCAGCACGCCTTCTAGTGCACGCACAGAATGATTGATGTTGAAGGCTATGAATTCTAGAACATCTTGGTTGATAAAGACCTGAGCATCCTGGCATTTGTCTTGAAGAATGGCCAAGCGTGTTTCGTAATCTGGCATTTTTACGTCGATGAGCATGCCGGACTCAAAACGAGAAGTCAGACGGTCACTGAGAAGAGAAAGTTCTTGAGGTGGTCTGTCCGATGTAATGATTAGCTGCTTTCCTTCTTCGAAGAGAGCGTTGAAAGTATGAAAGAATTCTTCCTCGGAGCGTTCCTTGTTGGCAACAAACTGAATGTCGTCAATTATGAGAGCATCGACTCGTCGGAACTTTTTTCGGATGAAGTCCATGTTCTTACTGCGGATCCCCTGAATGACTTCGTTCACAAAATTTTCGGTGGTTGTGTAGACCACGTGCCTGCTTGGATCGTTCTTAATCATTTCGCTGCCAGTGGCCTGCACCAGGTGAGTCTTGCCGAGCCCCACGCCACCGTAGATGAACAGTGGATTGTAGTTTTGACCTGGATATTTGGCTACATTTTGACAGGCAGCATGAGCCAAGCGGTTTTCTGGAGATGTGATGAAGTTATCGAGACTGTAAGAAGGGTTGAGTATTTTAGAAACCACGCCATCTTTGGAGCGGGTTTCGTTACGGTTTGGAAGCTTTCTGGTTTCCTTGCTTGGAAAGTGCTTGATCAGATCAATGACCAGTGGGCTACCATCTGTTAAAGAGATATCAACGACATATTCTACACCGGTAATCAGAGGGTCGATATTTTTTGCTGCTTCAAGAGTTTTTTTTGCATAGTGGGTTTGATGCCAACCCAAAAAGAAAGGCAGTGGCAATCCTACCTTTAAAGTTCCTTCGCTATTTTCTAGAATAGTGGTGTTCTTGAACCAGGTGATGATTTGGGCGCGAGGAAGATCTTCGGATATTTTCTCAATGATTTTTATCCAAAGGTCTTTAGGTCCCATAGAAAAATAACGAAATAGAAAAATATTTGGTCCCGCCAAGGCGGATGCCAGGCTGTTTTATATTTGTGTCGGAACTCGATATTAGAGGAAGGAATTTACTTTGAAAAGCAAACCGTGTTGACGGTTACAAGGCTTTATTACCGCGCTGCAATAGTTGTCAAAAGTGGCTTAACTAAAGCATATTTACTATGTCATTCCACGTGATCACGAGGATTAATAGTATCAACAAAACAAATCCGATTCCATGTATAGCTGCTTCCCACTTTGGACTTGGTCGGCGACGAAGTACAGCTTCAAAAACAATGAATAAAAAGCGTCCGCCATCCAGTGCAGGGAAGGGCATAATATTTATTACTCCAAGTGAAATAGAAAGCAGTGCCACAAACTGCATCATTGCTATGACCCCCTCTTGCATGAACTGATGGGTTAGCTTTGCAATACCTACTGGCCCTGCGACCCCCTCTGGAACGGCCATCTTTTTGACCAATGTCACGACGACATCACCAAGCATGTTCAGCGTTAAATACGAAAGTCTTCCCACCTCTTTTACTGCAACAACTGGCGCCTCGTAAAATGGATACTTCAGGTCTTTCAGAAAAGTAATATTGGGCATATTCGAAACCGAAAATCCAAGCTTTCCATCCGCGTCCGTGGCCACAAGAAGAGTTCCCTCACGTTCCCCTCTCATTATGTCTAATATTACGTCTGTCTCCGGACTAAGCATTCCAGACAGATCAGTTACAAGTGGTACGTCCTTACCATTAATTCCAGTAATGAAATCACCAGCCAGTAGATCTGTCTCGTCAAGTGGCGAACCTGGCAATATCTCATTCACAAGTAAGACTTCCTGTACACTTATCAGCCCTGATTCCTTCGCATCCTGCAGATCAGACTGCGTTACTAAAATAGGCTTCATTCCAACTGTCAGAGTAATTGAAAGCAATACCCAAGCCAGAACAAAATTCATAAAGACCCCGGCGACAATAACTGCAGACCGGCTTGCGATAGACTTGGATGCAAAACTATTTTTTGATTTTAAAACCTTTGGGTCACTGCTATCTTCTCCGTAAAGTCTTACAAAGCCACCAAAAGGAATCCAGTTTAAGGAATAAACCGTTCCCTTTTTATCTTTGTAAATTGATTTTGCTTTGGGCGGAAGACCGATTCCAAATTCCTCGACTTTAATTCCTGCCCGACGCGCAAAATAAAAATGCCCCCATTCGTGAACGAGAACGAGCACTGAAAAAATAATAATGAAGGCCAGAACGGTAATAATAATAGTCATGCGTTTTTTATACGGTCATTATGTCTTTTTCTTTGTGCTTGGAATCTTCCTCTACCTTAGTATTAAACTCGTCCACCACCGCCTGTAGAGACTTTTCTTTGCCCTTTAGCTCATCTTCGCTTATCTCTTTATTCTTCTCCATAGCCTCGATCTTTTTTAGTGCCTCGTGCCTGGCATTTCGAATGGATACCCTGCTGTCTTCGGCATACTTGTGAACCAACTTCACCAAATCCCTTCTTCTATCTTCTGTCAGTGGCGGGATTATTAGTCTGATCATTATTCCATCGTTACTTGGATTGAGACCTAAATTTGCTTCGGTGATCGCTTTTTCTATATTCGGTAGGTGATCCCTGTTCCATGGCTGTATTGCAAGCTGATTTGACTCTGGAATAGAAATATTAGCAAGCCCTTTGAGTGGCATAGTGGAACCAAAAACCTCTATCGTAAGTCCGTCTACCAAGGCTGCATTGGCTCGACCTGTCTGCAACTTTCCATATTCCTCATGCAAATAATTTAATGCGTTCTGCATCTTATCTTTTGCTTCATTTATCGCTTGGTCGGGCATATTTTTTTCGTTAATTATTACTAGGATACTAGCGTGCCAATATTCTTACCTAGCGCAGCATGCAGGATCGCATCCTTCTTGTACATGTTGAACACGACAATCTTCATCTTGCTTTCGCGACACATCGAGAACGCTGTTTGGTCCATAACTTGTAGATTTTTTTCTATCGCCTCTAGGTATGAGATTTTCTTGTACCTCTTGGCATTCTTATCTTTGTTCGGATCTGCTGTATATACGCCATCAACCTTTGTTGCCTTCAGTAAAACGTCGCATTCAAGCTCGACCGCGCGAAGAGCGGCGGCTGTATCGGTTGTAAAGTAAGGATTCCCGGTCCCACCAGCGCAAATCACAATTCGATTCTTTTCAAGGTGACGAATCACCCTTCGCCTTATGTATGGCTCTGCAATCTGTGGCAGATCGAGAGCAGAAGCCACTCTGGAATGGGCTCCGTTCTTCTCTATGGCACTCTGAAGAGCCACTCCATTCATGATGGTGGCCATCATACCCATGTAATCAGAAGTCGTTCGTTCTATTCCTGAGTTTTTTGTGTCGCGATAGCGCCATATGTTTCCCCCTCCATTAACAACCACCACCTGTATTTTGTGCTTGTTGAGATCAACTAGTTCTTTAGCAATTTTTGTCAGGGCTTTGGTATCGATTCCCTGCCCATTTGGGCCACTGAGAACCTCGCCGGAGATTTTTAGCATTACCCTTTTATATTTTTTTCTAAGTGCCATATGGCTTTTGATTAGCTTCAAAAACCATCTTATAGGCTTAAGATGCTAGCGTCAAACGATTTATGCTGCCTTGTCTCCAACTACTTCATCCACTTCGTGGCGGAGTTTTGCCACGTCCCCCTTCATGCCGTCGAATTCCTTGCGCACATGTGTTTCTAGTTTGGCGAGATCAGCTATATCTCCTTCTACTTCGGCCATATGATCATCAAAATTCTCTTCCGCTTTGGCTAGCTCCTTCTCGTCCCCGCTTTTGAAGAACTCTTTGAGTCTTTTGAGTATCAAATTATTTTAGTTTTTGGTAAAGTGCCTGGCTGTCGGAGGCGTGTGATACAGCTTCATCCGCTGTAATAACCCCCTGATGCACGAGTGCCTCCAGTGCGTCATCCATAAGCTTCATGCCCTCATCGGCGTTGATCTGCATGATGGAATACATTTGATTGGTTTCGGCCTTTTGAATGCAATTTCGAATCGCGTCGTTTGAAATCATGATTTCTCTGGCGGCGACACGTCCGTTGCCATCCGCTCTTGGTACAAGGGTTTGAGAAATAACTCCTTTCAGAGTTCCCGCAAGCTGTGACCTGATCTGCTGCTGTTGTCCGGAAGGAAAAACATCAATTATTCTGTCCACTGTTTGCGCTGCATCAATTGTATGTAGAGTTGAGAGAACCAAATGCCCTGTTTCTGCCAAAGTAATGGCTGCTGAAATAGTTTCTAGGTCTCGCATTTCTCCTACCATAACGATGTCTGGGTCCTGGCGAAGTGCTGCCTTTATGGCTCCTGCAAAACTGTGCGTGTGAACATTCAGCTCACGTTGTGAAAATAGACAATTTTGAGACGTGTACACGAATTCTATGGGATCTTCGATAGTAATTATGTGAGCGCTTCTATTCTTATTTATGTAGTCGACAATCGATGCAATAACGGTAGACTTACCCATTCCGGTTGGACCGGTAACAAGAATAAGCCCGCTGTGCATCATAGCCAGGGATTTGACCACCTCTTCCATGCCAAGTTCTTCTATTGTAGGAATCTTATCGGGAATCAGACGGAATGAAATGGATTGACCATGATATTCCTGATAGATATTTACGCGAAAACGACTGACACCCTCCAGATGATATGAAAAGTCCAGCTGCTTCTCTTTGGCGAATACTGCTCTTTGTGACTCTGTAGTTATATTGGTGATGATCTCAGCAATATCCTCTTTGGTAAGTACTGGAGCCTTCTCTAGTGCACTTAGAGAACCGTTTTTAAGCCTGATTATAGGCGGTTGCCCCACCTGGAAGTGAAGGTCGGGTGAGTTCTGCTCTGCTGCCTGTTGCATGACACCTTTAAGGTCTAAGGTCATCGTCTCGTTTTTTATTTATTTTCCTATAATTATAGCAGTTTTTGGCTTATTTTGCAATAGAAGGAGCTATTTATCTGACGCCTTGAATTTAGCTACTGTGAAGAAATTATCTGCAGCATCTATTACCTCTTCTGAATTCATAATGAAAGTGTGAGTTTCTGGCACAATTAGAAAGTCTGTCATGCTATTTAATCTTGTTTGCTGAATAGTGACTTTTCCGTCATGTAGCCCTGCTATTATCCCAATTTCGTAATCTGGCTCTGGCAATGTGTTTGGCATGCTTTCTGTTTCACTTGTCATTTGCCTTAGTGCACGACCAAAAATAAACGGAGATATTCTATATTTGCTGTAGCGATCTGCATACTTTGAGCCTTTGCTTGGTGGTGCCAACATGACTACTCTTCCCAAATTTGGGACAATATTTTGAGATAAATAATATCGAACCATCATTCCACCCATTGAGTGTGTTAAAAAATGTATTTTCCTTCTCAGGTCGGTACACATTCTTTCTATCGCTTCCCCTATGTATTTTTCCGAAAGATTCTGTATTGTGTCGCTTCGCGATGGATAATCAAGATTGATAGTGTCATAACCCATTTCTGATAACGCTCTTGCTGGCTTTTCCATTGATCTTGCACTCCTTCCTAAGCCATGTGCCAGAACTACATAGTCATTTGGTTTATTTCCCATACTGGTGAATTTATATTTTCAGGTAACTATGCTTTATACAAACTTTCGCCCTAATAATACCGTGATTTCAGGTTTTATTCGAATGCACCTTTTATTGAAGAGTGGTTTTGTTTAAAATGGGATAGAAAATGGATAAAAAAGAAGCAAAACAGCGGATTGAAGCACTAAAAAAGTGGCTTAAAAAGTGGAACTACGAGTATTTTGTGCTAAACAAGAACAATGTTTCAGAAGCAGCGCGCGACAAAATAAAGAAGGAACTTCATGAACTGGAGGACGAGTTTCCGGAGTTTGTGACGCCTGACTCCCCCACTCAGCGGGTCGGCAGTGTGCTTTCGGGTAAGTTTGCCAAAATCAAGCACCTACGCGCCAAGCAATCTTTAATGGACTGCTTTTCGGATGAGGAACTGGAAGCCTGGGAGGAACGTAATATGAAGATTATTCCCGGTGAGAAGCTGGATTATATAACTGAGTATAAGATCGATGGGCTGAATCTGTCGCTAATTTACGAGAAAGGCAAACTGCATAGGGCCATAACCCGTGGTGATGGAGTTCATGGAGAAGATGTAACTCACAGTGTGCGTACAATTCCCAGTGTTCCATTGGAACTTAGGGAGGTTGGTGGTGCCAAGCTTGAGGATTATCCAATCATTGAGGTGAGTGGTGAAGTTTATATGAGCATCAAGAATTTTAATGAGCTCAACAAAACTGAAGGGTCGGATTTTGCTAATCCACGAAATGCTGCTGCTGGAACAGTTAGGCAGCTAGATCCAAAAGTTTCTGCCGATAGGAAGCTGGATATGTTCTTTTACAGCATTCATTTTGCTAAGGATTCAGTCATTGACCAGCCCAAATCTCAAAAGGAGACTCTTGAACTTATACAGAGTTTTGGGCTTTGTGTGAACACAAATTTTGTTCATCATACGTCGCTTAAATCCATTGAAAACGCAATGTCTGATGCTGAAAAAAGGAGAGGCTCACTCCCCTATCACATCGATGGATTAGTCATCAAAGTTAACAATGCCCGACATCAGAATTTACTGGGCTCCACCGCCAAGGCGCCAAGGTGGGCAATTGCCTATAAATTCCCGGCAGAACAGTCCACATCCAGGATTCTTGATATCGAAATTCAGGTCGGACGAACGGGGGCACTCACGCCTGTGGCTATTTTGGAGCCAACTTTGGTAGCCGGTTCCACCGTTAGTCGGGCTACCCTGCACAACGAGGATGAAATTGAGCGAAAAGATGTGCGCATCGGTGATACCGTGGTAATTCAGAAGGCTGGAGACATCATTCCCGAAGTCGTCGAAGTAATTAAAGACCTGCGAAATGGCAAAGAAAACAAATTCATAATGCCTGATTCCTGCCCTGTTTGTGGTGGAGAAATCGATAGGCCAGAAGGCGAGGTGGTCAGTCGCTGTATGAATTCAGGTTGCTACGCCGTTCATCAGCAACAACTTGAGCATTTTGTGTCACGCAAGGCTTTTGACATTGATGGACTGGGCGAGAAAGTGATTCAGCAGCTCATCGAAAGCAAGTTAATCGAGGATGCGGCCGATCTGTTCTATTTGCAGGCCAGTGACCTGATGCCTCTTGATCTCTTTAAGGACAAAAAAACTGAAAATCTTCTGGATGCACTGGAAAGATCAAAAGTAATCAGTCTTTCACGTTTTATTTTTGCCATGGGGATTCGTCATGTCGGTCAGGAAACTGCTGATATATTGGCCAAGCACCTTAATTTGGAGGCAAAGCCCATTACTCTGAAAAAGGCACAGAAGAAGAATCAAATGAGCCTGTTTGCAGAAGAAGTTGTTGAGGAAAAGGTTGATGTGGCAGATATTCCTGAGCTACTGGCAAAACTTAGTAAAGTTAGCGTCGAAGAACTTAATGGAGTTGAGGGAGTCGGTGAAAAGGTAGCTCAGTCTATCTACGATTGGATTCAGGATGAGAAACGTGAAGCTTATTTGAATAAATTCGACCGAGCGGGAATCAAGTTACTGGTGCCGGTGAGTAATAAGAGTACGAAGTTTGATGGCTTGACCTTTGTTATCACGGGCACTCTGCCGACGCTTAGCCGCGACCAGGCTAAGGATATGATCAAGCAGAATGGTGGCAAAGCTTCAAGCTCTGTCAGCAAAAAGACCGATTACGTTTTGGCTGGCTCAGAAGCTGGTAGCAAATATGAAACAGCTGAAAAGCTGGGTGTTAAGATTATTGATGAGGCCAAATTCCTAAGTATGCTTTCATGAAAAAGCGAAATAGCTCCAATCAGGCAGTTTCTTTTATATTAGTTGCATTAGTGATCGGTTTTGTTGTTGGCGTGCTTTGGCCTAGTGAGCCAGAGGTGGTTTATGTTGAAGAAGATAGCATCGTTGCTGTAATAAATGCAGTTAGTCCCGCCGTAGTGAGTATTTTTGCCTCGAACTCCCCTGCTAATGGTGGTAGTAGCATGGGTAGTGGCTTTATTGTTTCTGAAGATGGTCTTGTAGTGACCAATCGACATGTTGTGGATGATCCGGAGGCTGATTATTCGGTAGTACTAGCCGATGGACAGCGTTTTGAAATAGCTGAAATCGAAATGCACGCAATTACTGACCTGGCCGTTTTGAGATTGTTAAACACCACAGGTTTGCCTATCGTTAAACTTGGTGATTCTGATCTGCTTAAGGCAGGCCAGCAAGTCGTTGCTATGGGCGCGGATAGTGTTTCAAGGGGAGTGATTAGCTCAAAAGGCCGCTCTATCCAGGCGGGCAATCAGATGGATGTAGAGGAGCTGTTTGGAATTATCGAGACCGATGCTGCCATAGGCCTTGGCGATAGTGGTGGACCACTGATAAACCTGAATGGCGAGGTGGTTGGCATCAATACGGCTCTAGATACAACCAATGGACGAATTAGCTTTGCTATTCCATCCGAGGAGGTGATACGCCTTATTAAGACTTTTAATTAGATTTGAAAAAAAGCTATAGTTAACGTATGCTTCTCTCGCAATATACGTATGTGCTCAGGTGGTGAAATTGGTAGACACGCCAGCTTGAGGGGCTGGTGGCCATTTATCGGCCGTGGAGGTTCAAGTCCTCTCCTGAGCACCATACACCCCTTGATCTCAGATTATAAATAGGGCGAATAGCATACACCCCTAGATTGCCAGATTATAGATAGAGCGAAGCAGATTGAATAACATAACCTAATGTGCTCTAAATATACTAGACACTCACTTTCGGTGTAACTTCCTTCAAATCGTCCAATCGCAATGAAAGTGATCTATCGCTAAGTGCGTCAAGATCAGCCTTTGCCCCAAAATAGAGAGGTAATCTTATGGAAACCTCAGATCCGGAATTCTTAACAAAGATTTGTGTTTTTAACTGCCCCTGATTGGCAACAGTCAGGATTTCTTTGCGTACAACTTCTGCATAGCTATGATCTGGAATCTTTAGTGTAATAAGCGCATCTCTCTCTTTTTGAGATAGATCAATCTCTAAATTAAGCTCTCTTCCGGGTTCCATAGACTGTATAGCCTCTATTATCATATAAAGCAGTGCCTGCTCCAAATGGGCCTGTCCTCCACGCGCCTGAGCCTTAACGGAAGCTATTCTGTAGGTAATACTCAACTGATCCTTGTGAGCTCTTTCCAGAATCTTCATAACATTCAGAAGAATGTGATATACGTTATATGCAGTTCTGTCATTATATAGACTAACGTCTTCGATGAGATTGTTAACGCGCTGAATATACTTTTTGACTTCGGGTAGGCGCTTCATACCCTCTATGTCACATACAGCCAAAATAGAGCTCATAGCATCTTTTACATCGTACATCGTGTGCTCAAAAAAATACCCCACCATCTCGTCCTGAAAGGTCTTGGCCCGCTCTAGGTTCCGCCTAGTGGCCTGCAAAAGTATGATGTCCGGAATATTTGCCATACAAATGTTAGCTGATTAGTTAGGAAAAAGGAGGTGGCTAGGCCACCTCCCCATCCTAATAAAGTTGCCCTCCCGCTTGACTGTTATCAACATTCTTTGAGGTGAATGATCAGTTATGTTCTCTGCTCTGTTGACGTAAACATAATAAGGCAGATTCAAGCCATTGTCAAACACATGTAACAATTGCTTGATTTCTTCTAGCATATAAGCTAAAATCGTTGTGTGAACATACATTCACAACAGAAAGTTAAACAATAATTATGAAAATTAAACAAGTTTTACTGGAACTTGGTCTGACTGACCCTGAGGCTAGTATTTACCTTCAATTGATCAAGTCATCTGGCGCGCATCCGGCTAGTGTAATCGCTCAGCGACTCAAAATGAATCGAACCACAGTTTATAAATCGCTATTAAGGCTCGCTAAAATGAGTCTTGTAGTCAAAACCATGAAGCATGGGGTTATTTGTTTCTTCGCAGAGGATCCTGACAAGAACATTGATGCCCTCCTTACCAGTAGAAAAGCTAAGCTGAGTTTTGTGTCGGAACTTTTTTTGGAATCAATATCAGAAATTAATAATCTCCAACGGGAGGAACTTTATACACCAAAGGTACGATATTATGAGGGAATTGAAGGAGTTAAGCGTGTTTACGAAGACACACTTATTGAGGGCGATAGTATTTATGCTTTCGAGAACGTTGAGGATATGGATATTGAGATCCAGGACTACCTGTGGAATAACTATGTACCCAGACGCACGGACAAGGGTATATTTGCCTACGCGCTAACACCTGAAAATAAGGACAATGAAGATTTCAGGTCAAAGGATAAGGAATTTTTGAGGGAGACTCGTTTTCTGCCCAAGGGAAAGTTTCCCATTGAGATTGAGATGAACATTTACGGGAAAAAAGTGGCTTTCTTTTCTTATAAGCATAATGAGATGTTTGGAGTCATAATCGAAAGCTCCAGCATTGCAAATACAATGAGGGCTATTTTTAACCTCTGTTGGAAGATCGCTGAATGATTAGCCTGTTAATTCATGTGGTGGCTCCGATGGCATATTCCCAATCCCCAATACTGGCACCTCTTGAACACCTGATTGTGGCCTAGTCCTACTTGCCCTTCGAACACCTGGTTGTGACCTGACGATGGCACTCCTTGGCTTTGGTATTGCAATAACCTGAGAACTATCGGCGTCTATGCCTTGCCCTTCGTTTGCAGGCACGACATCGGTTTCTAAAACAATTTCAGCTTCTGGAGCGGTTTCATCTGCAGGGGCCTCATTCTTTTCACCTATGCTATTTAAAACTCTGTCCATCAATCCTCTCCATGTTTCCAGAGCTTTTAAACCTGCTATTGCAAATGTTAACTCGTCATCATCGGGCCTCCTCCCACTCATATAAGTCATGTTCTTAATTATTGACTTCATGCGTGGATCACCGTTCGCGAAGTTATAAAGGGTTGCAGCCAGCCTACCTTTTAATGACATAGTATTACTCTCTACGTCACCAGCTCCATTATCTGGAACATCGCTAATTCCCTCTGGTGCTTTTTTTGGAGGCATAATATGGTTTAAAGCTCTTTAAATTATAGGTTGCCATGTAACCACTTTCATTTTATACAATTTTTTTACCTGAGTCAAGCAGCCTCTTTCATTGGCCTCTCAAACACAAAGTAGTTACTTCCAAACCCCTTCACCATTTGGTAGGCTATGTAGTCTAGAATGGCTTCAGTATTTTCATCCATGCTATTAGATTCACTATAGCCCACTATTTCATTTAATATTTTCGCATCAATAACACCTCTAGTGAGCCTGTCTTGTATTTGCTGTACAATGTATTCTAGCAAGCCATTTTCTTCTATCCATTTGCGCCCTAACTTAATAGCCTTTTCTCTTTCTTTTGGGTCTTCTTTTATAGCCCTGGCTTTCGGATTATCAGTGTGTACTGAAAGTTTAAGTTTCAAGTCAATTTTGTACTTGTTTATCAGGTACTCAACATATTCTAAGCTAGGGACTTCCCGCATATAGAAACCTTGACCAGTAGTATTGTCACAAATAGGATGGCGGGGCATGTCCTTAAGACTAATACCGGGTGGCATCAAATGCTGATATTTATCCGCGTATGCCCGAAATAGCTGGGTATATAGATTCTTGAGGTCATCTAAAGAGGATTCTACTTCATCCCCCTC
>JAJDCF010000081.1 GCA_029260955.1 Patescibacteria group bacterium | reverse complement strand
CATGTCATTGATTTTACCGGCCACATCAGCCAAAATCCTGCGCCCCTCTTGTAGTTCCCCCTTCATGGCTGTGGCAATCAGCAAAAACAGTGCCATCTGGGCCGTCGCTGCCTTCGTAGAAGCCACCGCTTTTTCACGTCCTGCCTGAATATGAAGTGAGTAATCTGATTCTCTGGCAATGGTGCTACCTTCGGCATTTACAATCGAAAGTACCTTCGAACCCTTTTTCTTGGCCACCTCCATGGCTTCCAGTACATCTGCTGTTTCGCCACTCTGAGATACCACGATCAGCAAGCTCTCCGGTTTTAAAAAGTGATGATAAATCGGAAACTCAGACGCCGGGGCAAAGTTTACGTGCCTTTCTGCAATGATCGAAAAGAAATATTCAGCCGCCATACATACCTTGCCAGCCGTCCCGCAGCCAGACAAAAAGGTCCCACGAGCATCCTTGATGGTCTGGGCAACGTGCATAATGTCATCCGTGCTCTGGTTGATGGCCCGATGAATCGTCTCCTTCTGATCCATAATCTCTTTGAGCATGTAGTGATCATACTCGCCTTTATCGACACTCTCGGCCTCCCAATCAATGTTCACTAGGCGCTTTTGAATCGGCTCACCGGTATCAATATTCAAAAACTCGACCTTCCCATCTAAAATAACCATCTCATTGTC
Organism: Patescibacteria group bacterium; assembly: GCA_029260955.1. Lineage (GTDB taxonomy): Bacteria > Patescibacteriota > Gracilibacteria > UM-FILTER-43-11 > UM-FILTER-43-11 > JAFGTE01. Next base: position 16,547 of record JAJDCF010000081.1, on the reverse strand, counting down.
ATCCAGATAGTTCACATCCTGCGTATACTCCAAGAATGCAGGAATATCAGAGGCCAAGAAGAACTCATCTTCGCCCACACCTACAATCAATGGTGAGCCACGACGCGCGGCAACCAAAATATCTTCACCAACCGCAATCGCTACCATGGCATATCGCCCTTCAAGTCTTTTTACCGCTTTATGCACAGCTTCCTTAAAGCTCATCTCCTTCATGTACTTCGAAATCAGCTGAGGAATCACCTCTGTATCTGTATCGCTAATAAAATTCTCACGGCCCAGTTCATCGCGAATGTCTGCATAATTTTCAATAATGCCATTGTGCACAACAGCTACCTTTTTGTCCGAGCTAAAATGGGGATGAGCGTTAACATCTGTCACACCACCATGAGTGGCCCAACGGGTATGCCCAATAACCAAGCTCGTTTTTTTGTCGGCAAAACCATCAGTCTTTGCCTCCGAAATTTTACCCACCTTTTTTTCAATAAAAAGCTCTCCATCCAGCTCTGTTGCCACTCCCCAAGAGTCGTAACCACGGTATTCCAGAGTTTCAAGGCCTTTTACAGCCAGTTCCAAAGCATTTTCACGTTTGCCTACATAGCCAAAGATTCCACACATATTATTTTAGATTATTTTTATACCACTCCACCATCTCCGCAAAACCGTCCTCGAATTTAACTTCCGCCGCCCAGCCAAGTTCAGATTTAATTTTGGACGCATCCACACTATACCTCAAGTCATGTCCAAGGCGATCGGTCACATACTCAATTCGATCTTCCGTAAGCCCCAGAATTTCGAGCAGCATACGGGTGATTTCCAAGTTGTTATGCTCCTCGTTGGTCCCAATATTATAGGTCTCGCCAACCTTGCCTTTGTGCAAAATCAAGTCGATCGCCTTGCAGTGATCTGTCACATGTAACCAGTCCCGAACGTGCAATCCATCACCGTATAACGGTACTTTTTCACCAGCCAACAACTTTTTGATGAACAGAGGAATCAACTTTTCCGGGTACTGATGTGTGCCATAGTTATTGCTGCATCGGCTGATCAAAACTGGCGTGCTGTAAGTTCTGTTATAAGACATACAAAGTAGCTCTGCAGCCGCTTTGCTGGCCGAATAAGGATTGCTCGGAGTCAGCTTATCTGTTTCCACAAATGATCCATCAAGCCTGTCCCCATATACCTCGTCAGTCGACACCTGCACATACCGTTTGTGGCCATATTTTTTGGCGGCCTCCAAAAGTACCTGGGTACCTATTACATTGGTTTCCAAAAAAACTGTGGGCCCCTCAATGCTGTTGTCCACATGAGTTTCGGCAGCAATATTAATAATAACGTCTGCTTCTGCAGCAAGTTCATCCACCACCTTTTTATCGGCAATATCACCTTGCACAAAACGGTAATTCGGATTTTCTGCGTAATCTTTACAGTTTTCCAGATTTCCCGCATAGGTCAGCTTGTCCAGATTGATAATCTGGTAATCAGGATACTTAGCCAACATGTGCCTTATAAAGTGAGAACCGATAAAACCGGCTCCACCGGTAACAAGTAGTTTCATAGCGTAAGGATTTTACCATAAAAGAAGCGGGGCCCCCACAGAATTCAATCGCAGGACGAGCTTAGTGAGGACGAGAAGGATTCTGTGAGGAGGGACCCAAATCAGTGCGTATATAGAAAAAGAGTCTCGATAGAGGCTCTTTGGAAATAGTAGTACTGAATTTGGGTGGGGCGAGTTATGGGTCTCGAACCCATGACCTTCTGGACCACAACCAGACGCTCTAACCAACTGAGCTAAACCCGCCACAGTGCCACAGCATTTTATAACGAAAAAGAGCGGGAAGCAACCTAGTTTGAACTAGTCTTGTGCTTGTGTTTTGCGCCTTTTTTTGCTATAATAATATGATTTGTTGAACTAAAATTTTGTTAGAAACTATATTCAATTCAATCACAGGGCGTATCACTGAAGTCATTCTAGCTAAATATGATAGCTTCATCGAATTGGCCCCGTTTATTCTTGGAGCCTTGGCTGTATTCATTTTTGGACTCATTCTGGCAGAAATTGCCTCAAGAGGTATCATTGCTATGTCCTCAAAGCTCAAGCTTGAGTATTTGGCAGAAAAACTTGGATTGAAGCACTTTTTGCAGCACACAAACATCAAGCACACACCTTCACATGTTATTGCTAAATCAACTAGGGCATACCTGATTTTCCTATTCTTTATCGAAGCCACAAGAATTGCCAAGATGGACGAGATAGCTGATTTTTTGGCCACCCTCCTTGGCTATGTGCCTGATCTAATCATCGCCCTTTTCATTGTATTGGTGGGTATTCGAATCGGAAACACAATGCACACAGTAATCAGTACCTCACTTAGCTTTGCTAAAGCCAGCACGGCTGGTGTTTTGGGATTAGCCGCCAAATATACTATGGTAGCTTTTGCTGTACTGGCCGCATTATCTCAGCTACAAATTGCTGAAATCCTCATTCAAATTCTTTTTATTGGATTGGTATCCATGCTCACACTTGCAGGTGGTCTAGCCTTCGGTTTGGGTGGTAAAGATGTCGTGAAGGAAGTACTGGAAGCGGTCAAGCAGGTAGAAATCAAGCAGTACAACAAAGAGCATCACACCAGATTAAAGGCGAAATAGAATAGCTCATTCGAAGCGACCAAGGTGCAAAGAGGATATCCTTTTAAGCTTGCCTATTTACGAATTTTGTTATAAAATATGTCCTCCAATAATAAAGTTATGTCCCAGAGCAGAAAACAACGCGAACAGCCTGTCCCAACCAGCAAAGTTGCCTCAGCAAGGGCTACTCACGAAAGGCCAGTAGAACGAAGTTTTAGAGGTGAGATATTCTATTATCTTATTGAATATCGCAAGAAGATTATGAGTGGCGCTCTTGGCCCTTTCACAGATCCTTGTGCAGAGTCTTACAGAGGTCGATGTGACAGTTTAGTCGTGCTGGGAGCGGATTTTGATCGTCAACTTGCCCGGCCACCAGTAAGGATTAGTGGCATTTACAGGCCGCGATTGCAGAAAGTGCTTGAGTACGTCAACAAAGGAACCAGATTTACAGGAAAAAGCCAGGACCTTTCTGAGCTAGCCGCCAGCTATCTCAAGGAAACTACAGGAAATGTTGATGAAGCTGGGAGCTATGCCGGTGTGGTCAATCGTGCTTTTACAGAGAAGCTAGGCTACATAATGAATGGTGATATCGGTTATGACGAGAGGGCAATCGAAGAGACAGAAGCATTGTTTAGACAGTTGCAGCGCGCATATCCCAAAATCAATGAGCAGCTTTGCACGAAATCTGGGCTATACAAAGAAGTCGATGAAAGGCGAAAAAGGATGCCACCAAGTAGTTTATTTAGACCTACTGCAGCAAATCAACGTGCCCTTGGAGCATTCAAAACAGCATTGGATTTAATAAGGGGGAAGTGGGATGTCGAAGAAGCAGGTAAGGCTTTGCTAATTGCTCAAAATGAGCTTATGTTTTACCTGGGTCAATTAGGAGAAAAAGGTCTGGAGGTGGTTGGAGAAAAAGATGCACGTCCTGTTTTGGAGGCACAGCACTATGATCCTTTACGTCAGCTTGAGACCATTTTAAATTTGTTAAATTCACTAATAGGAGACTATAAGGATCTTGTATTGCCATTTCGTGATCTACTTCGACAGGCTGGGACCGTGACGGGCAAGTATCTTAAGACTTAATTACAAATCCAAGTCTGTCTTAAAAACAAATTTCCTATTTTCTGGCAAAATCGCTACAATATCAAGCATGTACGATCCAAGTAAAATAGAGCCTAAGTGGCAGAAGTATTGGGAAGAAAACAAGACCTTTAAGTGCGAAGTTGACTCCAAAAAGGAAAAGTATTACGCCCTCGATATGTTCCCCTATCCAAGTGGAGCGGGTCTTCATGTTGGACACCCAGAAGGCTATACAGGAACCGACATTATCTGCCGATTCAAGCGGATGCGTGGATTTAATGTACTTCATCCTATGGGCTGGGACGCTTTTGGTTTGCCTGCCGAAAACTACGCTATTAAAACCGGCCGACATCCGCGCGAGGTGACCGACGAAAACATTCAGGTCTTCAAAAGGCAAATTCAGGCTCTCGGTTTTTCTTACGATTGGGATCGCGAAGTAGATACTACTGACCCTGATTATTACAAGTGGACTCAGTGGATCTTTTTACAGATCTTCAAAAAAGGTCTGGCCTACGAATCTGAGTTACCGATTAACTGGTGCCCCAGCTGTAAAACAGGCCTGGCCAACGAGGAAGTAGTAAATGGAAAATGTGAGCGTTGCGGTCATGAGACAACTAAAAAACTTCTGCGCCAATGGGTACTAAAAATTACAGAGTACGCTGATCGCTTGCTTGATGACTTAGAAGGAGTCGACTGGCCGGAGCCTATTAAAATAATGCAGCGAAACTGGATCGGAAAGAGCTACGGAGCAAATGTAACGTTTAAAGTGAAGGATTCAGATAAGACAATCGAGGTTTACACGACTCGCCCCGATACTCTTTTTGGCGCGACATACATGGTACTTTCCCCCGAACATCCTTTAGTTTACGAATTAGCCAGTGATGAACAAAAAGATGCGGTAGAAAAGTACAAAGATTTTGCCATGCAAAAGTCAGATTTAGAAAGAACTGACCTAAATAAGGATAAAACTGGCGAATTTATTGGCGCTTACGCCATCAATCCTGTAGACGGCGAAGAAATTCCCATTTGGATCGCTGATTATGTGTTGATGGGTTATGGAACAGGGGCAATTATGGCTGTACCTGGCCACGATGAAAGGGATTGGGAATTTGCCAAAGAATTTAATTTACCAATAAAGATAGTTGTTGATCCTCAGAACTCAGATCTCAGTGAGCTTCAAGAGCAGGGTAGTTTAGCCTTTAATGGTCTTGGTGTAAGTATAAATTCCGGCTTTTTAGATGGCCTTACTACTGATAAAGCTAAATTCCAAATGATTCGTCATCTCGAAGAGAAAGGGGCTGGTGAAGGTGCAGTGAACTACAGGCTAAAAGACTGGGTTTTTTCTCGTCAACGTTACTGGGGCGAGCCCATTCCTATCGTTCATTGCGAAAAATGTGGCGCAGTACCGGTGCCAGAAGAAGAATTGCCATTACTACTACCAAACGTAAAGAAATACGAGCCAACCGGAACTGGTGAATCACCGCTAGCAGGAATAGATGAATGGGTGAATACCAAGTGTCCGGATTGTAAGGGAGATGCCAAACGTGAAACCAACACCATGCCTCAGTGGGCAGGAAGCTGTTGGTACTACCTTCGTTACATCAGTGCCAACAACCCGGATCGCTTTGTCGATAAAAACGAAGAAAGCTACTGGATGAACGTAGACCTTTATGTGGGCGGCGCCGAACATGCTGTTTTACACCTGCTTTATGCTCGCTTCTGGCACAAGGTTTTATTTGATTTAGAATACGTACAGAATCACGAACCTTTCCAAAAGCTGGTCAACCAGGGAATCATTTTGGGAGAAGATGGTGAAAAGATGAGCAAGTCTCGTGGCAATGTGATCAATCCAGACGACGTGATCAAAAAGTACGGTGCCGACACCCTGCGAATTTATGAAATGTTTATGGGGCCTTTCGAGGCCGTTAAGCCTTGGAGCACCAAGAGCATCGAAGGTGCCTTCCGTTTTGCACAAAAGATCTATCGAATTGTCGAAGAAAAGGAGATGACTGACGAACCAGCCGCACCTGAACTCGAAAAACTCCTTCATAAGACCATCAAAAAGGTTACGACAGACACCGAGAATTTTGGTTTCAACACTGCTATTTCTCAAATGATGATTCTAGCCAACGAGGTGCAAAAGCAAAAGAAGGTCAGTAAGTCCCTTATGGAAAAATTCACTCTGCTCGTAGCGCCATACGCACCGCATTTGGCCGAAGAAGTCTGGGAAATGCTGGGCCACAAAGAGACACTTGCTTACGAAGCTTGGCCTGAGTTCGACGAAAAACTAACTGTCGACAGTACCTTCGAACTCGTTTTCTCGGTCAACGGAAAAGTTCGTGGTAAAAAAGAGGTTTCCAAAGACATTACTAAAGAAGAAGCACTCGCTGCGGCACGCGAAGACATCAACATTCAACGAAATATTCTGGGTAAAGAAGTCATCAAAGAAATCTACGTTCCAGGTAAACTAGTGAACATAGTAGTTAAGTAGTTTTTATTGCTGAATAATCGTAAGGTCAAGTAGGCGCGAGGTTGCTCGCGGCACAACGTTTGTGGTAATCGACTGCTTATAGTCTTTATAATAACCATCGGACTTAATTGAGAAAAAAGTAGAGGGCAAATTCAAGCCGCTGGCTTCGGTGTATTTAATTCCATATTCATAATAAGGAATAGGAACTTTGATTCGATTAATGGCATCAATAGCTTCCATTGGAGCAACAATAATAACCTCCATCTGTAAATCACTTCCCGCATTATTGGTCAAGAATTGCTGAAGCGTGATAGGAGTTACCCCATTTTGATCAAACCCAAGATCAGTATCAGAAAAAGAAACGGATACTTCAATGCCCGTTCGTGTAAAATTCTTTTCACAAAGTGTCATATTTGGATTACCTGGATGGCTGGAGTGAATAGGGGATTTATTCTTACAGCCACGGAGCGGCAGAAAGAAGTTGCCACTTTGGTCAATAAGCTTCCAAAGAATCACGGGATCCTCTTGGCTGTCCTCGTCCGATAAAATATCACAATCATCATCATCGATCTTAACACCCCCACTGTAATAACAGGTGTTGGGCGCATAGCCAAAATACTCATGGCCATCTTCGTTTAGACCTAAAAGTGCCTCTGGGCCAGCACTAGTACTAGTTCCAAAATCTCCATCATTATCAATTTTGAGCGGGGCCGTGCCACTAAAAGCGTTTAAATTACTGGCAACAAGACTGGTAGGCAGTCTAAATCTAGCAGTAAAAGTATTAATATGCAGTGCATTAATATCACTTGGGTCTCCGGGTGTTCCATTGATTCCATTAGTACCTATTCCACTTGTATCAGCATCATCGGTGAACAGGTTAATAACCATCTTTTCTCCACCGTAAATGCGACCACAGTAGGTAGGCTGGTAGCCAGATTGCCATACGGAAAGTTCGTCATCACAGGCATTAAGCAGTTCATTCTTTATTTCCCATTTATTATTCCAGGGAACCGATTCTGTGAAATCAGCATTTCGTACATCATTATCATCTAAATCTACCGTTTTGTAGCCAGCGGTATGTGCGGAAAGTTCATAAAGAGCGTCCTCAATTCCGCCTTCGGCAACAAAATATGCCTTGTCCGCAGCCTCAATCTGATGTGCAGATCTGAGCGCTCTGATGACCATTTCGTTCACGGTGGTGGTTATGGCTACAAGAACCAACATCAGACCAATCGTAATAGCCAAAGAAATTCCTTTGTTGTCGATTTTAAATTTCATTTATTGGCAATCAGACTTAATTTCATCGTAGTTTCGGGTAGTGATAGTAGAGGTAAGAGTTATAGTTGGAATAGAGTCCTCGTTGGTCAAAGGCACCAGTCTTGGGTTGGCCGCCACCGTAAGCTGAATCGTTACATGAGGTTGAATCTGTACTTCATCCACATTATAGGCCTTCCACGGGTCATCTCTGGGTGAAACGAAAAATCTAAGACCAACTACATTGAGTGCGTTCGGCGAAATATCTACAAAGCTGTGATCAGCATCATTGACATCGTTCACCGGTAAATGAGCATAGCCTTCACATAGACCCTGCAGAGTATTATAAATTTCAATGTCATTCAGGCAAGGAAAATCAGGATCACAGTGCCATGAGTCAATTAGCCCATCACCTTCTCCATCATCCGGCTCACATTGTGCATGATGCGATTTGAGGCCATTGTAGGAATCTCTGCCATCGATATGGTCATCGCCAAGATCTTTACCATCCATTTTAAGCGTTGCAACCTTGCCAATTGTTTTGCCATCTCCATATAAATCCTTTTCCACACGGGTAAACATAGTGCGCTTATTGCCACTCATGTTGATTAAATAAAGCTCTTCCTCAATGGGTGTTACAGCAGATGCATCGGTTAATGATGCAAGTATTGTGGCTTCTCTTGCACTGTTTCTGACACCCCTGCTCTCATTGCTATCATCATAAAAGAATGAGCTATAGTCGCAGTAATTATCGACATAAGAATCGGTAGGCGTCATAGCAACATTGATGTTCTGATTAAAATACTGCTCATAATCAATACCACTCTGCCTTACTTCTCTCACGATTCTTTCCATCAAAAAGCGTCCTTCTTCGTAAACTAGATTAGCGGCGCTAAGATCACGAGAAGTAGACAAATAATTCAGGTAAATCCGACTGGACATCAAAATTAGCAAGGTAAGAACGGTGACGGACACCATTAATTCGATAAGGGTGAACCCTTTTTTCTTGTGACTATGATGTGAAGAAAATAGATTCATAAATTAACTAGACAGATCCTCTCGTCCAAGGTGGTCGGTAATAATTGTCTTAAGTTCAGCTGTATAAGATGTACCTCTTCGATCCCACCCTACAACCGAAGTAACACGCATTCGGTTTAGGGTTCCTATTGTACTGTCGTCCCATTCATCCTCAGTATTGATTGATTCAAGTGGCTCAGTGTCATTACTAGGTGCGGTGGAAGGGTCTGGGTTATTCTCAAGGTATTCGATAACTATATAGCGCGTGTAAAGAGTTGATTTAACCAGTTCCCCAAGCGGATTAGTAGCATCCATATGGTTGTATATATCAAGGTCATCATCTGTGCCACCAAGCCCATCTGAATTAACGCTGGTATCAATATCCACTAGCGACAAATCAACGCGATCCAAATCATTATCGATTATTGAATCAAGATCACCTACTGGGTCAGGAGTATCCAAGCTAGGATTTTCGTCAGCCAGTTCAAGGCGCCAACTTTGATCCGTGTGCTTATAAACAATATAGGTGCCAGGCTTAATAGGACTCAGACCATCACAGCTGGTTAGCGCGCTCGGATCATGGTTCCAGCACTGTCTTCGTTTGTCGCTATAAAAAAGCCAATTGGTATCCCGAATGTTTCGCACAGCCTCTATGCCTTCGCGAGCTATATTAACTGCAACCACGCGGTGCTTGGCATTGGTCATGTTTCGCATGGAATTCATCATAACCGTGCTGGAAATCGTGATTCCCATGGCTAGTACGGAAAGAGCGATAATAGTTTCTGCCAATGTTTCTCCTCTGGTGTTGAATTTTGTTTTCATTATTATCGTTCAATTTCAGGGAAGCCTGCAATGCGGTTTACGTGCACATATTGAGAAGAAACAGCCACTTCGGTTTCAGTTCTTGTGAACTCTAGATAAAGATCATCCAGATAAGTCAGACTTGGCGCATGATCATTTACGACCAAAGTAGTTTCCGCTAGCGGTGCTCTAAAAATAATGACTGCTTCGTCGGGTGAATCTCCCCCTATTGAAGTTATTTTATCGGTAGATAAGCCAAGGAGCTTTGTATCAATAGGTAAATAATACTCCTCTTCAACATTGTCAGGACACGGTGCTGCGAATTCATCAAATTGATTAGCTTCCTTGTCGGTATCCGCCTTGGTATTCGCAAAAAGAACTACGCGGGACTCGTCAAGTTGATCACTTCGTGAAATATATACACCATATCCTTCTGCAGGAACATAGCTTTCATTGCCAACTGAGCATTCATCATAAGTCGAACGACTGATAACGGTGTAATTACGCGCAGTCTTAATAAGGTTGATCACCTTAAGAAGGGAGTCATTATAAATAACATGTTGTCGCTGACTCTTGAAAGCGCCAGTGCCAATACTAGCCACAATCGATATAATAACGATCACAATCAAAAGTTCGATCATTGTGAACCCCTTTGGAAAAAGTCTATTTTTCTTCACCTTTTAAGATTTTTTTTGTTATTTGTTTAGAATGTTCCACGCCTGGTTGATTAAAGGCATCCACTTTATAAAGGAGGCCCAAGAGTGCTACCTGAAATTCAAAAAGCATGAATAGAGCACCAATTGCTTTGGCATCGACTTTGGGGACTTCAATTGTCACATTCGGATGTCTGCGCTTGGTAAGAGCTTGAGCGGTTCCCTGGTAAGCAGCATCGATTACCTGGCTAAACTTTTTGCCATTCAAAAATCCGATTTCTTCGGGAAGAACGTTGCCTACTTTTGGATTCTTGGCATGTTTGAGAAGGCGCATAAAAATAAAAAACTTATTATTAGGGCCATCATTATAGAGCTGTAATTGCGAGTGCTGGTCAGTCGTGCCAAGTGCGTTTATGGGCGTGGGTCCGGCAGAGCGACCTTTACCAATGCTTTCGGCCAGTAGCTGCCTATACCAATCTCCCATGCGATACAGGTAATTGGAATATGGCATGAGCACAGTCATGGTTTTCTTCTTCTTTTTATCCAGCAAAAACTGTGCTGCCGCCAGCGCCAGGGCAGGATTGTGCATGCCCTTTCCTCGTTTGATCGCATCGCGCATATTCTGAGCACCTTTGAGTAGGCCACCAACATCCATGCCAGCCAGTGCGCATGGCAGTAAGCCAACATTTGTCAGAACCGAAAAACGACCACCAATTTTTGGTGGAATATCAAAGGCAGTGATCTTCTCGGCTTTGGCAATTTTGCGTAGTAGACCGCCTTTTGGGTCGGTCACAAAAACCAGATGTTTCTGATAGTTGTTTGGGAATTTTTTTGCCAACATTTCCTTCACCAGACCATACTGAATCATGGGTTCTGTCGTGGTGCCAGATTTGGATATGACCACAAAAAGTGTTTTCGCAAGATTCAGGTTGCTGAGTAGTTCTGCGGTGTAAGCAGGATCGATGTTGTCCAGAACATAAAGCTTTGGCCCTTTGCTAAACTCACTCCTCAGGGCATCCCGTACAGCAATAGACCCAAGCGCGCTGCCACCGATTCCAAGAACAACAATATTTTTCCAGCCGTTCTTCTCCTGCTCCTTCACATATTTTTTAACATTTTTCAAATTTGCCTCAGCATCTGGCAGGGCCAAAAAAGCATAACCAGGCTTGGCTTTCAGCTTAAAGACTTTTTGAACCAAAGGCTGTTTATTCTCACAAAAACTTCTAAATCTAGCCTTCGAAATACCATGAAGGCGACCAACTTTTGAGAGATTTTCAATTTGAAGATGCAGCATAAATGCGGGTTAGGCAGATGATTTAAGAAATGACTTAACAATGTCTTCCGTTTCGCTGATTTCGGCAGGCAGCTTGGCCACAAATTTAATAATCTGAAAGCGTTCGTAGCCCAAACTCTCCAGAGCCAGTACAGCATCTTCATGAACCCCAGCCTTTGTAATCCCATCAGAACCAGAGCCTGCCATGACCGGATCAATCTTATTCTTAAGCTCCAGGCAAAGTCTTTCGGCAGTCTTTTTGCCAAGACCCTTGATTTTAGTAAGCAGGGCGATATCTTCCGAGACAATCGCATTCTGAGTCATGGCAATGGGGGTGGCCAGAATTTCCATGGCCATCTTTGGGCCGATGCCAGAAACATTTAGGAGTTGCTTGTAAAACTTCAATTCCTCCTTTTTCTGGAATCCGTACAGGCTAATATCATCTTCGCGAACAGCGGTATGAATAAAAAGCTGAACTTTGTGGTCAATTTTAGCTTCTGTAACCAAATCAGTTGTTCCAGAAACACGGTAGCCAATGCCACCGGTGAGCACGGTCAGCGTCTTTTCGTCTTTGTCGATGATGAGCCCTGACAGGTAACCAATCATATGTTTATTTTATTAAGACAATACTAGCACACCAAGCGCGCTTCTCGCAAACAGGTTTTTCCTTATTCTTAAGCCCAAAACCCTTGTTTTTTAGGCTATTTTTTGGTATAATAATAAGAATTCCTGAATCTAAATTATTTGTCTATATTTAGCTCAAAAAAACGGCTTCTCTCTGTGATCTTGGCTACGGCCATGTTGGCGCCATATATGGCTTTTGCCCAGGAAGGTGCCTATAGTTTCACAAATATCGAAATTCCGATTGAGCCGGTTTATGACGATGGAAGCGCCAGATACACAGAAACCCTTTGGGATGTCAGCGAAGTTGGCGTATTCGATGAAGACGGTTATCAAGTCAGCGAATTTGAGCCGGATGTGCCAAGGGCTGTAAAAAGAGACGAAGAAGAACTTCCTTTTGTACCGGAAACAGCGGATTCTTTTGAGCAGTACCGCCAAAGTCTAATCAGTAGCTGGGGCGGAAAAAAGTCCTTTGCCGAACAAAGGCTTACTGGCGTAAAAGAGAATCTGGAAGATCAACAAGAACGTTTTAAAGAACTAGAGAAAGAAATCGAGCTAGCCGAAGAAAAGCTGGAACCTATTCGTGAGCAGGTGGCCGAACTTCAGGGGCAGATTGACCTGATCAATACTCACATTCGCATGACAAAGGAAAAAATGACGAAGGCGGAAGTGATGATTGCCGAAAAGAAGATCGAGATCAAAGACGCCATGCTATTTTTGCAGCGAGCCGAGGTTGAATTGGATATTCAAAAAAAAGTAGTTCTGGACTATGTACAACTTCTTTACCAAGAAGAGAGCCGATTTTTTGATTTATATGACGATGGCGCCAGCACTTTAAAATTGTTGTTGGCCGACAACTCAGTTAGCGAAAACCTACTGGGACAGGAGTACTTCAAGGTAATGGAAGAGACAGGTCGTCATGTTTTTCACGGCCTAGATCTTACTCGTCAGGAACTACTGGAAAAGCAGTTCGATATTCTTAGTGAGCAGGAAGACTTGAATTTTTTATATGAACAATTAGCCAAAGAAAAACGCAACTACGAAGAAACGAGATTGGCCAAAAAGAACCTGCTCGAAGAAACGCATGGTGAAGAAGAAAAATACCAACTTCTGTTAGAGCAGGCGCTGCAGGAACAACTGGAATCAGTCATTGCTGTTCAAAACTTGCAAGACAACATTGGGCTGATCGAAAGCAAGCTTGATGCCCTAGACGATGGCCTAGAAGATGTGGAGCAGGCAGAAAAGCCACAGGATTTCCAAGATTTGCAGCAGGCCGAGGATACTCTCGATATGATCGATTCAATCGACGGTCAGTCCGAGGAGGACATCACAAAATCTTCAAAGAAGCCGTTCATCTGGCCTGTTCCGGCGAACAAGATTACAGCCAAATTCCACGATCCGACCTATCCAAAAAGATGGGGGACGCACAGCGCGACCGATATTCGAGCCAAGCAGTTTACCGAAATCAGAGCACCTGCAAATGCTTACGTATTCCAAACCAAAGACAACGGAAATGGCTACAGTTATATTGTTCTTGCTCACAAAAACAACCTGGTCACGGTTTACGGCCATGTTTCCGAAATCATGGTGACAGCAGGGACTACAGTACGCAAAGGCGAGGTAATCGGTCTATCTGGTGGAACCCCAGGAACAAAAGGCGCCGGTCTGCAAACCACAGGAGCACATCTGCATTTTGAGGTCTACTACAAAGGCGAAGCGGTCAATGCTCTCAAGTATCTTCCGCTCGAAGAAATGCCAATTGAATACGTGCCGGATGAGTTTTTGAGTGAATTGAAATAGAAACAAGCAGAACTTGGCTTCGAAAAACTTATAATACCCCAGTGGCCCGGGTACCCCTTTGAAGGTAGGTAATTCTGTTGCACAAGGTTTGTGCAAGATCTGTGCAAACTTTGTGCAAGATCTGTGCATCAGAATACATAGGGTCCAGTGGGTATGCCTAGGGTGGGCCTAATTATGAATCATTACCACATATTCGCCCTTCGGTTTTTCAGGAATTGCGGTCAAAACCTCCGGCAACGTGCCACGATAATAGTTTTCATAAATTTTGGTCAATTCTTTGGCGACCACCACGCGCGCATCGGCAGCCACATGCTCGCCTAGCTGCCCCAAGGTCTTTCGTAGTCGGTGAGGGGATTCATAAAACACTACCGTATGCTCGGAAGCCGCAATCTTTTTAAAAATAGTCTGGCGCCCCTTTTTCACAGGCAAAAAGCCCAAATACAAATACTTATCAGTCGGCAAACCGCTGGCACATAGGGCCGTAATTACTGCAGATGGACCTGGAATGGGAATAATGTCCACGCCTGCTTCCAGAGCAGCTTGAATCAATACATAGCCCGGGTCCGAAATTCCTGGTGTTCCCGCATCCGAAATAAGCGCCACATCTTTTCCTTCATCCAAATAAGCCATGATTTTATCGACTTTTGCCTGTCCACTATGTGAATGAAAAGAGAGTTTAGGTGTGTCGATTTTGTAGTGCGAAAGCAGAATTCCCGAATGCCTCGTATCCTCGCAGGCCACTAAATCTACATTTTCCAAAATTTCCTTGGCCCGAAAAGTAAAATCGGACAAATTCCCAATTGGCGTTGCGACGATGTAAAGCTTTCCTTTATCCACTAGACATTAGGTGTAAATGAACATGAAATATGATCTGACCACCACCTTTACCCACATGAAACTGAAGTTGATGCCCGTTAAAGCCTTTTTCTTTGGCCAAATCTCGGGCAAAAACCATCATGCGACCCATTAGTGCGTCATCACCCTCCTCCTCATCCAAATCATTCATCGTCGGAATATGTTTTTTTGGAATTATCAAAATATGATGCTTGGCGCGCGGATTGATGTCGTTGAAAGCAACAAATTCCTCATTCTCCGACACCAGATCGGCTGACATTTCTTTGGAGGCAATTTTGCAAAATAGACAGTCTTCCATGGCTAATTGTTTAAATATTTATTGATGATGCGATCAATATTTTCGACAGGCTGAGAACCAAGAATAATCGTATCATTTACCAAAATGGTTGGCTTTTGGTCAATATTTCGAGTTTCACTGTGCGAAATATCCTTGCCAATTTGCTCATCAAACTCTTCGGAGCCTAGGCAGGCTCTATATTCAACCACTGGCAGTTGAAGTTCCTGCCCAATTAGGTCAACTTCTCGCTTGCTCAGTACCTCGGCCTCGTGCATTTTGTAGGCAATATCCCAAAAACGATCATACTTTGACGCGCAATGAGCCCCGCGAGCCGCATAAAGCTCACCTTCATTCTCTCGATCAGGAATAATATATAAACGCAGATCTACGAGCTCATTTTCAGTATACTTCTCAACTAGCTGCGGCAGGATTCCTTGTCCAAAAAGATCACAAGACTGGCAACCAAAGGTATTGAATATTTCGAGCTTCACAACTCCTTGTTCGGCAGGCGACAGGCCTGGTCCAATTGGTTCAATGATGGTCTGGAAGGCGGGCATAATAGCATCCTGTACCACTATTACAGGTGTCTGAGTTTTTCCGAGCAGCATCAAAAAGGCTAAAACTGCGGTCAAAAATGTAGAGGAGTAGAGCGTTTTCATCGCGTTATATAGTAACAATTTGGCTTTCTGATGACAAGATTTCTTGTTATAATCCATCCAGTATTTAACTATACAGTCATTGGAGTCACATCACGATAAAAAAGCAGACGTCATCAAGAAGCCATCCGAGGTAGAAGCGGTCGATAATTTGATTTCGAAAAAGAAGACGGAGAAGCAGGCCGAGGGCCGCGAAGCCGTCCGTCAAAGTGCTGAAGGTGTTCAAACTGAAGTTGCAGACGTAATGACTGGGGTGGAAGCTCCCAAGGAGGTTATTTCGGAGAAGAAAGGGGAGTCAGGTGAAAAAGGGGATATCAGTGGTGGTGGTCAGCCACAAGATGACGATGATCAGAAAGCTCAGGCCGCGGCTGCTTTTGCTGCACGCCGAGGCTTGCCCACGCAAGAGATCATGATTAAAAAGATCCGCACAGCCATAAAATCACAGATAAAACTTGAACTCAAAAAAGCCAAGCATCTAAAAAAGAATCTTACCACTGGCTCTGCTCAAGAATACAACACGGCCATTGCTAAAGTTCGCAGGCTTCAGGAAGCCATGAAATCAATGTTCACCAGCACTTTCGAGGCCATAAAAACAGTTTACTTCAAATACTTCAGTGCGGATGGGCGAAGGAAGCCGTTGGATGATATTTAGTTACTCAAAGTAACCTACATCTGACGTGCGTCCGCGGATGTCATTGAAATACCAGTTATTGAGCGCGTCAACGGCCATTTCTTTGCTTATGCCGATTTCGCCATAAAAGCCAATCCATCCTTTCAAAAAGGTTTTATCGACAGGGCTCCAGTTAACATCAAAATCGATGCGTCCGCCTTCAATCTCAAAGGGGCGTTCAGAGGCTCCTTCAATATTCTCTTTCTTGACCCACTGCTTTGCCCAGTTCATCAGATTGCCTAAGGTTACAGCCTGCATTAGTGTAAGACCCTTCTTATAGCCATCACCTACTTGCCAGACCTCGCCGGTGCGGGTTAATTCTATTGCGGCGTCGCCATCTTTTCTCTTCAGTGTAATAGATTTTTCGTTGTTGATCGTGTAATCCAGTTTGCTCCAATTAGTTTTACCTACAATGTATTCGATAGCCTTCTCATAGTTCTGTTTCAGATCTTCTTTTGGCTTGGCATATTCAACATGCGCTCCTTTTTCAAT
>JAJDCF010000009.1 GCA_029260955.1 Patescibacteria group bacterium | reverse complement strand
TTGATATTCATGGGGATATCAATGTTGCTGAAATTACTTATACTGCCTCAGAATATTTAGAGATTGTTGAGCCTGAACCTGAACCTATTCCAGATCCAGATTCAGTGCCCGAGCCTGAACCGGGCGATTTGCCCTTGGTATTTATCAATGAAATTCTGGCAGATCCCGTTGAGGATGATGCGGAGAATGAATTTATTGAGATTTATAATTCAGGACTTGAGGCAGTCGATCTTTCTGGTTGGCAATTGGACGATGCGAGGGTTAACGATGGATTGTATGTTTTTGCCAATGAGGAAATAGATTACACTTTGGAGTCGGATTCATATTTAGTTCTTCTTAGGCCGGAGACAGGCATTACCCTGAATAATGATATAGAAACGGTCACACTTTTTGATCCTGATGGCAATCAGATTGATTCATTTGAATTTGAATCTCAGGGTAGTGGTAAATCTTGGGGTCGAAGCCCGGAGAATGCTGAAGAGTGGATTACCTTCAAAACTCCCACCCCCGGTTCAGTTAATGTGATTGAACCGAATGGTATACCCGTCGCGGTTATCGAAATGCAAAAATCAGGTTACATGAAGCTCAATGTAACCGGTGCGAGTAGCTACGATCCCGATGACGATAAACTGAGTTACTTGTGGGAGTTTGAAGAAGGTGTTTTTGATGAGCGTGAAAATCCGCTGAGCTACGAATATCAAACTCCTGGTGAGAAGTTACTTCGCCTCGTTGTAACTGACGAGTATGGAGATTTTGGCGAGGCTGAGCTTGCTTTTACGGCAACTCCACGCAGTTCAGGTGGCGGTGGAACCACCGTTATGTCCTATCCAACTTACTCTTTGATTAATGAGGTAATGCCCGCTCCGGATGGCAAGGATAGTGAGAATGAGTGGGTCGAGCTCTACAATGGAAATTCCTTTGGTGTGGATCTTTCTGGTTGGTACTTGGATGATGCGGAAGGCAAAAGTAGCCCTTTTAGAATTCCTGTGGGTACCTTTCTTGATTCAGGTTCTTATGTTGTTTTTTCTGAGCCTGACCTGGGACTTTCTTTCAAAAATTCCGAGGATGTCGTTCGTTTGCTCGACCCCAATAAAGATGTGAGTCAGGAAGTTTCATATTTGGAAGCGAAGGATGATTGGAGTTTTGCTAGGCAGGTTGGTGGTACCTATGAATGGACGCCGCTTTTTACCCCAGGCTCTTTTAATGATTTTCCGCCACCACCTAAGACGTATGTGCCAGGCAGTGTTGTTTTTGAGAGTGTTCTTCCAAATCCAGCAGGTACGGATTCTGGCAATGAAAAGGTGACTCTTAGCAATAAAACAGCCGAAGATATCAGCCTAGTTGGCTGGACTATGGCTGATGCTACTGGGTCTAAAAAAGGTCTACCTGATCTTATTTTGCAAGGGGAGGGTGATTTAACCATGCTTTCTTCTGAGTTTAAATTATCTCTCAACAATTCGAATGAGAGCCTGAGTTTGTTTGATCCAACTGGTAAGTTGATTGATGAAATCAAATGGAGAAGTTCTGCCTCAGGACGATGGCTTTTTAATCCAGATTCACTCAAAAATGGTTTGGAGGCTGAAGTCATTAGAGTAGTTGATGGTGATACTGTGATTGTTAAATTCGATGGAAAAAAGCTGACAGTCAGGTTGATCGGAATCGATACACCTGAAACAGTTCATCCTTTTAAGCCGATTGAGTATTACGGCAAGCAGGCTTCTGAATTTCTTTCAAATACACTTTCGAATCAGTTTGTCAGACTTGAATTTGATGAGAACAAGATCGACAAATATGGTCGTGTACTGGCTTACATTTATTTGGGTGATGAAATGATCAATGAAAGAATTCTGAGAGAGGGATATGGGTATGCTTATACTCGATTTCCGTTTAAGTATTTTGATGAATTTGTGATTTTGGAAGATGAGGCGCGTGAGAATGGGTTTGGCCTGTGGCAGAATCTAAAAGTTAGAAAGCTTATTGAGGAAATCATCGAAGAGGAACTTTTGTTGGAAGAGGATGAGGAATTATTGGAAGAGGATGAATTACTACTTCTTGAAGAAGAATTACTTGATGAGGAACTTTTAGATGAAGAGGTGGTGGATGAACCTTTGCCGGATTGCCCTTCTGATTTTTTGAAGATTGATTCATTTTTTCCAAATAATAAGAAAGGTGAGACGGTTGAGTATATTAAATTGATCAACACTGGTGCCGAAAGTGTGTGTTTGCACGGTTGGGTGTTAGATGACGTGATTGAAAAGGGCTCCAAGCCATTCTCGATTCGTGGTGGGGCAATTGCACCTGGTGGTGTTCGGACTTTTAGGCGGGCTGAGACGAAGTTGGCCCTGAATAACAGTAATGACTGCGTAAATCTGATTGCTCCAAGTGGTTTTGTGGCTGATAGTATTTGTTACGAAAAGACCCATAAGAATGAAATTTTCACTCATGCTGGGGGCGATTGGCGGCCAAAGCCGAAAAAGAAAAAGGCTAAAAAGAAGTCCAAGAAAACAATGCGTCATAGTTTTAAGCGCGATTTTTCTTCTTATTCATCCGAATTAGCCACGAATAGTTATGTTGGCAGAATTGCGGATGTTGATGAGGTATCTGAGGTGGTTATTATGGAACTTGATGGTAATAAAAGTGTTCAGATTTCTTATGCCAGTTCTCCTGTAAATGTTGTTGCCACAAGGGAGCTTATTGACTTTGCCAATCCTGTGAAGATTCAAGTTTATGAGTCAGAAACCTTCTCTAATCTTTTATCTATCGAACTTGTTCACGAAGAATTAAAGCTATCACCAGAATCGGATGATGGCCAACATACTTGGATCATTTTACTTTTCGGCATACCTCTGCTACTATTTTCTCCTTTCATTTATAAAGTATGTCAAAACCTCTTGTCGAAACTGAACCATTGAACCAGCATGAATACCCTATAGAACTTGGGCCTAGTAAGGTTCTAATGTATATGGCTGCCGTAGGCACATTTACGAGTGAAACTGCTAAGATTTATCGCGATAAGCTGTGCGGTTTGCTTGGTGGCGAAAAGCCTGATTTTAGTAACCGCCCGGCTGAAATAGCCACTGAAGTTTCTGATCTTGTTGAATATTTTATGAACCTAGATACTGAAGTACATGGTGAAATTCCTAAGTTAGAGAAGAATGAGCGAGGCATTGTTATTGCCAATCACCCCAGTGACCTTCTCTTGTGGCCCTGGGTCAATGCTGTTGCACAAAACTTCACTCCAAAGCTTAAGGCGGTTGCAAAAAAGGAGGTCATGTATGACCCGAGAACATTGCCATTTATTTTTGGTTGGCCTGGTAAATTGGGCGAATTGGTGATCCCAGTGGACCGTAGCAACAAAGAATCTGCTGTAAGTTTGCTTAGAAAGTGTTGCAAAAAAATCCTAAGACCCCAAAATGCTGTTTGTATCTTTCCTGATGAGCATCGTCCGACTGCAAAGGGAATTGAAAGGTCTCATAAAAAAATGGCTAAGAAAGATCGGATTTTTCAGGATCTTCCCGAAACTATGCCATACAGCTGTTTTCCTAAGAGTGGTGGGCTACTGGAAATTTTGAGTGCTACTGAGGGTTTTGATATGCGTATTATTAATACTACCGTGGGTGCGAGTGTGGATGAAAATAAGTCTGAACTTTATGGTTCTACGATGCACATTCATGGCGAGGAAGTTAGTTTGAAGGCTTTGCTTGGCTTAAGTCGTGATCCAAAAGAACAGGAAGCTCATCTTAGAGCTTGGCTTGTAGAAGAATGGAAACGAAAGAATGAAATGATTAGGAAGTGGCAGACGGAGGCGGCATAGTGGCAGATTGTCCGTTCCAAATTGTTGCGTGTGCTTGATCCAAGGCTTCTCCGTAAGCTTTTTCACGATCTATTCCGGAGTAGTATTTTTTAGAGAACATGAGTTCGTCCACTCCTTCTCTAAAGAATCTGTCTACATGGTATTCTGGCTGACTCAATCCTCTTCTATATTTTTCATCGGCATAGCCGTTTGGCAGAAAATTCTGATACTCTACATGATGTGTTGTTCCATCAGCAACTTCGATACTAATTTTAAATTTATATACTTCTAATTTTTTGGAGCTTGAGGGGCCACTTCCATTGAATTCATTACCTTCGAGACTATCTTTCACTTGGTACGTTTTTACACTTCTATCAATGTTATTAATTCTTTCCTGAATTTCTGCTGCATCATCATCATTTATGCTATCTGCATACATTTCACATAGTTCACCTACAAGCTTACGCGTTACGGTTGCACCGTATAATCGGAAGAAATCTTCACAATCTGCTCTGGTTTTGAATAGTTTTCGAATTCCGTTTCTATCGAAATCTTTTTCACCAATATAACAGTTATATCTAAAGGCTTTGGTTAGGCTGGAATAATCAGTTTTTACTCTTGATTCCATCGCGAAATAGATTCTTCTGCCTTTTCCAAGATTGTCCCATACGGTTGTTTTCCCGCATTGCAGATCAGTGACTTGCACGAGTTCATCTTTTTCAATATCGACGGGCCTTGTGTCAAAAAACTCAGTACGAATTGTTTTGTAGGTAATTGGCTCATGCCAAGAAACCAAATATTTTGGAATATCGCATGCCGCTTTTTCGCCATCGGGGGCCTCTAGAATTCCTTCCTTATATATTTTCATCATGTAACGTAAAGCGCATACCTCTGCTATACTGCTACGATTCTTAATTTCTCCTAAAAACTTCATTATTAGTAGTTTCCTGGCTGCATCGTATTTCACTTTAGGAGGCATTTTGTCATTGAAGGTCATCATGACTAATTCTGCAGCATCGTTACATTCATCTACTTCCTCAGCTATTTTTAGTGATTCATTGCCTGAGAAATATTTGTCGACCAACTGTTTTATGTATTCGTCGGCTTCGTTTCCCAATTTTTCTTGAAGTGCCATCATTACTAATTCTGCATCATCGTTACATTCATCTATTCCGTCAGCTATTATTTGTAAATCAGCACGTGAGAAATATTTGTCGACAAGATCCGCTTGTGCAAAGGGTAGTACATCTCTAATCTGCCTTTGAATTGCTTTTTTGGTAGCCTCGTACTCATTTGAATTTGGTGAATCCTTTTTTGCAGCAACCTCTTGAAGCTCGCTAGGTTCAAATCCGGTTAGTTCAAAAACACTATCACGAGCTTGCTGAATGATCGTTAAACCCCTTTCACCCTTTTTTTTCAAAAAATCCTTAAGACTCTGGTGATCAAAATCTTTGCCTGTGCCAAGATTTGCCACTTCAATAAATTCCCTTGGGGTAATTGGAGGCTCTGATTCTGGGGTGTGCGAGAGGGGCATTTCAAAAATTGTTGGGAGTCATTATCGTCTATTTTGTGTGCTTTGTCAACTGCTTGCCATGTACTTTATTGGTGCAACTATTTAATATATTCACAGTAATTTCTTAGCTTATGCTCACTTATATCCTCTTTGCCATTGGTTTTCTCTTGCTGATTAAAGGGGCAAGTTATCTTGTTGATGGTAGCAGCTCCATTGCTAAGAGGTTTGGGGTCTCTGATCTGATTATTGGACTAACCATTGTTTCGTTTGGCACGTCAGCGCCGGAAATGTTAGTTAATGTGATGGCCAGCTTGAGGGGAGCTGGAGATATTGTTATCGGAAATGTCATTGGAAGTAATATAGCAAACATCTTTCTTATTCTTGGTGTTGCTGCCCTTATTTATCCGCTCAATGTAAAAACTACCACGACCTGGAAAGAGATCCCTCTTAATATTCTGGCTGCTGTGATCGTTCTTGTAATGGTGAATGACACGTTTCTGGATGGTGCGCAGTCCGTTATTAGCCGTTCAGATGGGTTGATCCTGATTATGTTCTTCATTATTTTTATCGCCTATACTGTGGGCTTAGCTAAGAACGGAGCCGAGAAGATTGAAAATCAAAAACTATCATCCCTGCGGGCTAGCTTGATGGTCATTGGTGGCATGTTTGGGTTGTTTTATGGTGGAAAATGGGTTGTAGAAGGTGCGGTGCAGATAGCTGGCAATTTTGGCTTGAGTGAGGCTATGATAGGGGCCACCATTGTTGCATTGGGTACTTCGCTGCCTGAACTTGCTGCTTCAGCAGTGGCCGCTTACAAAAAAAGGACCGATATTGCCATCGGTAACGTGGTGGGGTCTAATCTGTTCAACATTTTCTGGGTATTGGGTTTGAGCGCGACAATGAATCCTGTTTCTTTCAGCTCAAAATTGAACACGGATGTCATCATCTTCCTTTTTGCCACTGTTTTACTTTTTATATTTGCTATAAATGGTGGCAGACACCATATAGAAAAGCGTGAGGGCGTCATCTTTTTGTTTTGTTATGTTGCCTACATCGTATTCCTTATTATGCGCGGATAAATGAAAGCTCTTTTTCGAACCATTATCGGGACACTGCTCGCTTTTAAGGCTCGATCTTATTTAAAGCAGCATAAGGTGAAGGTTATTGCTATTACTGGTAGTGTAGGCAAAACCAGCACCAAAGAGGCTATATATAAGGTGCTCAGTTCCAAATTCGATGTGTATTCCAGCAAGAAAAGCTTTAATACAGAATTCGGCCTGAGTTTAGCTGTTTTGCAACAGGAAGAATCTGGTTTTAGCTCGCCAATTGCCTGGCTCAAGATTTTGAGGAAGGTCTTTTTCCAAAAGAAGAAGATTTATAAAAAGATTGTTTTAGAAATGGGGGCGGACAAACCGGGGGACATCAAAAAGTTGGTCAAAATTGCACCGCCCAAGATTGCTGTGGTGACGAATGTAAGACCAGTGCATCTGGCCAAGGGGCAGTTTGCTAACATTGAAGCCATTGCCAAAGAAAAGGGTGAGCTTGCCCGTTCGTTGCCTCGCGAGGGCATGGCGGTTTTGAATAATGATGACGAGCATGTGCGCCGTATGCAGACACCTGCTGGCAAATTTACTTATGGTATTCACGATACGGCCATGTTGATGGCGGAAGACATAAAAGCTAGTGCCAAAGAGTTGAAATTTAAGGCGACATACCAGGGGGAAGTTGGTGAATTTGTTATTCCGGTTATTGGTGAATTCCAAGTTTACGTTTTACTTCCGGCTATCGCCGTTGGTCTTCAGCTTGGAATGAAATTGGGCGAATGTGCTTCGGCTCTCAGTGACTTCCAATTGCCCGTAGGTC
Source organism: Patescibacteria group bacterium (assembly GCA_029260955.1). Lineage (GTDB taxonomy): Bacteria > Patescibacteriota > Gracilibacteria > UM-FILTER-43-11 > UM-FILTER-43-11 > JAFGTE01. Next base: position 9,883 of record JAJDCF010000009.1, on the reverse strand, counting down.
GCATGAATCCGATTGCGGGGGTGAATCGTTCTAATATTATCGACAGCTCTTATAACGCCTCACCTACAACGGTGGCTACTGCTTTAGATTTGCTTGCGGAGATCAAATCTTCACGCAAAATTGCTGCCCTTGGTACGATGAACGAACTTGGTGAGATGACTCACGAGGCTCACATCGAAATTGGCATTAAGGCAGCACAGGTAGCTGACGTACTTGTGGCAGTTGGCCCAGAAGCTCCGACCATCAAACGTGGCGCTGTGGAGGCAGGAATGAAAGAAGATCAGATTTTTACCTTCTTTGAGTCAGAAGCAGCTGGTAACTTTTTGAAAGATCGCCTAAAACCTGGTGACTTAATTTTGGCAAAAGGTTCGCAGAATAAGGTGCGGATGGAAAGATTGGTAAAGCTTATTATGAAAGAGTCACACAAAGCTGATCAGCTACTTTGTAGGCAGGGGGTGGCTTGGAAGAAGATCTAATTACTTTCGATGAAGAAGCTTGTGAATGAAGCGACTGTCTTTGTAAAAATAAGAAAGTACCAGCATTCCCCCAACAATAAGCGGTACGGTTACATAGGCAAGATTTAATTCGAAGAGTATATTGGCGACTGTGTGAAACAGGGTGGCAAGCACAAGTCCTTGGGCGGTTTTCTCTTCTTCGTATATATCTGATTTTTTTAATCGAAGAACCGTATGAAGGTGCTTGAATCTAATCTGATACTTCTTTTGTTTATGTTCAGCTTCCAGTATAGGTTTGGCAAAGCGGGCCAAGCCATAGTAGTAGCCGAATATCCCTGAGGCAATCACATGAATTGGCATGCTCAGAAGGGCTCGAGGCAGTACGATAGCCATATCTCCTACATTAATTGCGTAGATGATTGTTTCTACAAATGAGAAGGCAAGGCCGACGATAATACTCAATGTAATAGCATCGTCGACGTCTTTGATCTTCTTATCATCGACAAATCTTACGGTCAGGTGCTTCACGTATTCTTCGATGACGGCCAGGAACATAATAACGCCGACAGTAGTATGAATAATTGAGACATCTAAATAATTTTCCAGGATTCTTTCGCTAAAAATGAGCAGGGCTATCATCGAGCTCATCGTCACGTACTCAAATTCATCATCTTTTAGAGTTCCCTCAATGTTTTCCAGGGTTTCATGCTTAAAGTGGGTAAGAATGAGTGTAATAAAGCCAGCAAAAAATGTAAGCAGAACAATGACAATCAGCATGTTCAGGAAGAAGAAAAACAAGCCACTGAATATCGCTGAGCCAAGAAGTGACTCCAGAATTTTAAATTCAGATAGCTGTGGCAGGAAGTTAACGTAAATGTACTTGTATCCAAAAACAGGCACCATGGCAAAAAGTCCGGCAAAAAAACTTTGTGCAATAACCTTGCCCGGTTGCGGATGATACTCCTTTTTATAGAAGATCCATCCCCAGATAAAGGTTGCTAAGGCCAGCAGTATTGAATAGAATAAGGTCACTTTTTGTTTTTGATTACGGAAGTATTATAACTCCTTTGTTAATCTATGCATACACATCGTTTTTTAGTCACCGGAGGCGAGAAGCTTGAGGGTATTGTGAAGGTAGGCGGCTCAAAGAATGCTGCTTTGCCGATTATTGCCGCAGCCCTTCTTACTGATGAGGAAGTCATTCTTCATAATGTTCCTGACATTGCTGACATCGCGACGATGGAACATATTTTACACTTTATTGGGGTTGAAACTGATTTTGATGGCAAGACTTTTAAGATTCTTGCTAAAGCTCCGGCAAATGTTGAGATTGAACATGAACTTGTTAGTAAGCTTCGTGGCTCCAGCCTTCTTTTAGGCCCGCTGCTTGCGCGTAATAAAGAGGTACGTTTGGCTTTTCCTGGAGGGTGTGTGATTGGCAAAAGACCTTTTGATGCCCATTTGCATGCTTTGGAATCTTTGGGGGCAAAGGTGATGGAATCTGAAGAGTTGCTGCATCTTAAAACAGATAAGTTGGTGGGCAGCAAATTTACAATGACTGAAGCTAGTGTGACGGCAACGGAAAATGCCATTATGGCGGCAGTTTTAGCTGAGGGCGATACTACGATTCGTTTGGCGGCTAGCGAGCCGCATGTTCAGGATCTCTGTAAATTCTTAAATTCTATGGGGGCCAAAATTACTGGTATTGGAACTCATACTTTGCGTATTGTCGGTGTGAAGAAATTGCATGGCACGGAGCATCGCATTACTTCTGATTATTTAGAGGTAGGCACATTGGTTTTGGCTGCGGCAATTACGGGTGGAACAGTTGATATTCTCGATGTTGTTCCGGAGCACTTAGACATCTTCTGGCAGAAGCTTCGCGAAGTTGGGGTTCATTTTGATTTAGGTAGAGATATGGTTCGAGTTCTTCCGTCAAAGCATTTAAAGGCTATTAAATTGCAGACAGCTATTTTCCCTAGTTTTCCGACTGACCTGCAGGCGCCTTTTGTTGCTCTTCTAACTCAGGCTCATGGTAAGAGCTTTGTTTTTGAGACTCTTTTCGAAGGACGCCTACAATATCTTTATGAGCTAGAACGCATGGGCTTTGCGCCAAAGATCCTGAATCCTTATCAGGCCGAAATTGAAGGGCCGACTAAGTTAAAAGGTGCCGCTGTGGCTAGTTGTGATATTCGCGCAGGGGCAGGTGTTCTAATTGCCGCGCTCGCAGCCGAGGGTGAAACAGAAATCAGTAATATTTATTACATCGATCGTGGATATGCTCGTCTCGACGAGAAATTAAATAGTATCGGTGCTAAGATAAAGCGGCTTAAATAAATTCCTATGAAGTCAAAAATTGAAACGTTAAAATCTCAGTTACTTAAGGCCTTAAAGGCTGCTAAGTCGGATTCCGAAGTTCGTGATTTGGAAGTTAGATACTTGGGCAGGAGTGGAAAGTTTAATGAAATTATGAGATCCCTAAAAGATTTATCTGATGAAGCGAAGCGAACGGTAGGTAAATTGGCCAATATGACGAAAACGGAATTGGAGGTAATCGTTCAGAAGAAGTATGCAGAACTTGAAATGGCCGCCTTTGACGTGATTGCCGATAAAGAATGGATGGATGTAACAGTTCCAGGAACAAAGCCAGGTGTGGGGCATAGACATCTTATTTCTAAGTTCATCGAAGACCTTGAGGTTGTATTTGGACGCATGGGATTTGCTGTGGCAGAGGGGCCAGATATTGAAACCGAACACTACAACTTCGATCAACTCAATATGCCTGCTGATCACCCATCACGCGATATGCAGGATACCTTTTGGGTGAAGAATTTGAAGAAGATGGTTCTGCGTACGCAGACTTCTCCTGTTCAGATTCGACATATGGAAGCTCATGAACCACCAATAAGGGTTATTAGTTTGGGTAAGACTTTCCGAAAAGACAGTGATGCCACTCATTCGCCCATGTTTCATCAGTGCGAGGGGCTTATGGTGGGCGAAGATATTTCGATTGCCAATTTAAAAGCTGTGATGACTAATGCTCTGCAGCAAATTTTTGAAGATCCAGCCATAAAAACAAGATTCAGAACTAGTTATTTTCCATTTGTGGAGCCTGGACTTGAAGTTGATTGTACTTGTCCCATTTGTCATGGTGAGGGAAAAACCGCTGATGGCGTGCCATGTAGGCTTTGCAAGCAGTGTGGCTGGCTCGAGATTGCCGGAGCGGGAATGGTTCACCCAAAAGTACTCGAAAATGTTGGCTATGATAGCAAAAAGTATACTGGTTTTGCTTTTGGCATGGGCCTTGATCGAATGGTAATGATCAAGCATCGGGTCAATCACCTTCGTCTTTTATTCGAAAATGACCTACGTTTTATAACTCAGTTTTAATTGGAGGATCACTATAAAATTCTTGGTATCGATCGTGACGCTAAACCTGAAGAGGTGAAGAAGGCTTATTTTGTGATGGCAAAAAAATATCACCCGGATTCTGGTGACGAAACTGAGATCAAAAAGTTTCATGAAGTCGCGGAAGCTTATAAGGTTCTTTCCGACAAGGATTCCAGAAAGGCTTATGATTCGAGTTTGAAGCCCCTTGATGAGGGTTTGAAGAAGGTTGAATCAGAGCCGGTTCATAAGTCAGCTCATACCAGCAAGCGTGCGTCTTATCGTGATGTTGAGCTCAAGGCTTTTCATCGCAATCGTTTTAAGAAGGCCGTTTTTCGGGTGGCTGGTTTTTCACTTTTGATTGGCCTGATAGGCTATTTTGCCGCTGTGATTATTGGTGGTGCCGGACTTTCGGGTGGAATTGCTGGCTTTCTCATCGGTTTTAGTCTTTCGATTCATAAAAACTTTAAGGTCGAATCATTTTTTGATTCCAAAAAGAAGCAGAAGACCTTTCGTATTTTCACGTGGGTACTGTTTTTGATTGGGCTAGGTTATTTTGTTTGGTTGATTGCGAGTTAGAAGTTCCATATGTGACTATTTGCAAACGAGATGTAAAGTGATGTACGCTCGGGTCTTTATAAAATAATTAATGAAAGCAACACTATGAATATTAATAAAAGATTTAAAGTGGAGGAAGGTGGTGAGCACTATCGTTTTGTTCAAACAGGGCATGATAAAAATACGAATTTTGTTGACAAAGCAGATATGAAAATTGGCAAAAGAGTTGGAACAGGCCAATATGAAATCGTTGGTGTTGCAGGTAAGCAATGTGAAATTGATGAGCTGTCACCAGAGGATAAATTACGTGTGCTCAGAACAAAAGTAGGAGAATTACTTTCTCAGGAAGCTGCTTAATAGATATCCGCAAACAAAAACACCTCCTAAGGTGCGATACTGTATTTTTTCTGGTATCTTACATTTGTTATTTATTCCACTTTATATGCAAAAAGTTGTCATTGGATCAGATCATGCGGGCTATGAAATGAAGGAAAGAATCAAAAAAGAACTTGGTTCTGATTATGAGTTTGTAGATGTTGGTACGGACAGTACTGAGTCAGCGGATTATCCGGTTTATGCCGAGAAGGTGGGGCAGCAAGTGGCTGTTACACCCGAGCAAAAAGGTGTTTTGATTTGCGGTAACGGTGTTGGCATTACTATTGCAGCTAACAAGGTGAATGGTGTTCGGGCGGGTCTTGCTTACAGTGTTGAATCAGCCAAAGGTGCCAGACAGCACAATAATGCGAATGTTGTGGCGGTTGGTGGAAGATCACCTATGATGGACGATCCAGTTGAAATTGTGCGTACATTTTTATCAACCGAATTCTCTGGCGAAGAGCGTCATGCTAATCGTGTGCAAGAGATGATGGATATTGAAAAACGAAACTAATTATGGAATTAAAAATAGCCCCTTCAATTTTAGGTGTCGACTACGGTCGAATGAATGAACATCTGGTAGAACTTGCCCCTTTTTCTGACTACTTTCATGTGGATGTAATGGACGGGAATTTTGTCGATAATATATCCATTGGTGCGCCGGTGGTTGAGAGAATTAAATCAGATGTGCCACTGGATTGTCATTTGATGATCAATAATCCTCATCGCTATATCAAGGATTTTGCGGAAGCTGGGGCTTACTCAATTACTATTCATGCAGAGGCTAGCTTGCACCTTTCTGATGACGTACAAAAGATCAAAGATGCCGGTTGCAAGGCTTGTGTGGCGCTGAACCCCGATACACCTGTCGACAAGATTTCTAAGGTGCTTCCAATGCTTGATATGGTTTTGGTTATGTCGGTTCATCCAGGCTTTGGTGGGCAGGCATTTATTCCGGAAGTTCTCGAAAAAGTTAAATGGCTTCGTGAGCATTATCCAAATCTCGACATTCAAATTGATGGGGGAATCAACGAAGAAACTGCCAGGCTTGCGATTGAAGCAGGGGCGAATGTGCTGGTGAGTGGGTCTTATATTCTTAAATCAGATGATCCTGCGAAGGCAGCAGCAAGCTTGAGGCCTTAATGTAGTAGGTGGTCGACCTTTTTTAAGGTAAGCCAACCCAAATTGGTGAAGGCGCCTATTCCCAAGAATACCCATAGTGCCTCGGCAGGCAAAAATAGGAAGGCAATGGCCATGCAGCCCGTGCTCAAAAAGCGACTGATGCTGAGCAGAATTTCTCGATTCAAGTTGAAATGAATGGGGTGAATTTTATTGCTCAGGGCATACAAATAGGAATCGGTTACCGTCATTCTCATGCTCAAAGTGAGTCTGTTTAGCGATTCAATGACCCATACGTAGGCAAGATTAGGAAAGAAGAAAACACTGGTATACAAAAATATGGTCACAGTTCTTAGGGTGGTGACTTTGGTTAAGATATTTTTACGCTTTCTTTGGTCAAACCAGTGTCCCATCAACCAGGTTAAAAAAGCGGCAATAAGAGTGGTGGCTCCTACAAGAATACCAAGGTCTAATATTGTTCCGACAAAAATTGCAAAAGCTAAAAGCCAAGTATCTTTTCCAAAATTGAAATTCACTCCCTCCAATAAGTACGCTGGCCTTAATGCCTTTAGCTCAGGTTGTTTCATTATTTTTGATACCTTTTTCCAGGTAAAAGTGTCTTTGTGATGTGGAGCATTGAACATCAAAATAGGAATGATGCCAAATAAAGCAGTGAAGGCACCTAGAATAAAAGTGAGATTAAAAGAGAAGAAAAAACTGAGTCCACCGGCTACGATTGGCGCAAAAAACCCAACTGCCATGCTCATAATAGCTAGTGAACTAACCTGTTTCCCCATCCTTTCATAGCTTGAGTTTACCGAAAAGAACCAGTGTCTAATCATCCAGTAGAAGGAGATGTAGAGGGCGAAGGTTATGGTGGCTGGGTAAATTAGCTGTGGGCTTTCCGCAGCTTGTCCAAAAAGATAAAGAGATGTTACGTAAAATCCCATGCCCAGTGCCATGAAGTATTTTGGATTCTTCAGCTTCATTGCTAGGTTAAAAACAGGAATAACAAGAATGGTGTGTATTACATTCCAGCTAAAGTGAAACATAAAAACAGCGCTGATCGAATTGAACAGCTGGTAAATAAAAATAGGCAAAGCAATTGCCAGCATGCTATCGCTGAATTGAAAAAAGAGTTGGTGGGTGAAAAAGAGTTTTAGATTGCGGGTCTTCATAGTTAGCATATTTTAGCAAAAAACTTGCGGATATATAAGCTTTTATATAGAATTACGAGGCTTTTTTGTGCGCCAGTAGCTCAGGGGATTAGAGCGTCCGGTTGCGGTCCGGGAGGTCGCAGGTTCGATTCCTGCCTGGCGCACCATAGTAATCAGCTTTTTCTTTTAGGAGCTTTTCTTTAAAATGAAAATATGAAAACAGTCCCTAGCTCTCTCCGTCGTTGGTTCTTGTTACACTTTGTTGTAGACATGACCTTTGGTATTCCACTTATATTTATACCTGTTTGGGTGATGGAATTATTTGAATTTGGTAGCGTCGATACTCTTACAGTACGTTTGGTGGGCGCAGCTCTGATTGGCATTGGCGGAGCTTCACTGTGGGCGAATGCGGAGAAGATTGAGGTCTATAGATCACTTCTACAGCTGAAGATCTTGTGGTCTGGTAGTGCCCTTGTGGCAATTGCTTTGTATTTATTTAGTGGTGGCAATAACTGGGCTTATCTATTTTTTGCAATATTTTTCCTTTTTTCTGTCATCTGGAACTACTATTATAGTATCGTTAAATCCTAAGCAAACGCCGACTTAATGATTTCTTTCCACAATGTCACCAAAAAGTTCGATTCTCACTTAGTGCTCGACAGCGTGAGTTTTAGTATTGAAAATAATGAGTTTGTCGTTTTGACGGGGGCATCTGGGGCCGGTAAGTCTACGGTGATTGCGCTTTTAATTGGGGCTGGAAAGCCAACACACGGAAGTGTCGAGGTTGATGGCATGCATGTTAGTGACATGGATTCTGGCACACTTCAGCAGTATCGTCGGAAGATTGGTGTGGTCTATCAAGATTATAAATTACTCGGAAAAAAGACTGTATTTGAGAATGTGGCTTTTGCTATGGAGGCTTGTAACGAATCAGATGAACTTATCCACGAGCGAGTGCCGCAAGTTTTGGAGAAGGTTGGCCTGCTGCATTTTCAGGACAAATTTCCTGATCAGCTTTCGGGGGGAGAAAAGCAGAGGTTGGCGATTGCACGTGCACTGGTTCATAAGCCTCGTCTTATTATTGCCGATGAGCCCACTGGGAATTTGGATGAGGAGAATGTGAGGGGGATTGTTGATCTTCTAAGCAATCTGCATGCGGAAGGTGCGACGGTGCTTTTGACTACTCATGACCCGTTTGTGCGCGAACTTGTGAAGGGGCGACATTTGACACTTGAAGATGGAAAAATAAGTTAAATTATTATGGCAACATACAAAGAATCAGGGGTAGACGTAGAACTGGGCGACAAGTGTTCCAGGTTGGCCTACGAGGCAGCTAAAGGAACTTTTGCTGGACGCGCGGGAATGATGGGTCAGCCCGTGACAGATGAAGGTGGCTTTGCGGGTTTGCTCGATATGGGTGAGTTTTATTTGGTTCAAAATGATGATGGAGTTGGGACCAAAATTGAGGTGGCAGAAAAAATGCGAAAATTCGATACACTCGGTTATGATTTGATGGCAATGGTGGTGGATGACGCGATTTGTATGGGGGCGGAGGTAATTTCTGTCACTAATACTTTGGATTCGCCAGGGCTTGATGCAGAAATGGTAGAAGGGTTGATGAAAGGCTTGCAAGCTGCGGCCTTGGAGCAAAAAATTGTGGTGCCGGGTGGTGAATTGGCCGAACTTGGCGATGCTCTGAACGGTGCGGTTTGGAATGCGACGGCCGTTGGTATTGTGGCGAAGAATCGCGTGCTTAATGGTACTGATATTAAGGTTGGTGATGCGATTATTGGCTTGAAATCCGAGGGAATTCGTTCGAATGGGCTCAGTTTGATTCGCAAGATTTTGAATGATGCCTTTGGTGACAATTGGGTGTCAGAAAAATATGATGATGAGCGAACCTGGGGTGAAGTGATTTTGACGCCGTCAAAAATTTACCACGCGGCGATTTTGAATGTCATTGGTAGGTATGGTGAAAGCAAGGAACATGCAATAAAAGGAATTGTCCATAATACGGGTGGGGGGATTCGTGGAAATCTACCGAGGCTTCTCAAAAAACATGGCTTTGGAGCCAAGTTGGATTCGCTGATTGAACCTCATGATTTTATGCTCAAATTGATGGAGCTGGGGCAGGTTACTTCGGAAGAGGCCTACAAAGCTTGGAATATGGGTGTGGGTATGATGATGGTCACAGGTGTGGAGGCAGCTGATGGCGTGATTGCATCATTGGCAAAAGAAGGCGTGGAGGCCCAGGTAATTGGTCACGTGATTGATGGCGCAGAAATTCAGTTCTAATATTAGGTCTGCGGATCCAGGAAGGTTTTTCGCTGGCTTGTTTTAATCATGCGAATGGCCTTGGTGTGGTCCTTTAGGGTGTCATCAGTTGTTTTGAGCTTTCGTTCATTGCGAATAAACTCCATAGCCAGGTAGCGGTAAAACTCAGATTGGCTGCTAAAGCCCCATCTGATAATTGCTTCGTTGATTTGCTCTGCGAGCTCATCGTAGATAAAAAAATGCACTCTCTTCATAAAAATTCAATTAAATACTAGTAATTCATTTTGCGCGGATTGTGAATGTACATGATTTAATGATGATTTACAAATTTTTAATAAGCCCTCTAAGGTATCCTTTTTGGGGTAGGTAATTCTGTTGCACAAGGTTTGTGCAAGATCTGTGCAAACTTTGTGCAAGATCTGTGCATCAGAATACATGGGGTCTACTAGGTATGCCCCTGGGGCTCAGAAAAGCGGGGGGATTTGGTTAATTTTCATTCTGGTTGGCCGGATTTGCATTATTTTTTGGTCATGCTACTTTTTTGGCGCAGGTTTTTTT
>JAJDCF010000080.1 GCA_029260955.1 Patescibacteria group bacterium | reverse complement strand
TTTGCCGGTTCCACATTTACATCCTGATGAACGTCACCGACTTCGTTTTGCCCTTCGAAATCCCCGCAAGCTCTATGATCGAGAATGTACCAAATGCAAAAAGGACATCAAAACCAGCTATTCTCCCGATAGCCCCGAGGTAGTATACTGTGAACAGTGTTACTTGAAGGAGATTTATTAATGAGTACTTGTACGCAGTGCAACACAGGTTTTGAGATTACTGATGAGGAAAATAAATTGAGAGATAAAATATCTTCTCATTTTGAAGCCGGTCCGGTTCCACCTCCAACTCAGTGCCCCGATTGTCGTATGCGAAGAAAAATGGCGTGGAGGAATGAGACTATTTTGTATAACAGAAAGTGCGATAAGACGGGAAAGCCTATTATCTCAATGTATTCCGAGGACGTTCCTTTTCCTGTTTACAGTAGGTCAGCTTGGTGGGGTGATAGTTGGAATGCGGAGGATTTTGGTCGAGATTACGATTTTAGCAGACCTTTTTTTGAGCAGTTTAAAGATTTGTTGGCGGAAGTCCCAAGACCTGCTTTGGTAGCGACTAATATTGAGAATTCAGATTATTGTAATTTTATTTGGGACAGTCGAAATTCATTCTTGAGTTACTGTATCTATAAATCTGAGTCGTTGCTTTATTCCTATTGGATGTACCAGTGTAAGGATTCTATCGATTCCAGTTTCTGTTTTCGGTCAGAGCGTTTATATGAATGTGTGGACTGTAATGATTCCTATAATTGTAAGTTTTGCACTCTTTCACATAACTGTAGTGATTCTTCCTATTTGTATGATTGCAGAGCTTCTTCAAATTGTTTTGCTTCGGTTGGGCTTCGTAATAAGCAGTACTGCATGTTCAATGAACAGCTCACAAAGGATGAGTACGAAAGACGTTTGACAGATTTTGATCTACAAAATCCAGATCACGTTAAAGCTGTCATGAAGAAACTTAATGAACTTCGCCTAAAGCATCCACACCTTTATTCCACTCAGGACAAAACAGAGGATTGTACGGGAGACTATGTTTTTGAATCCAAGGACTGTCTATTTTGTTACCAACTCTACAATGGGCGAGATTGTATTTACGTTCAGGATTCAGATGCAAAAGACTGTCTGGATGCTTATCATGTGGGTTGGTCCTCCTTCAACTACGAGGCTTATTCTACTAACAGTCATAAATCAGCTGCCTTTTCGGCCCAATGTGATACCGGAAATGATCTTTTCTACTCCTATGAGTGTCGCTCTATTTCACACGGATTTGGTTGTGTAGGTCTTCGAAATAAAGAGTATTACATTCTTAACAAAAAGTACTCCAAGGAAGAATATGAATCACTTTTGCCCCGTATTGTGGAGCACATGAAGCAAACCGGTGAGTGGGGTGAGTTTTTCCCCGTTGAGCTTTCTCCTTTTGCTATCAACGAAACGGTCATCCAAGATTATTATCCTCTTACTAAAGACGAGATATTGAAGCGTGGGTGGCGATGGAAGGATGATTTACCTTTTGCAACAGGAGGAGAAACTGCTCAATGGAATGACATACCTGTGCGCACTGTGGATGTCCCCGATTCTATTGTTAACGAGGTGCTTGCTTGTGAGGATTGCAGAAAGAATTTCAAGATCATTCGGCGGGAGCTGAAGTATTACAAGGATGAGAAGTTGCTCCTTCCTCGCAAATGCCCACTTTGTAGAAATACTGCCCGTATAGCACTCAGAAATCGCCGGGAACTCTTCGACCGCACTTGTGACAAATGCCAAAAGCCTATTCAGACTTCTTATTCGCCTGATCGGCCCGAAATTGTATACTGTGAGCAGTGTTATCTTAAAGAAGTTTATTAAATGCCAGACATTCAGCGTACTTGCAAGATCACAGGCAAAGAGTTTGTTGTTACGGAATGGGAGCAGGCCTTTTTGAAGAAAATGGAGGTGCCACCACCTACCTTATGTATCGAAGAGCGGCATCGAAGGCGTTTTGCCCATCGAAATGAACGCTCCATTTATAAAGACAAATGTGATTTAACCGACAGGCCCATCATTTCACTTTATTCTCCTGATAAATCTCTTACTGTTTACTCCCAAGATGCTTGGTACGGTGACAAATGGGATGCCAGGGATTACGGTAGAGACTTTGATTTTGATCGACCTTTCTTTGAGCAGTTTTATGAGCTTCAAAAAGCTGTTCCACATATGGCTCTTTTTAATATGCGTGGCCAAAATAGTGAATATTGCAATATTACGAACTCCAATAAGAACTGCTACTTAGTTTTTGGTGGGGATTACAATGAGGACTGCATATATTCCGTCTTCAATATGTACTGCAAAGATTCTAGTGATCTTTATTGGGTCAATAATTCTGAGCTTTGCTACGACTCCGTTGATTGTGTGAAGTGCTATAAGGTCAAATATTCTCAAAATTCTGAGAATTGCAGCGATAGTGCTTTTTTGTTTGATTGTAGGAATTGTGAGTCTTGCTTTGGCTGTGTAGGACTGCGAAATAAGAAGTTCCATATTTTTAATAAACCGTATACAGAAGATGAATATAATAAGAAAATTGCTTTATATCATTTGGATACCTGGAACGGTGTGCAGCATATGAAGAAGGAGTTTGATAAATTCAGACTCCACTTTCCTCATCGTGATACCACCATTATTAATTCTCAAAATGTTTCGGGGGATCACATTATTGATAGTAAGAATTGTAAGGACTGTTTCGATATGACGGGACCAGCTGAGAACTGCAAGGATGTCATTTTTGGTGGGTGGAATGCCCATGACATGCTCAGTTGCAACCATGCAGGCTTTAAATCGGATCTCTTTTATGAAATGGTTGGTAGTATTGAAGGGCATCACAACGCCTTCTGCACCTTCTCATGGACTTGTAGCGACAATTATTATTGTGATTTGGTTTTGAATAGTCAGGATGTTTTTGGTTGTTCAAACATGAATCGAGCTCAGTATTGTATTTTGAATAAACAATATAGTAAGGACGAGTATTTTGATTTGCGCACCAAGATTGTTGAACATATGAAGAAGACTGGTGAATGGGGAGAGTTCTTTCCCATGAAATATTCGCTTTATGACTACAATGAAACGGTTGCTCAGGATTTCTTTCCTTTGGCAAAGACTGAAGCTGAATCATTGGGGCTTCGTTGGTATGAGAAAGAGCAGGAACAGCTTAGCTCAAATTATCAAATTGCTGATTCAATTCATGGGGTTGAGGATGATATTCTCAGCCAGATGCTTGTTTGCGAGAAGTCGGGGAGAGGTTACAAGATTATTCCTCAGGAGTTAAAATTTTATAAGCAGCTTCAGATACCCATTCCACGTTTTGCGCCAGAAATCAGAAATAAGATGCGTTTTGCAGCACGCAATCCACGTAGACTTTGGGATCGTGACTGCGCCAAATGCCAAGCTGCGATCCAGACTTCCTATTCGCCTGACCGACCTGAGATAGTATACTGCGAGCAGTGCTACCTAAAGGAAGTATATTAATGGCTAATTGTAAGCAGTGCAGTACCGACTTTGATATTACCGATGAGGATCGGCAGTTTTATGAAAAAATGCAGGTCTCGGAGCCAACCTTGTGTCCACTATGCCGGTATCAACGCAGGTTAGCGTGGCGTAATGAACGTACGCTTTACAGGCGAAAATGTGATAAAACCGGAAAGTCGATCATTTCCATGTATCCAAAAGATGCTCCCTTTCCTGTCTATAGCCCGGAGAGTTGGCACGGTGATGATTGGAATGCCCTGGATTATGGTCAGGAATTCGATTTTGGCCGCCCTTTTTTTGAACAGTTTCATGAATTACAGCAAAAAGTTCCTCGCATAGCCAATATACTAGTTCGAACCGAGAACTGCGATTACTGCAACATTATTGGTGACTGCAAAAATTGCTATCTCATTTTTGGCTCCATCAATTGTGAGGATTGTTTGTATGGTAGCCCCTTCAATAGCAAGAATTGTATCGATGTTTTAATCACTCGTAACAGCCAGTGGTGCTATGAGTGTACGGATTGTCAGAATTTGTATGAGTGTTTCTTCTGTCAGGATTGTACCAACTCAAATAATTTAGAATATTGTTTTGACTTGGAGGGGTCTAACAATTGCTTCTTATGCGTTGGGCTAAAGCGAAGGGAGTATCACATTTTGAACCAGTCCTATTCAAAAGAAGATTACGAAAAGAAGGTGATTGAACTGAGAAGAAAAGGCCCCGATGCTTTGATGAAAGAACTTCAGACTTTAAAGCAAAACACTCCCGTTAAATTTATGACTGGTGTGGGCAATGAGGATGTGACGGGTGATCATATCCATAATTCAAAGAATTCTCATGATTTATTCTTTAGTGAAGGCTGTGAAGAGGTTAGTAATTCTACTCAAATATTGGGAAGTCATCATTGTTTGGATTGCGATTATGGTGAGGAGGGTTCGTATAACTATGAAAGCTGCGGCTTTTTCAAATCTTTAAATCTAAAGTTTGGCCACTTGTGTTGGGATGCATCAGATCTTATTTATTCTAGTAGTTGTGGTGCCAACACAAAGGATTGTTTTGGTTGTATTGGCTTAAAGCATAAACAATATTGCATCTTAAATAAACAATATACCAAAGAGGAATATGAAGAACTTGTCCCCAAAATCATAGAGCACATGAAAAGCAC